>NZ_PJQQ01000008.1:0-181374 GCF_002858665.1 Pseudomonas sp. FFUP_PS_473
GCACCGGCCAACCTCAGACGTGCGTATCAACGCGTGGTCAGCAACAAGGGAGCACCGGGTGCCGATGGCATGACGGTCGCTGACTTGGCGGGCTACGTGAGACAGTATTGGCCAACCCTCAAGGCCAGGTTACTGGCCGGTGAATACCAGCCCCAAGCAGTGCGAGCGGTTGAAATTCCCAAGCCGCAGGGCGGCACACGGCAACTGGGAATCCCCAGCGTCGTGGATCGCCTGATCCAGCAAGCACTGCAGCAGCAGCTCACACCTATCTTCGACCCACTGTTCTCGGACTACAGCTATGGTTTTCGTCCGGGCAGAAGTACGCATCAAGCCATCGAGATGGCTCGTGCTCATGTGACAGCGGGACACCGCTGGTGCGTGGAACTCGATCTGGAGAAGTTTTTCGATCGGGTCAATCACGACATCCTCATGGCCTGCATCGAACGTCGGATCAAAGACAAGTGCGTACTCAGGCTTATCCGCCGCTACCTTGAAGCCGGGATCATGTCGGGCGGTGTCGTCAGCCCACGGCAGGAGGGGACGCCGCAAGGCGGCCCGCTTTCGCCGTTGCTGTCGAACATCCTGCTCGACGAACTCGACCGCGAGCTGGAGCGACGGGGCCATCGCTTCGTACGTTATGCCGATGATGCGAACATCTATGTACGCAGTCCCCGGGCCGGCGAACGGGTGTTGGTCAGCGTCGAGCGCTTCCTGAGAGAACGTCTGAAGCTGACGGTGAACAGGAAGAAAAGCCAAGTGGCAAGGGCGTGGAAGTGCGACTACCTAGGCTATGGGATGAGCTGGCACCAGCAGCCAAGGCTGCGCGTGGCAAGGATGAGCCTAGACCGCTTACGCGACCGGCTCAGAATGCTGCTGCGCAGCGTACGGGCTCGCAAAATGGCGACTGTCATCGAGCGGATCAACCCCGTCCTGAGAGGCTGGGCTAGCTACTTCAAGCTCAGCCAGAGCAAGCGGCCGCTTGAGGAACTGGATGGTTGGGTCAGGCACAAACTCCGCTGCGTCATCTGGCGTCAATGGAAGCAGCCTCCCACGAGGCTGAGAAACTTGATGCGCCTGGGGTTGAGCGAGGAGCGTGCCAACAAGTCAGCCTTCAATGGCCGAGGTCCATGGTGGAATTCGGGAGCGCAACATATGAACTACGCGCTGCCAAAGAAACTGTGGGACCGGCTCGGGCTGGTCTCGATACTGGATACGATTAACCGGCTTAGCCGCGTAACCTGAACCGCCGTGTACGGAACCGTACGCACGGTGGTGTGAGAGGACGGCGGGTGTGAATCCGCCTCCTACTCGATCAGGCGTTTGCTGGGCAACCTGGCTGCGCAGATGATCAGGGCTCGCCCCGGGGCGCAAAGAACTAGGCCGAGAACCCCCCATCAATCGTCAAGCTGGCGCCGGTGATGTAGCCTGCTTCCGGGCCGGCCAGGTAGGCGACAAAGCCGGCAATTTCCTCGGCCTTGCCGTAACGATCCAGTGCCATCAGACCTTTCAGGTACTCGGCGCCCTCACCATCGGCCGGGTTCATCTCAGTGTCCACCGGGCCGGGTTGCACGTTGTTCACGGTGATGCAGCGCGGGCCCAGGTCGCGGGCCATGCCTTTGGCCAAGCCGACCAGCGCCGATTTGCTCATGGCGTACACTGCGCCGCCAGCAACCGGCATGCGTTCGGCGTTGGTGCTGCCGATATTGATGATGCGCCCGCCGTCGAGCATATGCTTGGCAGCTTCCTGGCTGGCGACGAATACACTGCGCACGTTCACCGCCAAGGTGTGGTCAAGCTGCTCCAGGGTGATTTCCTCAGTGTTGCCCCAGGCCAGCACGCCGGCGTTGTTGACCAAAATATCCAGGCCGCCGAAGTGCTCGACTGCTGTACGAATGGCCTGTTGCACGGCTGCGGCATCAGCACTGTCGGCCTTGAGGGCAAGTGCCTTACCACCAGCGGCAACCACTTCGCTGACCAAAACATTGGCCCGCTCAGCAGACGATACATAGGTGAAAGCTACTGCCGCGCCTTCACGGGCCAAGCGTTTGACGATGGCCGCACCGATACCGCGGGAGCCACCTTGAACGAAAGCGACTTTTCCTTGCAGCGTTTGGGTAGAGGTCATGGTGTATCTCCTTTACAGAAAGTTAGTTCAGCCCGACTGCGGTGTGAGCAATCTATTGCCATGGGCCTGCTTAGCTATAGCCTGTTGATCAGGAGCAGGGCCCCATAATCTTTTACGGTTCATCCGGGCGCGGTGTGTCGAGGTGCAGAGTATTGCAGTGGGTGGTTAAGTCAGGATTATGGGCGTCCGCCACTGGCCGGTATTCGAGAACGCAGCGAGAATGGCAGCATAGCCCACACCGGGATTCACCGCGGAACGTGACCCAGGATCAACGGGCGGGTGCGCCTCATCACACGTCAGGCAGCGCCAATACGAGGAGGACCGTGTCTATGCAAACGCGTATCAATGAAGCAATCCAGACGCACTACACCCGTGCGGACTTGGGAGACGTCATACTGACGGCGCTGGAGAAAGCGGGCAAGGACATAAACCACCTCACGCCCGAAGACTTGGCGCCCATCGACCAGTTTCATATCCGCGGACGGGCGGCGACGCTCGAGCTTGCCCGGGCTGCAGGGCTCGATGCATCAAAGCACGTACTTGATGTGGGTAGCGGCGTAGGCGGGACCTCGCGTTGCCTGGCGAAGGAGTTCGGTTGCCGTGTCACGGGCATCGACCTTACAGACGAGTACTGCCGCGCTGCTTCGATGCTCTCGGCCAAGACTGGCCTTGCACACCTCGTCGACTACCGCCAAGGCGACGCCACCAAGCTGCCATTTGATGACCAGACATTCGATGTCGTATGGACGGAGCATGTGGCAATGAACATCCCGGACAAGACGCGGCTGTACAAGGAAATGCACCGCGTTCTAAAGCCGGGCGGCACGCTCGCTATCTACGATGTACTTGCTGGTCCGTCTGGCCCGGTGCTGTTTCCGGTTCCGTGGGCGCGCACACCGGATACGAGTTTCCTCGTGTCGCCAACTGAGTTGCGCGCGCTTCTCGAGGAAGCAGCATTCACGATTACCGACTGGTCTGACACAACAGAAGCGGCGCGCGCGTGGTTTGTGACCCTGGCCGAGAAGATCCAGAAAGAAGGCTTACCATCCCTTGGATTCCATTTGCTGCTTGGCGCTGATTTCAAGGTGATGGCGCAGAATCAGGGTCGAAACCTGCAAGAGGGGCGGATTGCTCTTGCACAAATCGTTGCGAGGAAGTGAGCTATGCTCGCAGGGTAAGTTTATCCTCTTGGATATGTTTATCGACGGTATCTGCGTGGAGGGTTCAGTCAATTCGCCTCACAGTAGGATATGCGACTGAATCGAAAACTGAATCGATCCTCTTTTTGTACGTGCATGGAGTGACAGCTCCTGGCCGATTCCTGCCATTCCCAATGACCGCTATGGGTTGTGGATTCAACCGGTCGCGTACGACTGCAATCGATCAAAAGCATCTGCTCATTCGCGGGTTTGTGGGGCGGGTAGAATTCAGATGCCTTGAAGGTCGATGACTCAGCGCTTGTAGAGTAACGCTTCAACTACAACGCCAAACGCTGATGAATGTTCACGGCGATTGGGGTAGTAGAGATGGTAACCGGCAAAGGGTTGGCACCAATCTTCCAACACCCGCACAAGGCTACCGTCGGCTAGCTCTTTCGCCACCATGTCCTCCGGCAGGAAACCCAAGCCACATCCCGCCACGGCCGCACGCAGGATCGGCAGGCTGCTGTTGAATGTCCATTGCCCTTCGACACGGGCCTTCAGTTCGTGACCATCCTTTTCAAAATCCCATTGCATCAGGTTGCCATGGGTGGGGAGGCGCAGATTGATGCAATTTTGCGCCGCCAGATCACCGGGCACCTTCGGCACTGGCCGCTTGTTGAAATACTCAGGTGAGCCCACGACTGCGATGCGCAAGGGTGGCCCGATAGGAACGGCGATCATGTCCTTAGCCACCTGATCTCCCAGGCGTACACCGGCGTCATAGCGTTGCGCGACGATGTCGGAGAGGGCGTAGTCGACGGTGATTTCGACTTTGATGTCCGGATAGTCGGGAAGCACCTTTAAAAGCTTGGGCCACAGAATATTGTTGGCGGCATGTTCGGATGCTTGAATCCGCACATTGCCTGCCGGGGTGTCACGAAACTCGCTGACTGCGGCCAGTTCGAGTTCAATCTCATCGAACCGCGGCGCCATTGACTGATACAGCCGCTGACCCGCCTCGGTCGGCGAAACGCTGCGCGTGGTACGCGTTAGCAGGCGCACACCCAATCGGCTTTCCAGCGCGCGCATGGTGTGGCTCAGCGCCGACTGCGAGACGCCAAGCTGGGCGGCCGCGCGGGTGAAACTGCCTTCGCGGGTGATTATCACGAAGGCTTGCAGGTCGTTGAGATTGGCGCGGGACATTGATGAAAACCTCTCATGAGGGGCGCGGGTTAATCCATGAAAGCAGGTTGCACACGGATGCGCGACCCCCAAGAGAGTTGATTACAAGGTGCGGGCGTAAAACGCGGTCAGTTTGCCAATCGCGGCATCGACATAACGCGGCACCCAATAGGTTTCGATGTGGGTCGCGCCGTCGAGGATAAACACTTCCTTGTCGGTGGTGCCGGTGGCTTTCGGAAAGGCGTCCTGCGTCATGTACAGGCTGTCGGCTTTGCTGCCAGCGATCATCAGCAACGGTTGGTTGATCAGCTCGATATGGTCAGTGGCGTCGAAACGCATCAAGTCGATCAGGCTGCTGGTGGTGTATTTGAAGGTCGAGTTCGGGTGCGCGTGGGTCTTCCAGTAGTACTCATAACCTTGGCGATACAGCTCGAAGGGCAGTTTGGCAATCTGCTCGTCGGTGAGGTTGGCATCGCCCGAATACAGCACCGCGCCGCCGACCGCCTCTTGCGCGCGGGCTGCTGACGCCTGTTGCAGGCGTTGCTGAATGCTGTCCATTTGCGAGTCGTTGTAGCCGTTGCGACGTACCCGGCCCGAGTTGAACATGCTCACCGTTGCCAGCGATTTGAAGCGTTTGTCGGTTTGCGCTGCCGCCAGCGAATAACCACCGCCACCACAGATGCCGAGCAGGCCCAGACGCTTGTCATCGACGCCGGCAAACTGGCTGATGAAGTCGGCCATGCCGTGAATGTCTTCGATGCGATACGCCGGTTTATCGATGCTGCGCGGCTGACCACCGCTGGCACCCTGATACGCCGCATCGGCCGTGATGGTGATGTAGCCCTGTTCGGCCAGGCGTTGCGCGTACAGACCGGCGACTTGTTCTTTCACGCCGCCATTGGGGTGTGCAACGACCACGGTCGGGTAGGTCTTTTTCGCGTCATAGTTAGCCGGTGTGTACACGTTGGCGGCGATATCCAGACCGTTGAGCTTGTAGCTGACCGGATGGATGTTGACCTTGCCCGGTTCGTTCTTGCTGATCGCGCCGTCGTAGGCGAGGGTGAACGGGTTCTTTTTGTAATCGGCGGCCAAGGCTTCGCCCGCGGAGAGGCCGACCAATGCCGACATGAATGTGGCTTTGAGTGTGTTTTTCACGTGAAGCTCCTGAGCAATCAAAAGGGCGGCAGTGGCAAAAGTATTTGGGTCAGTCCAGCTGGTTTTCTTTGAGGAACTGCGCGACCAGGTCAGCGATCTGCACGTTGTTCAGATCCGACATGGGGAAGTGGGTATTGCCGTGAATGCCGATCTCCGGCAGGTGGATCAGTCGCACATCACCGCCGTGGCGATTGACCGCGTCACGCCAGAGTCGGGCCATTTTCAGGCGTGCGCGCCAACTGTCCTGAGCGGGCAGGTCGACCGCCTGCTCCGGGATGTTGTCGCCGTAAAGGATCAGAATCGGAATGCGCGTGAGAGCCATAAATTGCTCCATCGGCACCGCCGCGCCTTGCACTGTGTCGAACGCGCTGGGAATCGGCGCAGGCACTTCACCTTGAGCGAACACGAAGCTGCTGCCTGGCTCGAACGCAACAATGGCTTTCACCTTGGTGTTCTTGATCGCCGTCAACCAGCCCGGCCCGCCACCTTGCGAATGGGTGAATAAAATCCCCGGGCCGATTTTGTCGAACAGTGCTGACACGCCATCAGAGACCACGCCCATGTCGAACGGCCCGGTGTTCGGCGTCATCGCCCGGAAAAACTGCTCGCGGGTCTGGGCATCCTGTGCCACTTGCACGCCGTTGAAGTAGTTGGGCCACAGGCCGATGCGGAACTGGTTGAACCACAGTTGCTCGTCAGGCACAGGCTTGATTGTGGCCTCGACCATGCTGCGCCCGGCATCGCCACGCCGTGGCTGATCGATCAGATAGACGCCGTAATGGCGGCGCAGAAAAATGTTCTGAAAGCCTTCGCGACCATCGGCGGTGGTTTCCCAGGTCTTGGAAAACTGACCCGCACCGTGCCACATGACGATGGGCAGTTTTCGCGCATCCACCGGGATTTGATAGAAGGCGTAGACGTGGTCACCGTGGTAGGTCTGGCCGTTGGGCGTCATCGGTTTGTGCGGGTTGAAGGTGCCCGGTGCAGTGGTCACCGTTCCGCCGGCGGCGAAGCTGCCTTGTTGTTGAATCAGCAACGAGCCATCGGGTTGGTTCGCGCAGGCCGCCAACAGGCTCAACAGCGTGATGCTCAGCAGGTACTTTACAGATTTCATGTCATTTCCCCGAAGCCGCGAGGGCCTGGGTCAACGCGGTATTGGCACGTTCAGCCGTCTGCGCATCGCCGTGTTTTTTCAGCAGTTCCGTGACCTCGAGCAACTGTGCCGTGCTCAGACCGACGCGCAAGCTCGCCGCCATGTGTGAGCGCAATTGCGGCTCGACACCTGGCGTTGCGGCCAGCGCCCCGACGGTCGCCAGTTCGCGGCTTTGCCAGTCGAGGTTGTCGCGCTCGAAGATGTCGCCGAACAGGTGGGTTTGCAGGAACCGGTTGATCACCGGAGCGAACTCGAACACCGGGCCTTTGACCGGGGCGCCGGAGATCCTGGTTTGATTCGCGGTTCCGGCGGCCAGCAGCTCATTCCCGATCGGAATCGCCCGGCTCGGCTCACGCCCCGGCGCGTCTTCGATACCGCGCTGTTTGCGCGTTTGCACCACCGTCATCAGCTCGTTCAAGGCGTTGAGGCTGCGGGGGAAGCCCACATAGGCGTATAGCTGCACCAGAATTTCCCGGGTTTCGCTGATGGTCAAGCCGGCATCGAGCCCTTGATTGAGCGCGGTGTTGAGGTTGGGTATGTCGCTGGTTGCCATGAACGCGGCGATCAGGGGAATCGTTTGTTGTTGGCGCGACAAGGTAGCTGCGCTGGCTGGCGTGCTGGCCATGGTCTGCGATGCCTCGGCTGCTTGAGTGGTAACGCTGAACATCGCCCCGATGCCCAGACAAAGTGCCATGAGTGTGGGGAGGGCAGTGCTATTGCGTGCGTCAGTGGTCATCGTGAAAGGCTCCATCCATTGCGGGTCACTGCGGTGTCACTGGATCGTACGGAGGATGGTTGTTGCGATTAATCCCGAAATTTCGCATGGACTTCTGAGCAGAACTCATGAGTCGACATTGACATAACCGCTGCAATTCCGGCGCGACCGCGCTGGTGCGGGGCATGGAGGTCGGATGACGGTTTGCGACAAAGGTGCCGGGAGAGCAACTTCGACACATTCCGTAACTTCATTGGCCGGCGTACTGCGCCTCCGATACCTGTTCCGCCCAGGTGACGGTCTTGCCGTCCTCGGCTTCAGCGATGGCGATGTGGGTCATGCCGTTGCTGGCCGTGGCGCCATGCCAGTGACGGGTATGCGGCGGAATCCAGACAGTGTCGCCCGGTCGGATTTCCTGTCGCGGGCCGCCCTCTTGCTGCACGTATCCGACGCCTGCGGTGACGATCAGCGTTTGCCCCAGCGGATGGGTGTGCCACGCCGTGCGTGCGCCGGGCTCGAAGGTCACCGTGCCGCCGCCGATGCGCGCTGGCGCATCAACTTTAAACAGGCCATCAACGCGCACCGTGCCGGTAAAGTTTTGCGCCGCGCCCTTGACCGAGGGCTGCGAGCCGTTCGGCGTAACGCGGATTTCGCTGGCGGCCTGGGATTCTGCCGCCATGCATGACAAAGCAACGAGTGGTGCGATCAATCGGTTCATCGGGTCAACTCCGGTCAGGCGTGAAAGCGGCGCCGCACGTGGCGGCGCGTTGGGCAGACTCAGAGTCCTGTCATCTTCAGTGCCGATTCCGGCAGGCGTTCACCTTGCACCTGAATCTGCGCCATCTGCTCGTTGATCACGCGCAGATCGTCACTGGTCAATTGAAGCTCGACTGCGCCCAGGTTCTCTTCGAGTCGATGGGGTTTGGTCGTGCCCGGGATCGGCACAATCCACGGTTTCTGTGCAAGCAACCATGCCAGCGCGACTTGCGCCGGAGTAGCGTGTTTGCGTTGCGCGACGGCTTTCACCACGTCGACCAGCGCCAGATTGGCCTTGCGGGCTTCAGGGGAAAAGCGTGGTACAAAGTTGCGGAAATCGCTGGCGTCGAACTGCGTGTGCTCGTCGATTTGACCGGTGAGGAAACCGGCGCCGAGCGGGCTGAACGGTACGAAGCCGATCCGCAGTTCTTCCAGCACTGCCAGCAGTTCCAGCTCTGGGCCTCGCCAGAACAGCGAATATTCGCTCTGTACCGCCGTAACCGCTTGCACCGCGTGTGCCCGGCGAATGGTTTCCACACCCGCCTCAGACAGGCCGAAATGCTTGACCTTCCCCTCGGCGATCAGCTCCTTGACGGTACCGGCGACGTCTTCGATGGGTACCTGAGGATCGACGCGGTGCTGATAAAACAGGTCGATGCAGTCGGTGCGCAGGCGCCTCAACGATGCCTCGGCCACGGCGCGGATATGCTCCGGGCGGCTGTTGGTGCCGCCGCCGCGTGCGCCGGTGATCAGGTCGATATCGAAGCCGAACTTGGTAGCGATGACGACCTGCTCGCGAATCGGCTGCAAGGCCTCGCCCAGCAGTTCTTCATTGGCGAACGGGCCATACGCTTCAGCGGTGTCGAACAGGGTGATGCCTTGCTCGTGAGCCGAACGAATCAGCTTGATCATGCCGGCTTTGTCGGCAGCCGGCCCATAGGCCGAGGTCATGCTCATGCAGCCCAGGCCCAGTGCGGACACTTCCAGGCCATTACCCAACGTGCGGATTTTCATGATGTCACTCCGTACAGAATTCGATTAACGCGTGCGGGGGTGATCGCTCAGCCAGGCGTTCACGCGTTCCATAGTCTTGCGCTCCTGCTCACTCTCCATCACAAATCCCTTCAGAACCCTAGCCTTCGGCGCGTGCTCGACCAGCACGCTGCGACTGTTGCCCAAGCCATAACCCCCGTGGGTGTTGAAGGGGATGAGGGTCTTGGCGGTCAGGTCGTGGGCGCTGAGAAAGGCGCGCACGATCGGCGGGGCGGTTTCACCCCAGATCGGAAAGCCGAGATAGATTGTGTCGTAGTCGCTGAGGGCGTGAATCTTGCTTTGCAGCTCGGGTTCGAAGCCGCTGTCACGCTCCTGACGCGCCTGCTCCACGGTTTGCAGATAGTCCTCGGGGTAGGCGTGGGTCGGGCGAATCTCGAAGAGATCGGCACTCAGTCCACGCTGGATCAGCCCTGCAACGACGCGGGTATTGCCCGAGCGCGAGAAATACGCGACCAGAATCCGCGAGCCTGAGCGCGGTGTTTCACTAGCGCCTTGCGTGTCGGCGAGCGATAGCAGCGGGGCGCTGGCCAGTGCGGCGATCACCGTGCGCCGCAGTGGATCATGATCGTTGCTCATCGACCGACACGCGCCTTGAGGGCCTCGGGATAACGCTCGCCTTCGATGCGTATCTGCGCCAATGCTGTATCAATTGCCTTCAGTTCGAAGGCGTCGAGCGTGATGTCTGCGCCGCCGAGGTTTTCTTCCAGACGATGCAGTTTGGTCGTCCCCGGAATCGGCACAATCCACGGCGCCTGCGCGAGCAGCCATGCCAGCGTGATCTGTGCGGGTGTGGCTTGTTTCTGCGCGGCGATCTGACGGATCAACACCACCAGGCCCTGATTGGCTTGCAGCGCCGACTGGCGGAAACGCGGGACGACGCTGCGGAAATCGTCGCTGCCGTAAGTGGCCTCCGCCGACACCGTGCCGGTGAGAAAACCTTTGCCCAATGGGCTGAACGGCACTAAGCCGATGCCCAACTCCCAAAGCGTCGGCAGGATTTCCTGCTCAGGCTCGCGCCACCACAGCGAGTATTCGCTTTGCAGCGCTGTGACCGGCTGCACCGCATGCGCACGGCGAATGGTCTGCGCACCGGCCTCCGACAGGCCGAAGTGCTTGACCTTGCCTTCGCCAATCAAATCCTTCACTACTCCGGCGACGTCCTCGATCGGCACGTCCGGATCGACGCGGTGCTGGTAAAGCAAATCGATGTAATCGGTCTTCAGTCGACGCAACGAACCCTCGACAGCGACCCGGATGTGCTCGGGGTGGCTGTTGAGAATCTGCTGTTTATTGTTGTCGCCGAAGGTGAAGCCGAACTTGGTGGCGATGACCACTTGATCACGCACCGGTGCCAGGGCTTCGCCCACGACTTGTTCGTTCAGGTAAGGGCCGTAAACCTCGGCGGTATCGAAGAGCGTGACGCCTCGGTCAACCGCCGATCGGATCAGAGCAATGGCTTGTTGTGTGTCAGTCGCCGGGCCGTAGCCATGGCTCAAGCCCATGCAACCCAAGCCCAGGGCTGACACTTCGAGTGAACTGCTTCCGAGTGTGCGCTTGTGCATTTGGATCTCCCGACATTTGGCGTTGGGAGAACAGTAAGCGAGCTAATGAGCGGGCACTAGACGGTTAAATCGGCAAGGGTTCATGAAATTTGCTCATCAGTCTCAGAAAACGGGAGGTGACGACTGTGTCCTCATGGATACCTAGACGCCCTGAGCAAGTGCTCAGAAACAGGCCTAACTATCGCGTTTGATAGTAAATAATCGAGCGATCGCTTCTGGCCGTTACCTGCCCTCCGCAAAGGGCAGGTTTGGGTCAAGGCCTGCTTGTCATGGATGAGCGCTACCCGACCCTGAGCAGAAGCTCACAGGTTCTCTATGAATGACTGGTAGTTGTTTGTTCTTCTGCACTTTCAACTGCAGACTCGCACGCTTACTCCTCCAACTGCACATATTCGATGCGGTGCCGTCCATTGTTTTTAGCCGCATATAGCTGCTGGTCTACGGCGTTGATGAAGTCTGTAGGCTTTTCCCGCGCACCTGGCACCACCGAGCCCGCGCCTATGCTGACCGTGACGCGGTGACCATGCGGCGATAGCGCATGCACGATGGACTGCTTCTGAATCAACCGCTGGCAGCGCTCAGCAACTCTACGCGCCACCTCGGCATTGGCTTCGGGCAGCAGCACGACAAACTCTTCGCCTCCGTAGCGAGCCACAAGATCGCGAGGGCCATCCAACGCCAAACTCAGCGTCTGTGCAATCGCTATCAAACATTTGTCGCCTTGAATATGGCCGTACAAATCGTTGTACTGCTTGAAAAAATCGACGTCAAACAACAGCAGAGACAGTGGCTGGCGCTCGCGGCGCGCGCGTTCCCACTCCAACTCGAAGCAGCTATCGAAGCGGCGGCGGTTGGCGATACTCGTCAAACCGTCCTTGAACGAAAGCACCTCTAGCTCTTTCTGCAAGCTCAGCAGTTGGTCCTCGGTCTTCTTGCGTTCGCTGATGTCAAACATGAAGCCGATCAGTGCTTCGACCTCGCCTCTGTCATTGCGCACCACGTGCACAACGTCGCGAATCCACACATAGCCGTTGTCCTTGGTCAGCGCTCGGTAGTCCGCCTCATGGTCCACGCCAGCCTGGGATTGTGTTACGCAGAAATTCACCACATATTCGCGATCTTCTGGATGCATGCGCATAGCCCAGTCTTCCACGCTCACCCAACTTTCAGGGCTCCAGCCCAGCAACGCTTCGATCTGAGGGCCGATATAGGCGAATTTCATTGAGGCCCAATCAATCTTCCAAGGAATCGCCTTGGTCGACTCCAGCAAGGTTCTGTATACCTCACTGTCATTAACGAACTCGCTTGCATCGGACATACGCAATAGCCCTCAGAGTCATATCAGTAAGCCACTTTAGCCTTAAGCAGGCAGTCGTGGAAATTTACTGAGTGTGTTGCAACGTCATCTGTCCTGCGACCGATCAGCGATGCGCTCTCACCGGCATTCGCGACTAGAATTCCACTGCCGACCCTTCTAAAGCCAGGTCCGGTTTCAACCCTGCAATGTCAGGTCGCTAGTGTTATTTCCGTCTATGGGATACCGGTATGGCAAATCTGCAAGACAAAACCGAATCCGAAGAGGATCTGGCCCAGATGGTAATAGGGCGGGGCCCCTGCACCTACCTGTTGTTGCTGTTGCTCGGATTGATCCTCCTGTTTCCTTTTCTCGAGGAGGGGATACTGGCCCGCACGTTGCTCGGCATTCTGTTTTCAATCGTGCTGCTGGTGGGCGCCTCTGCCACTCGGCAGACTCGGCGGGGGTTGATCCTCAAGCTGGGCCTGGCGTTGCTGGGGGTTGGCCTTCAATGGACGGCGTTGTGGGCGGAGAGTGTCGCGACTCTTGTCTTTGCCGCCGTATGTTATGCGGCGTCTCTTGCCGTCTCGTTTAGCGGCGTGCTCCGCTACATTCTCAAGCGCGGGCCCATTACAGCCGACAAGCTGCATGGTGCGCTTGCAGGTTACATCATGCTGGCCTTCGTCTGGTCCTTCGTCTATGGCCTGGTCGAGGTATCCAGCGCGGGTTCCTTCGGCCCCGGGCAACTCGACTTCATGCAGCCCGGCTCGTTCTTCAAGCTGATCTATTTCAGCCTCACGACGCTCACGACCACCGGCTATGGTGATGTGATCCCGTTGACTGACCACGCCCGCTCACTGGTGATGGTCGAAGAGTTTTCAGGCGTCTTTTACGTGGGTGTTGTCATCGCGCGGCTTGCCGGCCTTTATCCGTCGAATCAGCTCAGGTGACGCTCGATTTTGACTGAGTTGTCCCTGATTGCAGACGACCCCGTGAAGGCGATGCAGCGAATGTCCTGGGGGTCAGAGCCCTCCGCCGAAGCGGTACTGCCAGACGATGCCAATGGCATCGTATTCGCTGCCTGTACGGGTATGCTCGCCATTACTCGCGTTCAGCTTTAGCGAATGGTTGCGGTTCAATGGCAGCGTAAGGGTGCATCCGTAGCGTGTATTTTCCTGAAAGTCATGGTTGCCGACCCCATCGACTGAGCTACTTCCGCCCGCGAAATAGGTTGTATCCAGCGACGCCCAAACACCATTGCTAAAGGCATAGATGAGATGCCCTTGTACTTGGTAGATCGGGTTCTGTGACAGCGTGTGGTCGCCGAGGAACTCGTTGTTGTCGGTGTAAAAGGTACCCGCGCCGGATAACTCCAGGGTCACTGGTCCCAGGCGTTTGGAAATCCCAAGCTCGGGTTTGAACGACCAGCGGTTGTTGCCCAGGTTCACCAGTTTGTTCGCGTCGTATTGCCCCAGAGGCGCGGTGATCGCCAGGCTGGCGCCGATAATGACATCTTGTTGATAGCGGGGGAATTCAGCCAGGGACATCGCCGGGGCGCCATACAGGTTCACCGAGAAGCGCAATCTTGGATCGATCAAACCCGTGACATTGCGCTCCTTGGGTTCACCGTTGAACAGGGCAGAGCCGCTCAGTTTTGCCTCAGGCACGACGATGTCGAACTTCCCCGAGCGGCCCCAGACGTCGAGGGACCTGGCAAAGGCAAACACGACTGTCTTGATGTTGAGCTTGGCATCCTGGAGCGGAACTGAGGGGTTGGCCGTCACGCTGCCATGGAGATCGCTGTAACCCATCAGCAGGAAATTGATACCGACCGGCGTATTGGCGTAAGACCTGGGTTCGAGATCCTCTGCGACTGCGTTGGGGGCTGCTATGACGAGCAAAGCGGATGCGAATCGAACCAGCCTGACGACGCAGCGTTTGTGTTTCATCCACGTTTGCTTCCTGTCAGGCCCTGAAGTGCT
Organism: Pseudomonas sp. FFUP_PS_473; assembly: GCF_002858665.1. Lineage (NCBI taxonomy): Bacteria > Pseudomonadati > Pseudomonadota > Gammaproteobacteria > Pseudomonadales > Pseudomonadaceae > Pseudomonas > Pseudomonas sp. FFUP_PS_473. Next base: position 14,120 of record NZ_PJQQ01000008.1, read on the forward strand.
ATGTATTGTTGTAGCGCATCTGGATTTGCTTGGCACTGGCCGCGGCTACCCGCTCCATGTGCTGATCGCTGAGGATGTCTGTGGGTGAGTCGATATCCAGCAGGACACCTGAATCTTCAACCTCTACCGGAATACAGGCGTCAGCATTGTCGAGGATGACCTGTCTGCCGCCCTGATCGCCTTGCAGATGGGCAAGCGCTGGCCAGAAGCGCCGACCAAACACCACGGGATGCCCCCGCTGTCCTTGATGGAAGGGCAGGACGATGTGGTCGGTGCTGGACAACGTGCGCAGTTGCTTCAGCGTCTGCGCGTCGACCCATGGCATGTCACCGAGCAGAACCGCCACGGCCTTTGCCCCTGAATGCTCAAGTGCGCGTACGCCCGCCGCGAGACTGGCCCCCATCCCGTCATCGGCATGCGCCGCCCACACGATGTCGACCTGGAGGTCGATTGCCAACTGTTCGGGGACGTCACCTGGGCGTAGTACCACCCGAACGTCGTCGAACACCTCCCGCGCACGCGCCAGGGTTGCCGCCAGTAGTGATTGCCCCGAACGCAGTCGGGCTTTTCGCTTGTCGCTGCCAAAGCGCTCGGCGCGGCCCGCTGCCAGTACCAGCGCGACACAGCCGCCCTGCGAGCCATGAGGCTGCTGATTACACCTGTCGTGTTGCTCCCTCGTACGCTTGGCCTGGTCCACGGACAGCTCGCCAGGCAGTGCGACATTGTTCTTGGCGGCAAGCACTTCGGCCATGACACTGACCGCGATTTCCGCCGGGGTCTTGCTGCCGATGTAAATGCCGATCGGCCCATGCAAGCGCCTGAGCGACGCTTCGGTCTCACCGAAATGCTCGATCAGCCGCTCTCGGCGGTTCTGGCTGTTGCGCCGGGAACCAATGGCTCCAATGTAGAACGCCGGGCCATGCAGGGCTTCAAGCAAGGCCAGGTCGTCCAGTTTCGGGTCATGGCTCAGGGCAATGATGCAGGTACGCACGTCAGGTGCGAAGGCCCGGACGACGTCGTCGGGCATGCCGACCACTGTATCGACGCCGGTAACCGTCCAGGTGTTGATGTACTCGGGCCTGGGGTCGCACACCGAGACCTTGAAGCCATTGAACTGGGCCATGATCGCCACATATTCAGCCAGTGCGCCGGCGCCAATCAGCAGCATGCGGTAACCTGGGCCGAGTGGGTTGCTGATGCGCTGACCGTCGAAGCTGAATGGATCTGGTGTGGTGGTTGCTTCGAGTGCGACCTCGCCGGTCGCCAGGTTCAGGTGGCGACGCATCAGCATGCCTTCATCAAGTCGCGCCAGAAGCTGTTCCAGCGCCTGCAGGCACGGTGCGAATTCAAGGACGATCTCCAACGTGCCGCCACAGGGCAGGCCGAAGCGGTGTGCTTCGTCGGCGCTCACCCCGTAACGAACAAGCTGCGGTGCACCTTCCGGCAAGCCGGGCCCTCCGTAGGCACTACTGTAGCGGTGAATCAGGTCATCCTCGATGCATCCACCGGAGACGCTGCCCACGACGCGTCCGTCGTGGCGCAGCACCATCATCGAGCCTACCGGTCTTGGCGACGAGCCCCAGGTGCGTACCACTGTCGCCAGCAGGCAGCGCTCGCCGGCAGCGAGCCAATCCCGGGCGGTGCGAAGAACAAGCAGGTCAATGCTTTCCATGGAATTCCCTCAGTGAGCACTGCGGCGTCACAGGTTGAGCCTGAGGCTCGATGTTCATCGGCCTCGCGGCTCCGGGCCTGCCTAGCCGAAGGTGTACCTGGACAACGGCATGCTACGGATGCTCTGGCCAGTCAGCCGCGCCACCGCGTTGGCCACCGCCGGTGCGACTGCCGGCAACGGCGGTTCGCCAATCCCGCCCATCTTCGCGCCGCTCTCGATGATGCGCACATGCACCCGCGCCATGCGCTGCGGTGTCAGGATAGGGTAGAGGTTGTAGTTGCGTGCACGTGGCTGGCCGTTGGCATACACCGCTTCCTCCACGAGGGCCTGGGACAATCCCAGCGCTACGGCGCCATTGACCTGAGCCTCGATGATGGCCGGGTTGACGATGCTGCCCGGATCAATCGCTTGCCAGATATCGTGGACTTTTACCTGGCCCTGCTCGATGGACACCTCGGCAATTACCGCCGCTTCCGAGCCGAACGGCGAGGCCATGGCCACGCCCCGTGCCCGGCGCGAACCATCTTCGGCGGTGAACGGGCCACGTTTCCAGCCACCCGACAGTTCGGCGACCGCCTGCAGGAGATGGGTCAGGCGGTCGTTGCCGCGCAGCAGGTGCAAGCGCAGCTCAAAGGGGTCCTTTTTGCCGTGGTCGGCCAGTTCGTCGAGGAACGCTTCGTAGAAGAAGTCATTCATCGAGTTGCCCACCGAGCGCCAGTAGCCCAGCATTGCCGGGCCTTTGACATACACTTGGGCGATGCGCTTGTGGGTGATGGTGTACGACTTGCCCGTCAGCCCCTCGAGTGCCGAGGGGTCGAGTCTTTCGCCCTGTTTTCCGGCGATTGCTTCGGTTGGGCCTTCGGTCGCGCTCACGGCTTCAAGCGCTACGGGCAGGCCCTCGGCGTCCAGTGCCGCGCGGAACTTGACCACCGCCATGGGGCGCAAGGCATCGCGCAAAAACTCCTCCTCGCGGCTCCAGATCAGTTTGACTGGGCGCCCGACGGCCTTGGCCAGCAGGATCGCCTGTGGGTAGGGGTTGGCGCTGTCGTAGAGGAAGTGACGGCCGAAGAAACCACCCAGCAGGGGTGAGTGCAGGGTGATCTGTGACGGGTCCAGGCCGGTACGTTTGGCAATGTCGGCGCGGAACATGTCGGGTGCCTGGTTGGGCAACCACAGCTCAAGCGTGCCATCGGCGTTGAAGCGTGCCAGGGCCGAAGGGGGCTCAAGCTGCGCGTGGTTCAGGTACTGGTTGTGGTAGGTGGCCTCGACCTTGGTTGGCGCCGAGGCGAACGCCGCGCTGAAGTTGCCCTCGTTCTCCGCATCGCGGCCTGGGCCCGGCTCACCGGCCAGTCGCTCACGAAAGGCGTCACTGGAGAAATCAGCGGGCATCGGGCGCAGCGGCGAGTCTTTGCCAGCTTCCTGCCATTCCACCTGCACGGCTTCCACGGCGCGCTTGGCATGCCACCAACGCTCGGCAACCACGGCGACTGCGCCAGGCAGGCGATGAACCGAATGCACGCCCTTCATGGCCTTGACCTGCGCTTCGTTGCGCAAGGCGCCCACGGTCATGCCCAGGCGCGGCGCATGCTGCACGGCTGCGTGCAGCATGCCGTCGAGTTTGACATCGATGGTGTAGACGGCTTTTCCGGTGGACTTGTCGTAACCATCGACCCGCTGCACCGGCTTGCCGATCCAGCGGAACTGGCTCGGATCACGCAGCTGCAAATGGGAAGGATCAGGCACCGGCAGGTCCATGGCGCGTTCGGCCAGTTCGCCATAGCTCAGGACACGGCCCGAGGCGGCATGGACCACGCGACCGGGTTCGGTGGTCAGTTCGCCGACCGGCACCTCCAGGCGTTCAGCGCCTGCCTGCAGGAGCATGGCCCGGGCCAGGGCACCGAGGCGGCGCATGGTTGGGTAGCTGGTACGCACCGACATGCTGCCGCCAGTGATGCGCATGCCGTTGTCCATGACCACGTATTGCTCGCCGGGCGGGGCGCTGTCGACCAGGAAGGTCGCAGGGTCGGCATCGAGCTCCTCGCCGACGATTTGTGCCATGGCGGTGAAGGTGCCTTGCCCGCCCTCCATGAAGGGGCTGAGCAGGCGAACAGTGCTGTCCGGGCGGATTTCCAGGAAAGCCGGCACCTGTGTGCCCGCCGCCTGACCGCCACTTGCGGCGGCTTGGGCCCGGGTAAGGCTGATTGGCAGGCCGAAGCCGAGCACCAACGCGCCTGCGGCGGTCCCTGCGGACGCAAGGAGAAATCGGCGCCGGGAAATATTCACCGGTTCCCCGACCGGGTATGGCTGTCCGTCGGGGCTGCTGAATATGCTGTCGTTCATCAGCTGTTCTCCTGATCGGCCGCTACCTCATGCACGGCGGCCTGGATGGCGTTGTAGGTTCCGCAACGGCACAGGTTGGTCATTGCCGCCGCGATCTCTGCGTCGGTCGGATGGGGCGTGTGCTTGAGTAGGGCGGTGGCCGCCATGACTTGTCCGGACTGGCAATAGCCGCACTGGGCGACCTGATGCTTGACCCAGGCGGCGACCACCCGTTTGCCCACCGCATCGGCTTCGATTGCTTCTATGGTGGTGATATCGCGCCCGACGACGCCCGCAATGGGGGTGACGCAGGCGCGCAGCACGTTGCCGTCGACCATCACCGAGCACGCGCCGCACTGTGCCAGGCCGCAGCCGTATTTGGTCCCGGTCAGCCCCAGGTCGTCCCGGATGACCCACAGCAGTGGTGTGTCCGCGTCGGCATCGACCTGGTAGGTCTGTTGGTTGATTCGAAGCTCCATGGCTCACCTGCAATCAGTCGGTTGGTGTCTCGGTTTTCTCGTGGGAGCAATACGCTAGGCGCACGTCATCCAAAGACGCTAGCACAAGGTCGGCCCGGCGATGCCCGCAGGGTATTGCTATGACCTAGCGATGAGCTTGATAAAACGGGCTATGCCGTAGTGCGCCTGAAGGCAATCAGTCCACCAGGCGCAAGGCGTCGATCACGACCTGCATGGCCCGTGAGGTCTCCCGCTGGGCGGCGTAGTAGAGGTGATAGCCGGGAAAGCTGCGCCACCATTCTTCGAGCACCGGCACTGCCCGGCCCGACGCCAGGTGTGGGCGGGCCAGGTCTTCGGGTACGTACGCCAGGCCCCATCCTGAAATGAGGGCTCTCCTCCGTATGCGACAAGTCCCCAAGGGGACGAAGCTGCCTACTTTAGGTGCTGCTCGACTAGCAGGTAACCCGCATAAAGCGCATGTACCTATGCAAGAAATTGATTAATCAAGCCGACAGGGTGGGGCGCTTCACTCCAGACGCAGTGCTGCGATCAATAGTGACATGGCGCCGGTGGGTTGCCGTCGGCTGGGATAGTACAGGTGCAAGCCGGGCCACATCGGGCACCAGTCATCCAGCAGTCGTACCAGATGCCCGTAGCGCAGGTAGGGCTCGGCCAGTTCTTCCGGCAGATACGCCCAGCCCGGCAATGGCGGTGTCCAGGCAGTCGAAGGTCGTGTTGAAGATCAACTGGCCGTCGACCCGGATGTTCAACCGGCGGTCGTTCTTCTCGAACTCCCAGGGCCACAGGTTGCCATGGGTGGGCAGGCGGATATTGATGCAGTTATGGTGCATCAGATCCTCAGGCTGTTCAGGTGCGGGGTGTTGGGAAAGATAGCTTCTGGTTGCCACCGCAGCGAACCGTGCGTCGGGGCCGATGCGCACGGCGATCATGTCCTGGTCCAGGGACTCACCGAGCCGCACGCCGGTATCGAAGCGCTCGGCGACGATATCCACCAGCCCGTTGTCGGTGAATACCTCCACCTTGATACCGGGATACTTGGGCAGGAAGCGCTTCAGCTTGCCCATCAGCACGGTATGAACCGCGTGGTCCGAGGCGGTGATGCGCAGGGTGCCGGTCGGGCTGTCGCGCAGATCATTCAGCGCTTCGAGTTCGGCGTCTATCTGCTCCATTTGCGGCGCCACGGTCTGCAACAACTGCTCACCGGCTTCGGTTGGGGTCACGGTACGCGTATTGCGTGACAGCAACTGCACGTCTCCAGCGTACGCACGGCGTGGCTGACGGCGGTCTGGGACAGGCCCAGGCGTGCGGCTGCCTTGGTGAAGCTCCGTTCCCGCGCCACCGCAAAAAATACGGTCAGGCCGGCAAAAGCGTCGCGCAGGGTCTTGTGTTCCATGGGCTGGCAAACCTCGAATAACCGCATCTGTAGCAGGCTTGGCAACGCACTCGCTCATGGAACACCTGAAAAGCCCTCTAGCTGCCGAAGGATTCCATGAGTACTTGAACCAGCTCTCCACCTTCTGGGGTTGCCCAGCTACCTGCCAGTTCGGCAATCAACTGGTTGGTGGTGGTGAGTGTTACACCGGCCTTGTCCATCCGGCGCAATGCGATGTCATCGGCCATTGCCGTTGGCGAGGCGCCTGCATCGGCGACTACCTGGACTTCATAACCTTCCCGTACCAACGTCAGTGCTGGGTATACGGTGCACACGTCATTGGTTACGCCCGCGATGATGAGCTTATTGCGACCTGTAGCTTTCACCGCAGCAGCGAAGTTTTCGTCATCCATCGCGTTCACGATACCCAGCCGTTTTACGCGGGCGGCAAACGCCGAGGGAAGGATCTGTTCCAATTCGCTCAGCAACGGGCCTTGTGCATATGCTTCCATGCTTGATGTCAACACGACAGGCATCTTCAAAATGCGTGCGGCCTTGGCAAGCATCAGGGCGTTGCGTTTCAGCTCGTCAAAGGGCATGGACTTGGCCCAGCCCATAGTGCCGACCTGATGATCAATCAGCAGGAAGGCGGCATTGTCAGCGCTGAACTTTTCGTACTTCATGGTGATTCTCCTAATCGTTACAGGTGGGTACAACACCCAGTGGTGGGGTCAACGAGCGTGCAGTGTTCCAAAGGCACCGCGCCGGTAGTCGTCTACCGCCTTGGCCAGCGCCTCTGGCGAAGCAAGGGCAAGAGGGCCTTGCCAATACACCGGTTGATTCAACGGAGTACCCGAAAACACCACGGCTTTCGCGTGTCCGTTTTTTGCGTGCAACGTAACCAGTCGATCCGGCCCATGCGGCAGGTTTACCGGGGCTTTCGGGTCAGTCAGGTCAAAGGCATGACCATCGACATGAATCTCCCCGTCAATCGGCATCACGAATGCGACGTGCCCTTCTGGAACGGGAATCTGCACCTCGCATCCGTGCTCAAGGGCGATATCCAGCAGCCGGACGTCCGTAGGGAGTGACAGGGGTGACACTGCGTCCGCAAAGCTTCCGAGGGGCACTCGAACGTTAGCGCCTGCCAGGCGGACAACAGGCACGTCCTGCGCTTCCAGGCTGAAGACAAAAGGCGCGCCTGCCTGTTTGTCCTCCGGCAGGTTGATGAAAATTTGCAGCATGTGAACCGTCTTGCCTGGTTCGGCTGGAACCTCTTCATGCACCACACCGTTACCCGCCGCCGTCCAGTGCAGGCCACCCGGTTGAATCAGGTTGCGATTGCCCAAGGCGTCGCGGTTGTCGATACCGGTTTCCGAGTCCAGAAACAGGTAAGACACTGCCGAGAAGCCCGCATGAGGATGGGCGGGGAATGTCGGCCCACTCATCCAGGCATGATCTACCCCCAGGAACGGATCGATCGGTTTCGCATACAGGTCGCCACGGAGGCTGAATGCTCTGAACTGGCTGCCGTGATTCATACGCTGCAAGCGGGCGATGGGTTGCATGACAGTGCTCCTCAGGCCCCTTGGGACAGGGTTGGGTAGTCGATGTAGCCTTCAGCGCCCGGTGCGTAGAAGGTGTCCTTGTTTGGCAGATTCAACTCGGCGCCTGCACGGAAGCGATCAGGCAGGTCGGGGTTGGCGAGGAATGCGCCGCCGAATACAGCGGCATCCGCTTTGCCGGTAGCGATCAACGATTCGGCGCTGTCTTTATTGAGGCCGCTGCCAATCAGGTAGCTGCCGCCGAACAGAGGGCGCAATGCCGCGTGGTAGTCGAACGTGGCGCCGAACAGTGCCACGTGCAGGTAGGCCAGGTTCAGACCACCAAGCTGCTTGACCAGATAGGTGTAGGTTTCCTGCGGATTGGCATCGACGATGTCGTTAAAGTTCATCTCGGGGGAAATCTTGATACCCACACGGTCGCTGCCCACTTCACTTATCAGGGCGCCAATCACTTCCAATACGAAACGGACTCGATTCTCAACCGAACCGCCATAGTGGTCATCGCGCTGGTTGCTGCCGGTCGACAGAAACTGTTCAGGCAGATAACCCGAGGCGGCGTGCAGTTCTACGCCGTCGAACCCGGCTTCAATCGCGCGGCGCGCGGCTTGGCGGTAGCCTTCGACAACAGCGGCAATCTCGCTAACGGTCAGTGCGTGCGGTGTGACGAAGTCTTGCAACCCCGTGGCAGTGTAGGTCTGACCCGCCGCCTTAATGGCAGAAGGCGCCTGCGGTTGAGCTCCGTCAGCCAGCAACGACGGGTGTGAAACACGACCGCAATGCATCAGTTGCATGAAGATGCGGCCACCGCGAGCGTGTACGGCTTCAGCGACTTTCTTCCAGGCGGCGACCTGTTCGGCGGTTTCAATACCAGGCGTACGGACATAGCCCTTGCCGAGTGCAACGGGAAACACGCCTTCAGAAATGATCAGCCCGGCACTTGCCCGTTGTGCATAGTAGGTGGCGACCAGATCCTTCGGCACACCCGCATCGTCAGCGCGCGAGCGTGTCATGGGGGCCATGACCATGCGGTTGGAGAGCGTGTAGCGACCTACTTGGACTTCGGAAAACAGAGCGTTCATTTGGGGCTCCTCAGTGGTGATGGAGCCATGATGGATCAATCCGAATACGGGATAAATCCGGTAAAATTGAAATAACTGATCCACTGATGGAGCAATCATTTGGAATATCTCAATGACATGGCCTTGTTCGTCGAGGTCGTGAAGATGCGCAGTTTCCGCGGGGCGGCGGAGTCCTTGGGCATGCCGAACTCGACGCTCTCGCGGCGCATCAGCGGCCTGGAAAAGCAGATTGGCTTGCGCCTGCTCCATCGCACGACTCGCAGGATCGAGCTAACCGAAGCCGGTCAGCTCTACTTCGAGCGCTGCAAGCGCATCGTCGACGAGGCCCGCTTGGCCCATGAGCAGTTGGGCGAGATGCTGGCCCGCCCTGGCGGCTTGTTGCGAGCTTCACTGCCGGTAGACTTCGCCAACATCTACCTGGCGCCATTGATTGCCGAGTTTGCCCGGCTGTATCCCGGCATCAGCTTCGAGTTCGATCTGACGCCACGTCAGGTGGACCTCGTCAGTGAGCCTGTGGACGTTGTCATCCGTATGGGCGAGCCGCCCAACTCAAACCTGATTGCGCGTAAACTCGCAAGCCTGCAACGTTGCCTGTACGCCTCACCCAGATACCTTGAGCGTTCTGGTGAGCCGGACCATCCCTCCCAGCTCATCAACCATGAATGTCTACGGATGCGCGGATTAGGTGCCGACCGCTGGACGCTGTCCAGCGAGGCCGGTAATGAGCACGTGGACGTAAGAGGGCGATTCGCACTCAACAGTGTGGGGATGCTCAGGCGCCTGGCATCCTTGGACCTGGGCATTGCCTTGCTGCCGGAGGGTATTGCCGCACAGGATGTGGCCAGTGGGGCACTGCGAAAAGTTCTGCCGCAGTGGCAAGCGTCACCGGTATCGGTCTACGCACTGACCGAGACACGGCTGTTGCCAGCCAAGACTCAACGGTTTATCGAGTTTTTGCGCGACAAGCTCGAAACCGCCTGAGCGTCTTAGGCGCGCTTCATAGAGGCTTGGCAGGCATTTGCATCCCCGCAACCATCTCTCGTGCTGCCGCGATGAATGCCGTCGAAGCCCCATTGACCTGGCACGTGACGATCAGCCCCTCACCGATCACGAAAAGCTGCATCGCAGCCACAGACGGTTGCTTGAGCTGTGCCTCGGTACAGATCGTTTCCAGGTAGGCGAGCACCTGTTGCTTATGTTGCTTTGCCAGTTGGTGAGGTGTTTCGCGCTGGTCACTGTATTCAGCAGCGGCGTTGATAAAGGCACAGCCAAAAAAGTCTGGCCCTTGCGCCCAAGCGGCAATGAAGTCGATGTAGGCCAGTGGTCGCAGCGGGCCAGGCGCTGCCTCTAGCGCTGCCTTCATCTGCGCCATGAATTCGGTATGGCGAAGCTGTAGCGCGGCGTCGATCAGGTGTTCTTTGCTCGGGAAATGCCGATACAGCGTTTTCTTGGTGACCCCGGCCACCTGGCTCAGTTGCTCTACGCCGGAGGCGTGGTAGCCCTGGCGGTAAAACAAGCGCAAGGCCGACGCGGTGATGGTCTGGGATGTGCTCATGTGTTCTGGCCTCCTGGGGTACTGGACGTAGTGTACACCGATCGGTTGACATGCATGTATACCGATCGGTATCTTTTGCGCGGTCTAAAGCCTTTCTGGAGTTGCTACGATGCCCATCGGCCCCATCCTCAAATCGAGTGCGCCCCCCGCGCCTTCGCTGCATTTCAGCCTGTTGTCATTCATTGGTGCGGTTATCGCGATTGGTGCCACAGGCTGGCTTAGCCATGTGTCTGGAGCACCCTGGTTGATGGCGTCCTTTGGTGCAAGCTGTGTACTCGCCTTCGGGTTGCCGGAGTCACCCTTGGCCCAGCCGCGCAGCATCATCGGTGGGCACCTGGTATCGACACTGGTCGGGTTGCTGGTACTTCACACGTTGGGGAATTCGTGGTGGGCCGGTGCGCTGGCCGTGGGCCTGGCGCTGGTAGCGATGCAACACACGCGCACATTGCATGCTCCGGCAGGCGGGAATCCATTGGTGGTTTTGGCAGCCGGTGCGCCTTTCAGTTTTCTGCTCACGCCGGTATTGGCCGGCTCAATCGTGATCGTTGCCGTTGCCTGGTGCTTGAACAACGCCCGTAGCCGTTCCAGTTATCCGAAGTACTGGCTATAGGCCGACTGTGCTCAGTTGCGAGGTTCGCTGCTGTCGGTCGAGGCCGGGTGGAGGCCTTGCCGTTCGGCGACAGCGCGTAGTGTTCTCAGGGTAATCATCGGGGCGTCGATGACGAACTGATTGGCCAGCCATGAAGGAATATCCCCTGCAGGATCGGCTTGCAGTTGGTAAGTCACCTCCGTTTCACTGTCGCTTTTGGGCACCATTTTCCATAGGCCACTCAGCTTGCGCACCCGGGTCTGGCCCGGTACGCCAGGCACCATGCCAGGCACGGCGCTGAGGTGGCGTATGACTGCGCCGTCGTCGGTACGCTCAGTGTGTACCTTGAGTACGATGTCGCGGGTATTGGCCGGCCATGGCAGGGCGGTGGTGAGGTAAACCCAGGTGTCATCGCCTTCGACTTTCAACAGGCGCATGTCTGCGCAGGCGTATAGCCATTTGCAGGCGACCCGCAGGTTTTCCTGCAGGTCGCTGAGGGTGGCCACGCTGGCCTTGATCAGCGCTACGCCACGAAAGCGCTGGTAGGGAGAGCCCGGCACGTTGCTCAGGTAGACCTGGATGCCGTCCTCGTTTGCGGCCAGTTGCCAGTCCTCGGCGCTGACCAGCGTTGGGCGGCACAAGCCCAGCATGAGCAACAGGCCCGTGGCCATCGCTGGGAGTAGGTTCATGGTCAGACTCCCTGGGTACTAGCACGTTGAGCCGCTCCGCTGCTGTGAGTCTCCGGTTCTAGGGTTGGGCATACACCTTGAAGAGTTTTTTGGCCGTCTCGCCGGCGCCTCCCAGGTACTTGTCGTAGGCCTGTTCGATTTCGCCGGAACGGTACATTTCGCTGAGTGTGGTATCGACCAGCAAGCGGAAGTTTTCATCGCCGCGCTCCACCATCAATGAGACGGGTGCGAATTCAAAGATACGGTCCAGTATCATCAGCTTTGCGCCCGGGTAATCGGCGGCGACATGGGTTTTGAGCGACATCCGTTCAGAGAAGAACGCATCGGCCTTGCCATCGGCGACCAGTTTTATCCCTTCGTCGTTGTCCTTGACCGTGATCAGTGTGGCAACTACGCCGAGCAAGCGCATTTTCTCGCGTATCCACGCCTCGGAGACGCCGCCACCGGTGGTGACGAAGGTCTGGTTGGCGAGACCACGGTTGACGGTGGCGCGCCAGGTCGGCCCGCTGTGGGCCACCTTGCCATTGAGCACATTGAGTAACGCCTCATTGGCGTTGTCACGCACGACCACGGAAAGCCCGGCGGTGTAGACCGGTATTGAGTAGCTCACGGTTTTACGCCGTTCCAGTGTCGCCGGTGTTGGCGTACAGAGGATGTCGATCTTGCCCGAGCTGACGGCGCTGGTGGCCTCGATGATGTTGATGGGCTGGTAGTGCACTTGCAGCGAGGTCAGCCCCAGTTCGGCCTTGACCTTGTCGGCGATTTTCAGGCACAGGTCGATGGCGTAACCGCCGACCTTGTCGCCCTCCATGCTGCTGAACGGTGCGTAGTCTGGCAGGTAGCCCAGGTTAAAGGTGTTGTTGGCGCGAACGCGCTCCAGGGTGTTCGCGCTGGCCACGACCGGCATCAGCGCAAGCAAGCAGGTCATCAGCAGGCTTGCGGGTTTGGTTGACTGTACGTTCATATCCTGTTCCCCGTGTTCAGATGTCTTTGCAGTCCTGACAGCAACGCCTAAGGATTGCCGGCCCTGGCCTGGGCGGTTTGAGGCTCATTGACAAAACGTTTGGCGAGGAAGCCGTAGAGCAGGTAACCGAAGGCCAACACCAGAGTGCCACCGAACACGGCGTCTCTCCCGCAGGCATAGAGGGCGTACAACGAATAGGCCACTGCAACCAGCAGCACAGCGGTATTGCGTGTGTTGACTGCTGATGAAGCCTTGGCCTTGTACATCATGACCAGCAGCCCGGTGAGCGCTGTCACGTAGGGAATCAGGTTGGTCACTGCCGCCAGGTTGACCAGTTTGCTGAACTGGGCACTGGCATTGGGCGAAATGGTCGACAGGGCCATGAGGGTCTGCAGTACGCCGCAGACGATCATGCCGATGATCGGTGCATTCCGTGCACTGACCTTGCTGAACAGTTTCGGGAACATGCTCTGGTCGGCGGTCATCTTGGCCGTTTGCGCCAGGGTGAACTGCCACCCCAATAGCGAGCCCACGCACGCCATCACTGCCAGCGCCATGATGATGTTGCCGACCGTAGGGTTGAAAATGTGCGCATAGACGAGTGCGAAAGGCGCTGACGCGTTGGCCAGTTCAGCGTTGGGGATGATGCCCTGGATGACGGTAGTCGAGAGCACATACACCACCGCAGCCCCCAGGGTGCCGAACAGGCAGGCCAGCGGTACTGTACGTTTGGGGTCTTCCACCGCATCGGAGGCCTGCGCGGCCGACTCCATGCCCAGAAATGCCCACAGGGTCAAGGGAATGGCTTTGCTCACTGCCTCGGAGATCGGCAGGCTGTTAGGGTTCCAGGCCGCGGCCAGCACGTCAGGCTTGAACCAGAACCAGCCGATGATGCACAGGCCTGCCACCGGGATGATCACGCCCCAGACGGTGACTGCACCGATCTTGCCGGTGATGCTGGGCCCGCCAAAGTTGGCCAGGGTGGTCAACCAGAGCAGGCCCACGGTACCGATGAACAACGGAATGGCGCCGCTGCCCAGCCAGGGTACGAATGAGGTCATGTAACCCACTGCGGAAATGGCGACGGCGACGTTGGCGATGGCCAGCGACAGGAAGTACAGATACGAACAGAGGAAGAACCCAGACTTTGCGTGCGCCTCTTCGGTATAGGCAGACAATCCGCCTGATCGTGCGCAGAAAATGCCACATTGGGAAAAGCAGTAGGCGATGGCCATGGACCCAACAGCGGTCACTAGCCATGACAACAGTGATACTGCGCCGAGTTGGGCCATGCTTGTGGGCAGCATGATGATGCCGGAGCCCATCATGTTGACCGTTACCAGAGTGGTCAGCCCCACGAGGCTCATTTTCTTGCTTGAATCAGCCATCTGAAAACTCCTTACGCTCTCAAAAGCACTGACCCTGATTCCGGCGGTTTACTGCAGGCCGCAGGGGAGGGGGCTAAACGCTATTGTTTGACCACATACACCTTGTAGGTTGGCCGCCCCTGGCCATCACGCACGATTTCGATGCCATGGTTGTCATGCTCGAAACCCGGAAAGTGACCATCGAACAGCTCCATTGCCAGCAAGTAATCGACGATGGCCTTTTTGTCGGCACCGGCTTTCTCTCCCGGCATCATCAGCGGGATGCCCGGTGGATAGGGAACGATCTGCACCGCGACCGTTCGATCAAGCATGTCGCGTACGGCAATCTGCTCTATTTCGCCACGAACCAGCCTGGCGTAGGTGGCGCGCGGGGAGGCCACCGGGTCAGGTAGCAGGGTGTAGGCAGCATCCATGTTGTGCAGCATTTTCGAGGCAAGCATGTCCTGGTGCATCTGCTCGGCAAGGTCCTTCAGCCCCATGTCGCGATAGCGATCACCATGGCTGGCGACCAGGTCGGGCAGTACCTGTTCCAGCGGCGAATTGTTGTCGTAGTGCCTCTTGAACTCCATCAGGCCAGCGACCAACGTGCCCCATTTGCCTTTGGTCACGCCGATGCTGAACAGCAGCAGTATCGAGTAAGGTTCCGTCTTTTCCACCACGGTTCCACGACTGGCGAGGAAGGTCGAGACCAAGGGGGCCGGGATACCGCTGGGCTCCATTGCGCCTTCGAGTGTCTGACCGGGCGTAAGCACCGTGACCTTGATCGGGTCAAGCATGCAGTAGTCGTCACCCAGGTCGCCGAACCCGTGCCAACTGGCCGTTGGTTTGAGCACCCAGGCATCGCCTCGGTGTAGCGCATCGGGGTCGATCTCGGCAAAGGGCACGCCGTTGACCTCATCCGGTTGCCAGACGCCAAACCACCAGTCGCCGGGATCGCGCTCACGCAGTTCGTTGCTCAGGCGCACCATGGCCTGGCGGAAGGCAATGGCCTCGCTGATCGATTCGTCGGTGAGGTACTCGCCGGCATCGTCCATCATCTTCGACGAGACATCGATCGACGCGATAATGCTGTATTGCGGCGACGTCGAGGTGTGCATCATGAAGGCTTCGTTGAACAGTGCCGGCTTCACCGGCACCTTGCCTGAGCGGATGTGGATCATCGACGCCTGTGACAGCGCGGCCAGCAGTTTGTGGGTCGAGTGGGTGACGGTGACTGTCGCATCATCGGCATGGCGCTCGCCACGGTGCATGCCATAGCGTCCTTCATAGAGTGTGTTGAAACGCGCGTAGGCGAACCAGGCTTCATCGTAGTGGATGCGGTCGACACTCTGGCTCAGCTCTCGGGTGGTGACCTGCACGTTGTAGCACAGGCCGTCGTAGGTCGAGTTGGTCAGCACGGCCAATACCGGGCGTGCCTGCTTGTGGGTTGCCAAGGGGCTGTCGGCGAGTTTCTGGGCCACGGCTGCCGGTGTCAGTTCGCTGCGCGGTACAGGGCCGATCAGGCCGCGTGCATTACGGCGTGGGCGCAAGTACAGCGGTACCGCACCGGACATGTTCAGCGCATAGTTCAGCGATTTATGGCAATTACGGTCGACCAGTACTGCATCGCCGTCGGTCACGGCAGCGTGCAAGACCATCTGGTTGCTCGCTGAACTGCCGCCCATCGAGAAGAAGGTGTAGTCGGCACCAAACACCCGCGCGGCGTATTTTTCTGCTTCGTCCACCGGGCCGGAATGGTCGTTGAGCGAGCCTAGCTCGCCAACCGAGACGCTGAGGTCTGAACGCAGCATTTGCTCGCCATAGAATTCGAGAAAGCTACGTCCGACGGCGGTCTTCATGAACGCCGTGCCGCCGGTATGGCCCGGGGTATGCCAGGAGTACTCATGGGTGCCGGCAAAATTGACCAGGGCACCGAAGAACGGCGGCAGGATGCTGTCGAGGTAGCGACGGGCAGCCGTTTCGATGCGTCCGGCGATGAATTGAGGGCTGTCTTCAGGTTGCCAGATAATCCCGTCGATGTGCTCGAAGAACGCCAGCGGAATCTGGCCTTGGGTCGCTTGGCTCAGGCCCAGCATGATCGGCAACTGTGCGGTGCGTCGCCGGATCAGGCGAATCAGTCGCAGCGCCTGTTCTGGTGCCGCGTCGCATAGCCCCCAGCCGATAATGGCGCAGCTGTAAGTTGAGTTGGCACTGATGGCGATCTCTGCCTCATCGAGCGACCCCACCAGCTCCACCCCGAGTTCATGTTCATGCAGCGCTTCAGCAATGGCGTGGGCGCTGCGCACGATGATGCTGTCGTCGTGCCCCTTGGCATTGATCACGATCAGGACGGGGAAGCGTTGAACCATGTCGGCGGGTAAGCGCGTTTGCGATTGACTCATCGGGAAGGCTCCTTGAGGGTGGATAGCGTGTGTAGCGTCAAGTCTTGAGCACGTAGCCGTAAGCGCGAGTGCGTCCACCGTCCTGTTTCAACAATACTCCGCACTCTACTTCCCCAGGTACTGCACAGAGCACGCCAGGCGTATAGGGTAAGGCGCCTTAGGCGGCGATGTGACCGTCGACGTCTGCCACGTGCCGTTTGAGCACCTCGGCCGTACAGTTGTTGCGCAAGTAGCGCTGGGCCTTCATGGGGCCGCAGGTCGCCCAGATTCCGACCCAAAGCCGCCGTGTTATTGGTTATAGATCATATTGGTGG
This sequence comes from Pseudomonas sp. FFUP_PS_473, assembly GCF_002858665.1. Taxonomy (NCBI): domain Bacteria; kingdom Pseudomonadati; phylum Pseudomonadota; class Gammaproteobacteria; order Pseudomonadales; family Pseudomonadaceae; genus Pseudomonas; species Pseudomonas sp. FFUP_PS_473. Next base: position 30,486 of record NZ_PJQQ01000008.1, read on the forward strand.
GCAGGTAATGTTTTGTCGAAATGATGAATAGCGAGGCTGCACGCTGTCGATTTCATCCACAGAACTTCAAGGTCACTTGCCAGCCACGTCGGGAGTCGATAGGGTCAACGTTATGAGTCAATCACGTGTTACCTCGACAACCACTACCACGACCGCCAGAGGCGGGGCGTGAGCGGTGTCGTGAGCCAGTAAGCGTACGAACCCTAGAGGCCCCGTCAGCGATGGACAGGGTCTTTTTTTTGCCCTTGTGTCGCTGGCTCAATGTAAGGAAACGCAGCATGCATGCACTCTTGATTCTCGATATGCAGGTTGGGCTTTTTCACGGCCCTGACAAGCCGTGGCGTGGCGAGGCGCTGCTGAGCACACTGAACAGCCTGTTGAGCAAAGCCCGGAAGGCGGGTGCGCCGGTTTTTCTGGCGCGTCATGTCGGCCCGGCTGGCTCGCCTATCGAGCCGGGCAGCCCGTTGACAGCACTGGTTCAGGAACTGGTGCTACACGGCGACGAAATCATCTTTGAGAAATACCGACCCAGTGCCTTCGCCATGACGGACTTGGCCGCCCGGTTGCGGGTGTGCGGCTCAGAGGGCGTGGTCATTACCGGGATGAAAACCCAGTATTGCGTCGACAGTACTTGCCGCGCGGCGCGAGATAGTGGGTTTGATACGGTGTTGATTGCTGATGGTCACACCTGCAGCGATACCCCGGCATTGACGGCCGAGATGATCGTCGCGCACCACAATGCAACACTGGCGGGGGCATTCTGTCGTGTTGTCGATGCCGAGGACTGGCACTTTTAGATTGCATTAACGGCTCTACAGAATGTGCTACCGAGTGAGTCGATAACGGCCTCGGCGACTAGGGCCCAAGTAGGTGGTGTATTGATGCGGGAACTACCTGTGCGCGTATGCGCACAGGTAACGCAGTGGCTGCCTACCTCAAGCGCTGAGCCACTGTTCGACCTTGTCACGGGAGGGGACGCCCCCTGAGTGAACAACCTTTCCATCAATCACGACGCTGGGCGTGGACATAACCCCGTAGCTGACGATCTGTTGCATGTCTTCGATCTTCTCCAGCTTCACCGGGATGTCTGTCGCGCTCGCCACCTGTTCGATGATGGCTACTGTTGATTTGCATTTGGCACAACCGCTACCCAGAACCTTGATGTCTTTCATAAAAACCTCAATACGTGGATTAAAGCGCGAAGTTGAAGAGGTAACCGACGATGAGAATGCCGACGCCGACGACCCCAGTGAAGGTGGCTATCAAGCAAGGTTTCAGCACCTTGCGCAAGATCACCATCTCCGGAAGGGAGAGGGCGATGACACTCATCATGAAGGCCAGCACAGTGCCCAGCGCCGCGCCCTTTGCGAGCAGTGCCTGCACAATCGGGATGATGCCTGCAGCATTGGTGTACATGGGGATGCCGATAAGTACCGCGAGCGGAACCGACCACCAGGCTTCCTTGCCCATGAAGCTGGCCATGAAATCCTCAGGCACATACCCGTGAATGCCTGCGCCAATGGCAATACCGGCAAGGATGTAAGGCCATACTCTCCCAACGATTTCACGTACGCTGCTAAACCCGGCATTTATCCGCTCATACAGCGGCATACTCGTGTCACCGGCGGTTGCCTGGATTTTGGGCATTTCACGAACCCAGTCCTCCAGATAGGCCTCCATTTTCAGGCGTCCAATGACCCAACCTGCGACAACCGCAATAAACAAACCCAAGCCCAGGTACAGCAGTGCGATCTTCCAGCCGAACAGGCCAAGCAACAGTGTCAGCGCTACCTCATTCACCATAGGCGCGGAAATGAGGAAAGAGAACGTCACCCCTAGTGGCACGCCCGCTTGAACAAAACCTATGAATAGAGGAACGGCTGAGCAGGAGCAAAATGGAGTAAACACACCAAGTGACGCGGCCATGACATTGGCCATCCCCTCGCTGCGTCCCGCCAGCATTGCGCGGGTGCGCTCAGGCGTGAAGTGGGAGTTGATCATGCCCATCAAGAACACAATGCCGGTCAGCAGCATCAGCACTTTGGGTGTGTCGTAGAAGAAAAACTGTAAGGCGCCGCCAAGGTGGCTATTGCGATCAACCGGAAGCGTTGCGACCAACGCTTCGGACGCAGGAATCAGGGCCTCATACAGTCCGAACCAGACAGACGCGGCCACTGCCAAAAAGAGGCGGGGGTTACGTTCAGGCCAGCGCACAATTACTTCGTTCATGCACACGACTCCCAGGGTGCAGACGCACTAGACCACGGACGAATGGCCAAGAAAGGCTGAAATTTCGTTGACGGTGCTACGTGCGCTGCGTGTTACGCCGATCAACGTGGCAGAAGCCGAACCTGTCCACTCGCCATAGCCGACCAGCCATAGCCTCGGTTCTTGGGTCGAGTGAGTGCCTTCGACGTCAACGCGGCCTTCGGCATTGATTACGCCAAGTCCATTCAGATGCTGCAGGGCTGGCCTGAATCCGGTACACCAGATCACCACATCCACGGCAGATTCAGTTCCATCGGCCCACCTCACGCCGTTGCGAGTGAAATGTTCAAAAGGGCGTACAGATCTGAGAGCGTTACGCTCACGAGCCTCGACAACGGGAGGCACCATGACGATGTCGCCCAACCCGCCGACGGGTTGGTCAATGACACGCCCCTCCTGTTGAGCTTTCAATCGCTCAGTCGCACGCTCGAAAAGTACCCGCCCATCAACATTGTCAGGCAGAAACACCGGTTCAGCAGGGGTTACCCATGTGGTCTCGGCGACCTTGGAAACTTCTGCCAGAATCTGCGCCCCGGAATTACCGCCGCCCACCACCAGCACTTTCTTGCCCGCAAATGCATGTGCTTCAACATAGTGCGCAGAGTGCAACTGCCGCCCAGCGAACTGTTCGGCACCGGGGTAGTGAGGAATGTAAGGGTTGCTCCAGGTACCTGTCGCGCTGATGACAACCTTGGCATCCCAATGCCTGTCGTCAGCGTGTACTCGCAAGCCAGACGCTGTACGCTCCACACGCGAGACCTGCACTGGGCGCTCGACCGGAAACTGGTACCGCTGCTCGTACTGGTTGAGGTACCCGATCACATGATTTCGTGTCGGGTAGCCATCTTGCGTGGGGGGCATCATCCAGCCGGGGATTGAACTCCAGGTGGACGGTGAGAACAGGCGCAGTGAGTTCCAGCCATGACGCCAGGCGCCTCCTGGCGCTTCCTCTGCGTCGAGGATGACGAAAGAAAGTTGGGTGCGGCGCAGGAAATACGCTACAGCCAAGGCTGATTGGCCCCCACCGATGATGACGATGTCTAGTTGACTGCTAAGCGGATGAGCCATGGGAGGGGAGCCTGGAGTCGATGCGGGGCGGTGCTTAGTATAGCGACTCCGTTTTGACGCCAACTGATCTGGCTCACAAAGCCATTGCGATTATCAGGCGAAAAAAGTGCATTTGCAGATGGCCATGACTGCTATGCGTTTTGCGTTTCGTGCAAACCACAGGCCTCTTGACTCGCCAACCAGCCAGGAAACGAAGGTGGCGCTTTACTGTATATTTGAAAAATCATATATTCGTTTAACCATATAAGCCCCTGAACTTGGTAATGAGCGCCAAGCCCGATGCTTACCGCCATCCTCTTCACGACAGCCATGAACATATCAAGAGGTTTGTGCTGGTGAAAACCAAACGTCGAGACCCCTATGGCTGACCCCCTGACGCCAACCACCGTATTCAAATGCCTGGCCGATGAGACCCGCGTTCGCCTGGTGTTGCTCATTGCTCGTGAGCAAGAGCTGTGCGTTTGTGAGCTCACCTGTGCGCTCGATGAAAGCCAGCCCAAGATTTCCCGTCATCTGGCACAGCTGCGCAATTGCGGTTTGCTTGAGGATCGTCGGCAGGGGCAATGGGTTTATTACCGCCTGCATCCCAACCTCCCGGCCTGGGTGATCGCTGTGCTCAAGAGCACCCTTGACGCCAACCAGCGTTGGCTCAGCCCCGACGCCAAGCGCCTTGACGTGATGGGTGACCGCCCACAGCGCCTTTCTGCTTGCTGTTGAGTCAACGCTTGCCCGAGCTGTGCTCGGCTTTTATGAGATAGCCCGCAGGGCGCACTTGCTCAGGAGTCAATCCGTGACTGAAGAACATCTCCCCAACCTTAATGCTGAACTGGTCGAACTGCCGACTCCCGATAAGCTTGGCAGTACCCTGTTGGCCACGCACAAACCACGCATCCTGCTTCTGTACGGCTCGACCCGCGAGCGCTCGTTTAGCCGCTTGCTGACGGAGGAAGCCGCTCGCTTGCTGGAGCACTTCGGTGCCGAAACGCGGATCTTCAATCCATCCGGTCTGCCCTTGCCTGACGATGCTCCGGACAACCATCCCAAGGTGCAGGAACTACGCGAGCTGATGCAGTGGTCGGAGGGGCAGGTTTGGTGCTCACCTGAGCGTCACGGTGCGATGACTGCCGTGTTCAAGGCGCAGATTGACTGGGTACCGCTGGCCATGGGCGCCGTGCGTCCGACCCAGGGCAAGACCCTGGCCGTGATGCAAGTCAGTGGAGGGTCTCAGTCTTTCAACGTGGTCAATCAGTTGCGCGTACTCGGACGCTGGATGCGCATGTTCACCATTCCGAACCAGTCGTCGGTACCCAAGGCCTACCTGGAATTCGACGAAGAGGGCCGTATGAAGCCGTCGACGTTCTACGACCGCGTCGTGGATGTGATGGAAGAACTGGTGAAATTCACCCTGCTGTTGCGTGAGCGCTCCGACTATTTGGTCGACCGTTATTCCGAGCGAAAGGAGTCCGCAGAAGAACTCTCCAGGCGTGTCAATCAACGCGCCATTTGAAGGGTTCGTTACTGTTTCGTAATGCCCGTACGTCATTATCAACGGCATCAACAAGTCCGACATCGTCACGTCGTAACTGCCTGCAGGCCGTTGCTTCAAGAGAACAAACACATGCGTATAAAAGTAGGTATCAACGGTTTCGGTCGCATCGGTCGTCTTGCCTTGCGTGCAGCCTGGAGCTGGCCTGAGTTTGAGTTCGTGCAGATCAACGATCCGGCAGGCGACGCAGCAACGCATGCGCACCTGATCAACTTCGATTCGGTGCATGGCCGCTGGTGCCACGAAGCGAGCGCCGAGGGTGATCAGGTTGTGATTGACGGCAAGCGGATCAAGGTGACCGCCAACAAGGCGATTGCCGACACCGACTGGTCGGGTTGCGATCTGGTCATCGAAGCCAGCGGCAAGATGAAAACCGTTGCGGTACTTCAGGCCTACCTGGATCAGGGTGTGAAGCGTGTGGTTGTGTGCGCGCCGGTCAAGGAAAGCGGCGCGCTGAACGTTGTCATGGGGGTTAACCAACACCTGTTCGACCCGTCATTGCACCGTATCGTGACCGCAGCCTCCTGTACCACCAACTGCCTGGCCCCGGTGGTCAAGGTGATCCATGAAAATCTGGGGATTCGCCACGGCTCGATCACCACTATTCACGACCTGACCAACACCCAGAGCATCCTTGATCAGCCGCACAAGGATTTGCGTCGCGCCCGTGCCTCGGGCATGAGCCTGATCCCGACGACCACGGGTTCTGCCACCGCGATTGCCGAGATCTTCCCTGAGCTGCGCGGCAAGCTGAACGGCCATGCCGTGCGCGTGCCGCTGGCCAACGCCTCGCTTACCGATTGCGTGTTCGAAGTCGAGCGCGCTACCTCCGTGGATGAGGTCAACGCGTTGCTTAAAGCGGCCGCAGAGGGCCCGCTGAAAAATATCCTGGGCTATGAAGAACGCCCGCTGGTGTCCATCGACTACCGCACCGACCCGCGCTCCTCGATCATTGATGCGCTCTCGACCTTGGTGGTCAATGACACCCAGGTGAAGATTTACGCCTGGTACGACAACGAGTGGGGGTACGCCAACCGTGCTGTCGAGCTGGCCAGGCTGGTCGGTTTGGTAGGCTGAGAAGAGAGTGATCATGCACGCGCTGTCAGCCCTCTCCCCGCAGGTGCGCCAGTACCTGCTGGTCACCGGTAATTACTGGGCCTTTACGCTCACCGACGGTGCACTGCGCATGTTGGTGGTGTTGCACTTCCATGCGTTGGGCTACAGCCCGTTGCAGATTGCGTTCCTGTTCCTGTTCTACGAGATCTTCGGGGTCATTACCAATCTGTTGGGTGGCTACCTTGGCGCCCGGGTGGGTCTGAATCGCACCATGAACATTGGTCTGGGGCTCCAGGTTGCGGCGTTGTTGATGCTTGCCGTACCTGCGGCTTGGCTGACCATCCCTTGGGTGATGGGTGCCCAGGCAATGTCGGGGATTGCCAAAGACCTCAACAAGATGAGCGCCAAGAGTTCAATAAAACTCCTGGTGCCCGACAGTCAACAAGGCACGCTCTACCAGTGGGTAGCGATCCTTACCGGCTCGAAGAACGCATTGAAGGGCGTTGGCTTCTTCCTAGGCGGCGCATTGCTCGCGCTGATGGACTTCAAAAGCGCAGTACTGGTCATGGCGGCGGTCTTGGCGTTGATCTGGCTAGCTAGCCTGTTCTTGCTGAAGAAAGATCTTGGCAGGGCCAAAGGAAAGCCAAAGTTCCGCGACATCCTGTCCAAGAGCCGGGCAATCAATATCCTCTCGGCAGCGCGAATGTTCCTCTTTGGTGCCCGCGATGTGTGGTTCGTGGTGGCCTTGCCGGTCTACCTGAGTAGCGTGTTTGGCTGGGATTTCTGGCAGGTGGGCGGATTCCTGGCTGCCTGGGTGATCGGCTACGGCATTATCCAATCGCTGGCTCCAAACATCACAGGAAAGAAACGCGGCCACGTTCCTGATGGGCGGGCTGCCTTCGTTTGGGCGGGGCTGTTGGCAGGCCTGCCTGCGGCCATTGCCCTGGGACTCTCGGCGGGCGGCTCTCCGCAACTTGTGCTGCTGGGCGGCCTCCTGGTGTTTGGCGCACTGTTTGCCGTGAACTCGTCGCTGCACAGTTACCTGATCGTTTCCTACGCCAAGGAAGACGGGGTGTCCTTGGACGTAGGCTTCTACTATATGTCCAATGCAATGGGACGATTACTGGGCACTGTGTTGTCGGGCTGGATTTATCAGCGTTACGGGCTGGAGGCGTGCTTGTGGGTTTCCACCGCATTCGTCCTGTTGGCCGCACTGATTTCCGTGGCCTTGCCTCGGCACGCGATTGTGCACTAACGATTCAATCAACCGGCCTGAACCACGCTTGGGTCGGTTGAGCGTACAGAATGACCACCATCGTCATACCCAACGAAGGCTAAATCCGAAGGATCGAATCGATCGCTCGTGTCCATCCGTACATTTCGCAGGCCCACTGTTTCCAGGTGCGACGCGTACAGACGCTCAGAAAAATAGCTGATCAGCAGGGTGCGACGGCGTGCGCCGATTGCGTTCAGGCTGGCGGCATGCACCAGATCGACATCAAACACCAGAATGTCACCTGCAGCGCCTGAAAGCTGCACAGATCTGGATTCGTCGTTGAAGTCGAACGGCGGCGCTCCGTGCTCGGGGCGATGGCTGCCGGGGACGATACGGGTTGCGCCGTTCTCAGGGCCATAATCGTCGAAATAAGCTAAAGCGCCGACGATGTCGCCTAGTCGTTGCGCCGACAAGTCGCGGTGCAGTTGCTGATGGCCGCCACCTGCAAGGGGTTCGCGACCCTCGACCTGTGCGAGGAAGAACCGTTCTCCAATCAGCTCGCCAACCACCGTCAGTACCTGCGGCAGACGACACACCGCCTGAACCTTCGGGTCGGTGTCCAGCAGCGAGTGACGCCAGTCCATGCCACGTGGCACTGGCCATTGGTCCGACGGAATCACGCCCGCATCGAAAACGGCACGAAGGTCATCCAACCACTCGGTCGGGATTGCACGGCGGAGCAGCACATAACCCTCTCGATGAAGCTGTTCGCGGTCAGTCATAGCGTCCTCAGTTCTCACCGCCACCAACGCGTCTTGCAGGGTGGCCCGGCGCTAGACTAAAGCAATCGACAAAACCGGCCAATGACTCAGCGCAGCGTTTGCGAGCCCACTACGACGATCAGTCAGGTGTGCCAGCAGGACCTTGACGGTGATGGCGTTGCAACACCAACCGCATGATCCTTAGCAACTGCACGGATCACCGGTAGCATTCTCGCCTTTTTTTATAAACAATAGCGCGCGCAAAACGGCCGCTGCCTGCGGCCGCCATTAGTATTTTCTCTTTGAGCTTCCCATGCCTTCGACGACTGACATCACCCTTGAACTGGTGCAGGCCAGCCCTGATCAAATCGAACTGGTGCGTAACCTTTACCAGTTCTATGCCTACGAGTCCTCGGACTGGGAGCAGGAAGACGTTGAACTGGACGGTCGCTTCTATATCCACGATGAGCACCTGCAGCGCTACTGGCAAGAGCCGCAGTGGAGCGCCAACCTGTTGCTGGTCGACGGTTTCATTGCCGGTTTTCTGCTGATCGAGCGCAGTGACTTACCCGGTATCGATGCCCTGGAACTGGCGGACTTGTTCATTCTGAAAAAGTACCGCCGTAAAGGCATCGGGCGTGCTGTAGCGGCCCAGATGCTGATGAGTGCGGAGCATGCCTGGCTGGTGCGTTACTACTATCAGGATGAAGCCGCAGCGGCATTCTGGGGTTCAGTCATGGAGCACCTGCCGCGCGCGGTTCAGGCTATCGAGCCGGATGATGACCCCGAACTGTTGAGCTTCCTGCTACCGCGCGTGGTGCACTGAGTACGCGTAGGGTACTGAAAGCACTGCTAACCTTCGGCCAGGTAATGAAATCTTCATGAAATCGAGGTGTTTTCAGTTTGATTTCTACCGTGCTGGAATTTAGTTTCTGCACGCATTTCGCGGGTTCGCAAGGAGCCCGTCCTGGGCGATGCCTCTAGGCGACATTGCCGCAAGCAAACGAGGAATGACGGTAGCCTGATTGGGGGCTCTTGGCGGTGAGACAGTAAATTGCTGTTTTAAAACCGATTTTTTTGTTTTTGAGGCTTCCCATACAGCGCGAAAGTTGATAAATTTCGCACATTCCTGCAGCGGCGCTGGTTCGCAAGCTGCAGAATCATCAATCGAGTCATGGCACTCGTAGCAACAGATACAGGGGCGTCGCCAAGCGGTAAGGCAGCAGGTTTTGATCCTGCCATGCGTTGGTTCGAATCCAGCCGCCCCTGCCATTTTCTATCAGCATCCACGTATGGCTCAGCGCGCAGATTCTGCTCGAGTTCAGGGTGTTCGTCTTGTCGGGAAGTGCGATCTAGTGTTTCCTGAATCAGCAATATTTACCTCCATGTAACGTCTCTGGCATAGCACCGATTGGCCCACTGTCTTGTTCCTGTGCCGTGCGTTTGATGGCCGGGATCGGGGCCTTTACTGCCCCAATCCCGGCATTTCGGTTACTGGCCAGCCGACAGTGGTGGTGTGCGTGGTGGGATCATTCGTTTGTTCCCGGTCGATTCAAACGCGCAAGCAAGGTGCAACAAGTTTGAATCGTCATAGGCACGCCCAGCGAAGGTCAGCCCCACGGGCATACCGATGTCCTTCATCACGCCCATTGGTACGGTGACGGTTGGAACCCCGAGGTGGCGGATGGCGAGGTTGCCGTTGGCGACCCATACGCCGTTGCTCCAGGCAATGTCTGCAGCTTCAGGGTCGACATCGGCATTTGCCGGCCCAACGTCGGCTACTGTCGGGAAGATCACCGCATCCAGGCCAAGCCGTTCCATCCAGTCTTCGAGGTCGATCTTGCGGGTCTTTTCAAGCCCACGCAGCCCGTCTGGCACGGTCGGGATCTTGTCCCACGGCGTAATCCCGCGCTCGGCCATTCGCACGTATTCGTCCATGCCAGCGGCAAGGTCGCCCTCGCGGTTGGGCAGGGTACCCGGGTCGTGGGGGAAGATCAGTGGGCCGTTCACATCGACCAGACGGTTCAATTTCGGATCACCGTTGGCCTGCAGGAAGTCATCGAACGCCCAGGCGGTCAGATCCCACAGTTCGTGATGCAGGAACTCTTTGGACACCAGGCCTCGTGTAAACACGGTCGGCGCCCCTGGGCGATCACCCTCGCAATTGGAGACCAGCGGGAAATCGACTTCGATCACTTCAGCCCCGGCGGCTTCGAGTGCCTTGCGTGCGTCTTCCCAGAGCGCAATCACTGACGGGCGGGTATTGATGCGCTGCCCGGTCGGGCCACCGATGCCGGGGGCCTCAGAAGTGCCCGCTTCGGGGTCTGCATTGATGTACATGCGGGGAACGCCGAGCCGCTTGCCAGCCAGTGCCTCATGCTTCGCGGCAAGCGACAGGTAGGAGGCAGGACGAACCGAGGCGACACTCGGAATCGGCACCCAGGGCTGCATCCGCCACAGATCGCCGCGGGTGTCGGGATCTTCTGCGACCACCACATCGAGCACTTCGAGCAGGTCGGCCATGGTTCTGGCGTACGGCACGACAACGTCCATCGTCGGCGTCAGTGGCCAGTTGCCGCGCACCGAAATCACCCCACGCGAAGGCGTATAGGCGCACAGGCCGTTGTTCGAGGCCGGGCCGCGCCCGCTCGACCAGGTCTCTTCGGCCAGGCCGAAGGCTGCGAAGCTGGCCGCGGTGGCAGTACCGGCGCCGTTCGATGAGCCCGATGCGAAGGGGGCGGTGAGGTAGTCGGCGTTGTACGGGCTCTCTGCTCGGCCGTAGACCCCACGCTGCATGCCACCGTTGGCCATGGGCGGCATGTTGGTCTTGCCCAGGCAGATCGCACCGGCGGCGCGCAGCCGTTCAATGGTGAACGCGTCGCGATAGGCAATCAGGTCGGCAAATGCCGGGCTGCCAGAGGCGGCGGTGAGACCCTTGACCAGATAGCTGTCTTTGGCGGTGTAGGGGATGCCATCGAGTGGCCCCAAGGTTTCGCCCCTGGCCCGACGGGCATCGGAAGCCTGCGCGTCCTTGAGTGCGTCGGGGTTGCGAACCACCACTGCATTGAGCGCGGTGGCTGTGCCAGGGGCGTCATAGGCGTCGATCCTGGCGAGGTACGCCTGGACGAGCGCGACCGCTGTTGTCTGCCCGGATTCGAGCGCCGCACGCAGGTCGGCAATGGAAACCTCGGTTACCTCGATCATGCTGCGGGTGCTCCGTCACACGGGGAATTGGATACTGGGATGTCAGTTGTCTGAACAGGGTGTCTCATGTCGGTTCTCATTGCACGGCAGGGGCCGGGCTTGCACGCTGGGCCGGGTAAGCGCTTGGGCGTCCTGTCTATCAACACACCAGGAGCGGGTGCGTTAGTGTAACGGTTTGCTGCTACGGTCGACTTCTATTGAAGCGGCACGTTCTGGCAGTTATTGGTTGCAATACGGCCTGTGACGCACGTCAGTGTGACGTTCTGATAACCATCAGCACATTGCCATTCCCGTCCAGGGTTCAAGGGGGGGAGGCACTCCCTCGTCGCACCCCTCAAAAATAATGCAGTTTCCCCTCATTTTTTTGCATTACCGCCAGCGTACTCATCTCCTTCAGAATCCCTGCGCAATCGAGTTTTGCCCCGCATGGCTGCTTGCGCAAGGTGTATCGCTCGGTATTGACGGTGCGTGTTTTTTCAAAAGGTATTTGCTCCTCCCATGTCTACCCGTGGTCTGCGTCACTGGCTGCAGCGCCTTGCCCCGGCAACGCTGAATATCCCCCCCAAAGAATGGTTTCGCGCCGGTCTTGGCGCGTTGCTCGGTGTTTTGCTCGCGGGCACGGTGTGCAGCGCGCTGTTCGGCAGCGCGGTGGCCCTGCATCTGCTGGGGCCTTTGGCGGCGTCGGCCGTGTTGCTGTTCGGGGTGCACTCCGGGGCGTTGTCACAACCGTGGCCGCTGATCGGTAGCTATGTCATCGCTGCATTGGTGGCGCTGGGGCTGCACCACTGGATCGGCCCCGGGCTGCTGGCCGCCAGTTCGGCGCTGATGTTGGCCATTCTGCTGATGTGCCTGCTGCGTTGTCTGCATCCGCCGGGCGGGGCACTGGCGGTGAGCCTGGCATTGGCGGACCCCTCGCTCGCTGTACTCGGTGTTCAGGTCCTGGAGCCCGTGTTGCTCAACGCCTTGTGCCTGTTGCTGGTGGCGGTGCTGTACAACCGGGCAACCGGGGTGCGCTACCCAAAGACGGCTGCGCCGCGCAAGGACTTGCACCATACCCTCGACCCATTGCCGAGTGAACGGGTAGGGGTCAGTGGCGAAGATCTGGATCAGGCGCTGGAAGCGTTGGGCGAGTTTGTCGATGTCACCCGTGATGAACTGGAACGAATCATCATGGCCACCGAGCAGCAGGCGTTGAAGCGTAGCCTTGGCGGGATTACCGCAGCCAGGGTGATGTCACGGGACGTACAGTTCGCCACGCCCGGCACCACGCTGGAGCAGGCCTGGCAGCAGTTGTCAGGTCATCATGTGAAGGCTTTGCCGGTGCTCGATGAGACGAAGCGCCTGGTCGGGATTGTCAGCCTGAGTGATTTGATTGGCCCGGCCATGGCCCAGCAACGGTTCAGTTGGCGTGCGCTGTTTGGTCGGCGTCAGCCGGTGCGGCTCGAGACGATCATGAGCCGGCGTGTGGTCAGTGTCGGCAGTCAGCAGCAGGCGGTCACGCTGCTGCCGTTGCTCTGTGAGCAAGGGTTGCATTGCCTGCCGGTGCTGGACGGTGAGCAGGTGGTAGGGGTGATCACCCAGACCGACCTGATTGCCGCGCTCAAGCGTCAGTTGCTCAGCAAAGTGGCAACGGTGCGCTCAGATCTGCGGGTCCCAGCGTTGTGACCAGTCATTGTCGCGGGCGACGACTTCGCGTAATACGCTGAACGCCTGTTGCAGCACCTGCGAGTCGCGTTCGCGGGCATACACCAGGTAGGTGGGGTAGGTGAATTCGGGCGCTTGCGGCACGCGCTCGAACACGCCGCTGTCCAGGTAGGCTTGTACCACGCGTGTGCGAAAATAGCCGCTTCCGCCGTGTTCGAGTATGTACTGCAGGGCCATCGGGCCGAGGTTGAAGCTCAGTGCCGGGCGGGCGCATTCGGGCAAGGCTGCATCGTGCAGGCGGCGGAAGACATCGCCCCAATCAATGTAGACGTAGGGTTCGGGCGTGCAGGCCTTGCGAATGCGGATCAGCTTCTCTTCCATCAGTTGCTCGACCTGCAGGCCCGGGCCGTAGCTTGGCTGATAGACCAGCACCGCGTCGAGTACCCCTAGCTCCAGCTCTTGCAGCAAGCTGTTGCGCTCGCCGACTTCACAGCGCACGGCATGGTTTGGCAGTTCCCGCTGCAGGGCACTGACCCAATTGAGCATCAGTGGGTTGCACAGGCTGACTTCGCCGCCGATGTGCAGCACCTGATGGCAGCCATCGGGCAGCGGCAGGTCGCGGCGCGCGGCTTCCCAGGTTTGCACCAGTTGGTTGGCGTACACCACGAAGGCTTCGCCGTCGGCGGTAAGGCTCGCGCCGCTGCGGCTGCGCACGAACAGTTGGCAGGCCAGTTGTTGTTCGAGTTTCTGCACTCGGGCGGTGATGGCGGTCTGTGTGACGTGCAAGCGCTCGGCCGCCGAGGCCAGGCTGCCGCAACGGACGATCTCAAGAAAGGTTCGGGCCAGCTCGATATCCATGAATGCACCTGATCAGCAAGGTGGCCATTCTAGTGGTTTTGTCGGGCATGGGGCGAGGTGTGTGGGTGAGGCAGCGCCGGCAAGGCCGACGCCGGTTTGGCAGGGGCGGTGTCAGCCGCGCAATGCACTCAATCGTAGAGTGCCGGCTGGCGGTCCTGATGTACGTGATTGTTGGCGCTGATGCGCTTGTCGCGAGCCTCGCTGAGGTCCAGGTGGGCGAGGATGATTGCAGGGTCGGCAGCGGCGCCGTGAAGTGGCCCGGCCAAGGGGTAGCCGTTGGCATCGACAATCACCGAGCCGCCGACCCAGTCCACACCGCGTTCAGTGCCGCGACGGTCGCAGGCAGCGATATACAGGCGGTTGACCGAGGCGTTGGCCTGCACCCGCACCACTTCAGCAGGACGCTCTCCGGCAGGGCGAGGGCCGTCCGGCCAGTTCACGGGGGCGCACAGCAGTTCGGCGCCGGCCAGTGCCGGCAGGCGCACCCATTCAGGAAACTCCAGGTCGTAGCAGATCATCATGGCAATGCGGCCAAAGCGCGTCTCAACCACCGGCGGCGGGCAGTTGCCGGGGGTAAAGAAACGTTTCTCATCGTTCCACAAGTGCGCTTTGCGGTACACGGCCTGCACGCCGTTGGCATCGATCAATGCCGCGCTGTTGTACAGCTCGTCGCGTTCGGTGCGTTCGCAGAAGCCGCCGACGATGACGACATCCAGCTCCGTGGCCAGCACCGCCCATTGGCGCAGGGTTTCACCGTGGGCGGTTTCAGCCAGGCTCAGGGCTTCGGCCTTGTCGATGAAGACGTAGCCGCTCTGTACCAACTCTGGCAGAACCACCACCTGCGCGCCCTGGCTGGCTGCCGCACGTATGGCGGCCAGTGCCTGTTGCCGATTGTGCTCAAGGTCGCCGACCCTGGGGGCCAACTGGCAGCATGCGACGGTGAGGTGTGTGGGCGTTGATTTCATCGTGTGGCTTCCTCAAGCTGGCGGTCGTTGGCGGCCAGCAGGCGTTGTTCGGCGTTCAGGTCCAGGGTTCGACAGAGGCGTGCATAGATCACACCGGTTACCAGCAGGCCAACGGCGAAGGCAATGTCGGCACCGCCGAGGGCGGCGGCTGCGGGGCCGGTGTAGAAGCTCAGCGACATGAACGGCACCATCGCCAGCAGGCCGATGCCGTAGGCGCTCAGGCCGGCCTTGCCCCAGGCGCCGTAAATGCCATTGGGATTGAAGATCTCGCTGATCACATAGTGACCCTTGCGCACACCGTAGAAGTCGACGAGGTTCACCGCCGTCCATGGCACCAGGAAGTACAGCATCAACAGGATGAAGGTGTTGAAGCTGCCCAGGTAACTCTCGGGAATCGCCAGCGCGACGATGAAGACGATGGCAGCGATGATGGCAATGCCAGAGACGCGGATTTTCAGTGACGGGGTGACTTTGCGGAAGCTGTCGATGGCACTGATGCTGGTAAGCATCGCCCCGTAGCAGTTGACGGCCATGATGCCGACCAGCGCCGGTATCGAGATCAGTACGGTAAAGGTGCCCAGCCCCGGGATGAACTGGTTGCCCACTTCACGCACGCTGCCGATGGCATCCGGCGATGGCAGGGCCGAGGCCAGGAAGGCGCCGAGCGACATCAGCCACAGGGCCGATCCGGCCGCGCCGAGGTAGGTCCAGAACACCACCTTGCGGGCAGGCGTATCATGAGGCAGGTAGCGCGAGTAGTCAGAGACGTACACCGAGTAGCTGATCTGGTAGCCCGCTGCTGCAGAGAGTTGTACCAGGAAGGCACCCCAGGAGAAGTGTGCGTTGTCCAGGGCCGCATCGGCCTGCAGGGTCATCACGGCGCTGACGGTCAAGGCGCCGAACACCACGATCATCACGTAGGTCAGCCAGCGTTGAACCGTGTGCAGCAGGTCGTGACCCACCACCGCCAGCACCACGGCAACGGCGATGACGCCCAGGTACCAGGGGGCACGCTGGCCGGGCAGTACGGTGTTGATGGCGTCAGTGGCGAGGATAACGTTGAACACATTGAAGCCGATGTACACGAACACCACGGCAGCGAAGGGCACGATGGCGCCTTTGAGGCCGAACTGGGCGCGTGACTGGATCATCTGTGGCAGGCCCATGCGGGGGCCCTGGTTGGCGTGAAAGGCCATGAAGAAGGTGCCGAAGCAGACGCCGATAATGATCGCAAGTATCGAGTACAAGGCGCCGAGGCCCAGTGCGGGGCCGGTGAACCCGGTGACCATGGTGGTGAGGACGAAGTTGCCGGTAAACCAGAATGGTGCCTGATGCCAGACCTTGCCATGGCGTTCGGTGCGCGGCACGTAGTCGATGGAGCGAACCTCGATTTTCGGTCGAGCGGTGACCTTGTTGGCGTTGCTCACTGGGAACCTCATGTCTTGTTGTTGTGTACGCGTGTAATGGGCCCGCACTGGCGGACATAAGTGGGGTGGATGTTCCGACAGTGAGTAAGGTCGAGGGAATCGGCGTAGGGAAATAATTACTTCAGAAATTTCTGAAGTAATACCGGCGGTTACTTGAGACCGGTCATCAGGGCTTGACTTCACGCGCCAGCAAGGCGCGTTTGCGCTCTACGCCCCAGCGGTAGCCCGACAGGTTGCCGTCGCTGCGCACCACGCGATGGCAGGGGATGGCCACGGCCAGTGTGTTCGCGGCGCAGGCCTGAGCCACGGCGCGCACCGCCTTCGGTGAGCCAATGCGCTCGGCGATCTGCGCGTAGCTGGCGGTGCTGCCCGCCGGGATTTCGCGCAAGGCCTGCCATACCCGTTCCTGGAAGGCCGTGCCCCGCACATCCAGAGGCAGGTTCAGACCCAGGGCCGGGGCTTCGACGAAGCCAACCACGGTGGCGATCAGTTGCTCGAAGTTGGTGTCTGCGCCGATGAAATTGGCATTGGGGAACATGTCTTGCACGTCGTGCAGCAGCTGTTGCGGGTCGTCTCCCAGGAGAATCGCGCAAATACCCCGCGCGCTCTGCGCGACCAGAATCGAGCCCAGTGAGCACTCACCCACGGCAACGCGGATATCCAGGTGCTGGCCTCCGGCGCGATAATCACTCGGGCGCATGCCAAGCAGGTGGTCCGAAGCCGCATAGAAACGGCTGTTGGAGTTGAAGCCCGCCTCATACAAGGCATCGGTGACCCGGCCGCCGAGGGCCAGTTGCTCGCGTACCCGGCGCGCGCGGTGGGCATTGGCGTAGCCCTTTGGGGTCAGGCCGGTCACGGACTTGAACACCCGATGAAAGTGAAACGGGCTCAAGCCGGCATAGGCCGCCAGGTCAGCGAGTGAGGGGAGTTCAGTGCTGCTCTCGATCAGCCGGCAGGCATCGGCCACTCGCGCTGCATGCTGGGCCAGCACTATGGACGGCAAAGCCCCGGCACGTTTCGAGGGACGATAGCCGGCCGCCTCTGCTGCCTCTGGCGTGTTGAAAAACTCGACGTTTTCCGCTCGCGGCAATCGGGCAGTGCTGCCCGGGTGGCAGTACACGCCGGTGGTGCGTACGGCATAGACAAACTGCCCATGGGCGGTCGTGTCGCGTGCCAGTACGGCTTGCCAGCGCGGGTCTCGCTCCACTGAAGTGGCCGGCACTGTGGTGCTGTCCTTGTCTGTGTTCATAATGCTGTTCCCGCTGTCAGTGACCTACAGGCTGCACGTTAAGCTGCTATCCGCAGTGAGGCACTCCGACTCTTGCGGTTGAATTCCATCGACAGCATGAGTCACTCATCGAGACACGATGAAACGGTGTTTCGTCAACCCGCCTTACGGAAGGTGAAGTTGATGCGTTGCGCGCCCATCACTGAATGCAGCGCCTCCTTGATTGGCGCTACACCATGGTAACGCAACCGGTCTTCACCACCCCAGACCACCACATCGCCATGAAACAGTGGCACGCGTTGGGGCTTGTCGGCCCGGTGATGGCCGCCAAAGAGGAAAGTGGCCGGGATGCCCAGAGACACCGAGATTATCGGCCAGGTGTAGTCGCGTTCATCTTTGTCCTGGTGAAGGGACATCCGCGAACCGGGTTGATATTGGTTGACCAGGCAGGCATCGGGCACAAAGTCGGGGAAACCTGCTGCGTTTGCCGCCGCTGTCGCCAGCGCCAGAAACGCGCCTGGAAGTTCCGGCCAGGGCTGCCCGCTGGCGGGGTCGATCGGGCTGTAGCGGTAGCCGCTGCGGTCGCTCGTCCAGCCCAGATGCCCGCAGTTGGTCAGGGCCACGGACATGCTGAAACCGCCTGGGGTGACCATGTGCCGAAACGGCGCGACTTCGCAGATGTGGGCCAGGGCCGGCAGCACTGCCTCGACAAAGGGCAGGGCAAAGCCGCGCAACACGCAGGCCTGTTGTGCCAGGGGTTCCATGGCCTGCGTCGGTGTGTGCAGGCCTTCAAACAGATCGAGTGTGCTCATGGTGCTTGCTTCGCGGTTGTGAGGATGCGGCCATTTGGCCCGTCACATCAGCACCAATGTACTCCATTACGTGGGCTCTGGGCTCAGCTGCGCGCCAGCCCGTGCCCAGTGGCCGGTCAGGCCGCGCGTTCGCCGCACAGGTCCAGGGCGAACCAGTGTTCGGCCTCGTCCACACTCAGCCCGGCGCCGAGCAGGGCGAACAGCTTGCCCAAGGCCGCTTCCCGGGTCATGCCGCCCCCGGAGACCAGGCCGACATCGCGCAGGCGGCTGCCGGCGGCGTAGGTGTCGAACAGCACGCTGCCTTGTGGGCACTGGCTGATGGCCGCCAGCACTACGCCGCGCTGACGCGCTTCACTCAGCACTTGCAGCAGTGCGGCATCGTCGGATGGCCCGGTGCCGCTGCCGTAGCATTCCAGCAGCAAGCCCTGGATGCCGCTGTTCAGCACGCTGCGCAGCTGTTCAGCTTGAAAGCCGGGGAACAGTGGCAGCACCGCCAGCTTGACCGGTGTGCGTGGCTGGCGATAGCACAGGCGTGCTGGCAGTGTTTCAGCGCGAGCGCCTTCACGATGACGAGGCAGTTCGGCGAACGCATCGAAGGCTTCGCTGCGCAGCTTGATGGCACGGGCACCGTGCAGCTGGGCACCGTGAAAGTACAGGTGTACGCCGTCCTCGATACCCGAGGCCATGATGCCGAGGGCACCCCTGAGGTTTTGCCAGGCATCGCTGTTTGGTGCGCCCGCCGGCAGCATCGAGCCGGTCAGCACCACTGGAACATTCAGGCCGAGCAACAGGAATGACAGCGCCGCTGCACTGTAGGCCAGGGTGTCGGTACCGTGCAGCAGCAGGACGCCGTCGTGGCCATCTTCGACCACGGCGTTGACGATGGTGTCACGCATGGCCAGCCAGTTCGCTTGCTGCATGTTGGCGCTGTCCAGCAACGGTTCCAGTTCAAGCAGGCGCCAGGCAGGTGCCGGTGTATCGGGGTGCTCCAGCAGGTAATCGTGCAAGCGTGCCTCGAAGCCGCTGGCCGGGGCCAGGCCTTGTGGCGTTTGCAGCATGCCGATGGTGCCGCCGGTATAGAGGACAAGAAGGTTCTTTACTGCGCGCATGGGAAGCGTCCAGGCAGATGGAAAGTGCGGTGTGAAAGATCGCGGGAGCGGTGGCAGGGAAGGCCGCCCCGGCATAGGGCGGCCTTCAGGTGGTCACTCAGCGTTGCGCCGGTGCCAGTTGGGGTTCAGCGTGCGCCGGGCTTTCGGCGTGTTGGCCCACGGGCCAGGCTTGCGGGTCCAGGTCGAGGTCGGCGAAGCGTGCGGCGTCGAACACCGGTTGTGCGATACCAGCACGGCGCTGCTCGTCATAGTCGCGCATGACCCGCAGGCCGACCTTGAACAGCATGGCCAGGGCGGCCAGGTTGACGAAGGCCAGGCAGGTCATGGTGATGTCGGCAAAGGCGAAGACGGTGGAGAGGTCTTGCACCGAACCCCACAGGATCAGCAGTACCACCAGGCCACGGTAGGCGATCAGCACCAGCCGGTTGCGGCTGAGGAACTGCAGGCTGGTTTCGCCCAGGTAGTAGTTGTAGAGGATGCAGGTGAAGACGAACAGCGACAGCGCAACGCTGACGAACAGACGCCCCCAGTCACCGACTACCGCGGCCAGCGAGTTCTGGGTCAGGGCGATACCGTCACCTTCAAAACCTGGTGTGTAGAAACCCGACAGCAGGATCAGCAGGGCGGTGCAGGTGCAGATCACGAAGGTGTCGAGGAACACGCTGAAGGCTTGTACCACGCCTTGTGCGGCTGGGTGGCGCACCGCGGCAACAGCGGCGACGTTAGGCGCACTGCCCAGGCCCGCTTCGTTGGCGAAAACCCCGCGCTTCACGCCCATGACGATGGCGCTGCCCAGCAGACCGCCGAATGCCGGGTCGAGGCCAAAGGCGCTCTTGATGATGGTTTCCAGCATGGCCGGCACGTGCTCGATCTGGGTGATGATCACGTATAGGGTGACACCGATGTAGGCCAGGGTCTTGACCGGTACCAGCAGGTCGGACACCGAGGCGATACGTTTGATGCCGCCGATGAACACCACGCAGAGCAAGGCTGCCAGGGCAAAGCCGGTCTGCTGTGGTTCAAAGCCAAACGCGTTTTGCAGCGAGTGGGTAACGGTATAGGACTGCAGGCCGTTGAAGGTGAAGCCATAGGTCACCAGCAGCAACACGGCAAACACTACCGCCATCCAGCGCAGTTTCAGACCATGCTGGATGTAGTACGCCGGGCCGCCACGGTACAGGCCGTCTCCGTCGCTGCGTTTGTAGACCTGGGCCAGGGTGCATTCAAAAAAGCTGCTGGACATACCGACCAGTGCAGTAACCCACATCCAGAACACCGCGCCTGGGCCGCCGAGGGTAACGGCAATGCCGACACCGGCGATGTTCCCGGCACCGACACGGCCGGCAAGGCTCAGCATCAGGGCCTGGAACGAACTCAGTTGGCCTGCCTGGCCGCGCAGCGATTCCTTGAACACACTGAACATGTGGCCGAAATGACGGAACTGGACGAAACGAGAGCGCAAGGTGAAGTAGCTACCCAGTCCGACGATCAGCACGATGAGGAGTTTCCCCGAAAGGAAATCGTTGAGCGCTTCGAGCATGAAGAGACCTCGATTCTTATTGTTTAAGTGAAAGACAAACGACCGCAACAGTGCGGTGCAGGCATGGCGCGCATGGTTGGCCAAGAAAAGCCTGGTTACAATTTCGCGGGTTGATCTGAAATGATGCGACTTGATGCTAAGCTGGCGCCGCTAGCATCAATCGGAAGTGCATCAATGAGTGAAAACCTGGGCGTAAACCTCAAACTGGCTTGCAGCCACTACCGCTCTATCTCGGAGGTTTGCCGCCAGCTGTCGATCAACCGTGGACAGTTCAACAAGTACCTCAGCGGCCAGAGCCAACCGACGCCTTACAACCTCAAGCGCATCGGCGACTTTTTCGGTGTCGAGGATTACGAGCTGGGTTTGCCGCCAGAGCAGTTCGCCCGTCTCATCGGCGCGCGCGTTACCGTACTGCCTGGCGCCGGTCAGGAGGACCCGCTGGTCGAGTTGCTGCGTCCTTTGCGTGATCACGGCGGTAACTTGTCGCGTTACTGCGGTTACTACTTCGAGTACTCCAACTGCATGTCGGTGCCGGGCTCGATCCTGCTGTCACTGGTGCACTTGCGCGAAGAGCGAGGTACGTTCCTGTTCGAACGCCAGGAGCGTCAGGAACGTACCAGCAGCATCGACGTACAGGCCGACGACTGGGTGCGTTGCCGCTACCTGGGGGCAGCGTTCCAGCTGCAGGACCGCCTGTTTCTGGTCGACTACGAGTCGTTGACGGTCAACGAGATGAGCCAGACCATCCTCATCCCCAGCTTCAAAAGCCGCATCACCCGCCTCAATGGCCTGAAGACCGGTGTCTCCAGTGGTGACCGGCGCACCCCGACCTGCACCCGAGTGGTGTGGGAGTACCTGGGGCCGGAAATCAACCGTATCAATGCTTACCGTCAGGTCCGCTTGTACCGGCCGGATGATCCGCGCATCGATGATGATGTGCGTGCGCGCCTGGAGGTCGGGCCCATCCGTAACGGTTTGTTCGAGATTGACTGAGCGTCGTCAGTAGCCGGTCATCTCCAGATAACCACGCCCGGGGTTGCTGCCCAACAGTTGCACCGGGCCTTCCCAGTAGGCAACGGTAGTACCCATCCAGGCGTGTGGTTGCAGGGCCGCGACCTGTACGTCCAGGTTGTGCGTGGCGACTTGCAAGCGCCAGCGAGTGGGGAGCTGCTTGCCGTTGTCCTGGCGCGTCCAGGCTTGCGGGTCGAGCTGGATTTGCTCGCTTCGCAACGGCTCGGCGTGGCCGTCGGGGCTGATCCAGGTACCTGCTCGATAGGGCTGGCCGTCGCGTTGGCGCACCTGGAACAGCATCAGCTTGGCGCCGTTTTCCAGGTGAAGGGAGAACCAGTCCCACCCCTGTTGTGTGTTGCTCAGCGGCTGGCTGCTCCATTCCCGGTCGAGCCAGGCGCGTCCCGTGACCGGGTAGCGTTGGCCATGGCGCTCAACCTCGCCACTGACCTGATAAAACGGTTGGCTGTAGTAGTACGACGCTTGGCCCTGGCCAGACTTCTCGCTGTAGCCGCGGTCGCCATGCAGCACCAGCGGCCCTTGGCTGATCAGTTGCAGGCGATAGCTGAAGCCGTTGCCGGTAGCGCGCATCTGCAACTGGTCAAGCCCTTGGCCTGCCGTGCTGGCCAGTGACCAGTCGTCGATCCAGGCACGGAAGGGGTACGCGTCGACACCCGCCTGGCCGATGCCGCCACGGGCAAGGGTCTGGCTGAACTGATGGCTGGACGCGCTGCTCAGCGCGGCGTGCCCCAGCCACACGGTCGGGCTGGACCAGCCGGCTACCTCGGCACCTGGGCGCAAGGCGGAGCGGAACAGGGTCCATTGCACGCCCCAGTCATGTCCTTGCTCGTCGGTGAGATTGGCCGTGACGTACCACCACTCGATGCGGTAGCCCGCATGGGCGCCGTGGTCAGCAGGAAAACTCAGCGCTTGTCCACGCACTACCGGTGTGTAGGTCGCAGTTGCCTGGCCAAGCCCGGCAAAGCCCTCAGTCGCTGGCGGGGCCTTGTCGCACCCGCTCAGCAGCAGGGCACAGGCGATGATCCGGACCTTACGCTTCATCGGCGAATTGCCTCAACAGGTCAGCCGGTTGGCTACGCAGCAGTTGCCACAACGGCCCGATGGCCGCCAACAGGCTGGTCAGCAGGCCCAGTACAACCAACTGCAGCAGTTGTGATGGAAACACCTGCAACGGCAGCCGCCAGCCAAAGGCCTGCACATTGACCACAGCAACCAGGCACCAGGCCAGTAACAGCCCCAAGGGGATTGCCAGCAACACCGTCAGGCCGGCCAGCATCAAGGTTTGCCCCAGGCTCAACCAGGCCAGCGTGCGCCGCTCGACACCCAGCGCCCACAGCGGGGCCAACTGCCCGAGGCGGCTCTGGCCAAGGGTCAGCAAGCTGATGAACAGCGCCACTCCGGCGACCGCCAGGGTCAGGCTGTTCAGCGCAGCGGTGGCGACGAAAGTGCGTTCGAAAACCTCGCGGGACCAGCGTTTGAGGGACGCCTGATCGGTCAGCTGGTTGCTGTCCAGGGCAAACTGTTGTTGCAGCTGCGCCATCAGTGGCGCTACCTGCTGTGCGGCCAGGCGCACGCTCAGGGCGTAGAAATCCGCCTCGGGCCAGTAGCGTTGTAACCAATCGGCACTGACCAGCAGGTGCCCCTTCGGGTTGCCATAGTCGGCATACACCCCGACAACCCCGAGGCTGGGCGCTGCAGCCGGGGCAGGCAGTGACAGGCGATCACCCAGGCTCAGGTGAAGGTGGCGGGCCAGTTGTTCGCTGAGCATCACGCCCTGGCCGGTGGCCAGTTGTCGCCAGGCGTCATCCTGTTGTTCAAGTAGCGTCCAGTGCTGCGGGTAGTAAGGGTGATCGGTGATGCCAAAGAGCTGGGCGGGCCAACCCTGCAGGCGCAGTTCTACGCGCCATCGCGGCAGCACGGCTTCGACCTGCGGCTGGGCAGTCAGCCAGTCATTGATCGCCTGCGCTTGTGCAGTATCGCGTGGGCTCAGGTAAAGCTCGGCGGCAAGACGCTGGTCGAGCCAGCTCATGAAGGTCTTGCGAAAGCCTTCGGTCATGCTGCCCACGCCCACACTAGCGCTCAAGGCCAACAGCAGCGCCATCAGGGCAAGGGCCAGCGCCGGTAGCTGTTGGCGGCTGTCGGCGATGAACCAGTGCGCCAGCGGCCGCTGACAGTAGCGTGCGAGCAGCAGCAACGCTGCGTCGAGCAAGGCCGGTAGTAGCAGAGCGGCGGCCAGCAACAAGGCGGTGATCATCACAAAGGCGATACGCAGGCTGTCACCGAACCGCCAGCAGGCCAAGGCCAGCAGCGCCAGGCCAACCGCCAACAGGACCTGGCGGCGCAACCAGAGGCTTTGTGCCGCCTGCCAGGCGTGTGGTTGTGCCAGGGCCAGCAGTGGCAGGCGAGCTGCGCGCAACAGGCTGTTTGCTCCGGCCAAGAGTGCACCGAGCAGGCTGATGGTCAGGCCTGTCAGCCACCATGTGGGTGACAGGCTCAGTTGCCCGGCCACCTGCACACCGTAGAGGCCGCGCAGGCTGGCAGCGACGTCATCCAGCAGCAAGGCCGCCAGCAGGTAGCCGCTGAGCACGCCGGCCAGACCGCCCAACAGGGCAAACAGACCAAGCTCAAGTGCCAGTGCGCTGACCAGTGCGGCGAGGCTTACGCCGCAGGCGCGCAAGGTGCGTAACAGGCTGCGGCGTTGCTCCAGGGCCAGGCCAATGGCGGCGTGCACGATAAACAGGCCGACCAGGAACGCCAGCAGGCCAAGGGCGCTGAGGTTCAGGTGGAAACTCTCGGTCAGGCGCTGCAGGTCCTGTGCGTCGCTTGAAGTGTGCAGTTGCAACGTGCCAGCCAAGTTGGCCGGCAGGCGCGGTGCGCTATCGGCGAAGGCCGCTGGCATCAGCAGCCGTGAAACCTGCCCTGGCGCTTTCAGCAGTGTTTGCGCGTAGCCAATATCGACAACGATCACCCCAGGGGCCAATTGCCCCTGCACGTGCAGGGGCGGCAGGTATTGACCATCTTCGGTCTGCACCTGGGCGCCCGGTTTCAGGCCAAGGCGTTGCAAGGTGTCCGGGCCGACCCAGGCTTGCCCGGGCGGGCCAATGAAGCCGCCAAGGTCGAGTCCTTCGTTGGCTTGCCCGGCGATGGCTGATCCCTGGGGCAGGGTGAGCGGTTCGATGCCGATCAGCCGCACGTTAAGCGCGGCATCACCCACAAGGTTCAGGCGGCCTTCGAGCAGCGGCGAAACGGGCCAGCCCTCACGGCGCAGCGCAACATAGACCGCTTGGCCGATGTGCGGGCCTTGGCGTGGTGCCCAATATGCCTGCGCCACGCCGCCGAGTACGGCGCTGGCCCGGGCGTAGTCGGCCCGTGCCTGGGTATTGAGTGCCTGTACGCCGGCCCACAGTGCGGTAGCCAGCCAGAGCCCGGTGAAAATGCTGAAGCACTGCAGCGGGTGGCGCCGCCAGTGGCTGAGCAGGGCCTGGAGGCTGATCCTCAGGCTGCTCATTACACCGCCTGGGGCTGGACACGGCCCAGGTGCAGATAGCATTGCCGGGACAGTCGGGCAGCCAGGCGTGGGCTGTGGGTGACCATCAACAGGCTGCTGCCGGCCTCACCGACCAGCCGCAGGAGCAGCTCGAGTACTGTGTCGCTGCTGGCTTCGTCGAGGCTGCCCGTCGGTTCGTCGGCCAGCATCAGCGAGGGCTTTGCTGCCAGCGCGCGGCCAATGGCCAGGCGTTGCTGTTGGCCACCGGAAAGTTGTTCGGGGTAACGCTCAAGCAAGGGGCGCAGCCCCAGTTGTTCGGCCAGGTAGGTGGCCCAGGCGGGGTCGTGACGCTCTGCCAGGCGCGCTTGAAAGGTCAGGTTCGCGGCCACATCAAGGCTGCTGATCAAGTTGTACTGTTGGAATACCAGGCCAATGCCGAGCCGTCGCCAGCGTGCCAGCTCCGCTTCCCGACGCCCTTGAAGCGGTGTGCCATCGATCAGAATGTGCCCGCTGTCTGCCCGTTCCAGGCCTGCGATCAGGTGCAGCAGGGTGCTCTTGCCGCTGCCGGACTCGCCCATCAACGCCATGCTCGTCCCGTTGGGCAGGTGCAGGTCTACGCCCCGCAGAACCGGCAGTGTGCCTTGGGCGGTGGTGAAGGACTTGTACAGGTTTTCGACCTTTAGCATGGGTAGCACACTTGCACGGGGAGCACCTGAGTAGGGTAGGCCATCCGCTGGATGCTATCGAGGCGTCCACCTCAAACCCGGATCCGCCTAGCCGCTGGGCAGTTCCACCTCCGGGCTAAGGGTACCCAGCCAGGCCACCAGGCCAAGAACGATCACCGCTACCGATAGCTCCAGGACCATGCTGCGCCGCAAGGCGTTGATAGCGCTTTGGTAATGGCCGGTTTGTAGCGAGGTTTCCAGCAGTGGGCTCAACTGGAAGCGATTGAGTGCGGCAAACACCAGCATGCCAGCAAACAGTATGAGTTTGAGCGACAGCAACCCACCGTATGTGCTGTTTGTCAGCGGTTCCAACGTCATCCCGACGATCAGCAGGTAGTTGACGACGCCGGTGAGCACCAGCACAACCACGATCAATGTCCCTGTGACTTCAAAACCCCTGAGCGCCTGGGCCAGTGCCCGCAGTTGCTGGTTTGCTGTGGGGTGATTGGCCTTTAGCAACCAGGCAAAGGCGAACAATGCTCCCAGCCAGCCACCTGCGGCCAGCAGGTGCGCAATATCGCTGGTGAAATGCAGGTAGCGCCTGTAGCCATCGTCCATGGCACCGTGTCCGCTCCAGGCAAGGGTTGCCAGGGCCACTGCGCCACACAGCATCACCAGCCACTGACCCACGGGTGAGTCGCGCCCTACGCCGAGGGCTACGAGGGTCGCGAGGGTTAGCGCGCCGATGCGCAGCCACCACATGTGCCCGACATCGGTTTCCATCAGTACCATCTGCAGCATGTGCGGGTGCAGTTCAGTGAAATCTGAGGCGCCACTCATCGTTTTCGTCAGTTGCAGTATGCCGAGGGCCGACAACAGCACACCCAACACGGCGCCAGAGGCAAGCAGTGCGCTGAAGCGCGCTGCCGAGCTTTCGGCCACAACCTGCGTCGCAGGGCTGTACAGGCGAAAGGCTGCCAGCCCAAAGAGCAGCATCAGGTCGATGCAGAGCACCAGACGCAAGGCGATGTTGAGCAGGTCATCCATGCTCTCAGTTCACCGTGAAGGTAACAGCGCCGGTAATAGGGTGGGTGTCGGAAGATACGGCTCGCCATTCGACCTTGTAGGTGCCCGCACTGAGTGGCGCTGCCGGCGTGATGAGCATGGCTTTCGGGTCACTGCTGCCACTGACCGCGGCTTTGACGGCCATCGGGGCGTGCGCCATACCCTGCATGCCGGTCATCATCAGTTTCGCGCCTGAGAATTGCGTCACCAGGTTCTCGGAAAAGTGCAGTTCGATTTTCGCCGGTGAGGCGACAGTGGCGCCCTCTGCCGGGCTGGAGGAGAGCAGCTTGGGATGCGCTTGAGCGCTGAGGCTGAGGAACAGACCGGCGCTGAGTGCGGCAGCGACGCTGAGTGTTTTCAGAGGGGACATGCAAGGCTCCTGACGGCCTGGGCCGTGGTTGGGTTAGTGTGTGGTGGGCTTCAAGGGGGGGCCGCTGTTCAGAACCACATGCGCACGCCCATCACCAAGCGTGCCTCGCTGCGGTCTTCACCGTCGTCAAGGGCGTAATCGGCGGTCTTGCCATACGTACGATTCCAGGTAACGCCAATGTAAGGTGCAAACTCTCGACGGATTTCATAGCGCAGCCTCAGGCCTACCTCGGTATTGGCCAATCCGGAGCCTGTAGCCCGTTGCGGGTCGTTTTGCCGTAGAGGTTCAGTTCAGCCGTTGGCTGCAGGATCAGGCGGTTGGTGAGCAATACGTCGTACTCACCTTCAAGTCGAGCGGCCGTTTGACCGTTCTCGCCCACGTAGGCGGTTGCCCTCGTTTCGAGGTCATACAGGGGCATGCCTTGCACCCCCAGTGCTGCCCAGGTCTGGGGATCTCCTGGTTTGAAGTCCTGACGTATCCCGCTGACGACGTCCCACCAAGGGCCGATGGCATGCGCCCAAAGCGCCTGCAGTTCTGCCTTTTCGGTGACACCGTTGCTGCGCTCACCTTCGGAGCGTACCCACAAACGGTTCAGGTCGGTGCCAATCCAGCCGTTCACATCCCAGTTGAGTACGGCGCCATTGTCCGCGTCCTGCCATTCGAGCTTATCGATCAGCACCTTTGAGTTGATCGCGTCATCATGCATTTGATGGCCGCCCGCGCTCTCGAAGACGGCTGCGCGATCAGCGTCGGTGAGCACCGGAATCGGTGTGCGACTTTCCTGCGTTGCACTTGGGGCCATGCCCTGCATAGGGCTGTAATCCATACCCTGCATCTGGGAAGGATCCATGCCTTGCATCGACTGTTCCTGCGCCACCGCCACAGGGAGGTGCAATAGCCCCAGGCTGAAAGCCACGAGGCTTGCGCGCAACGGTTTCGCGGTTTTTTCGATGTTCATGCCGTTCTCCTACTCATCTACCCGTACTTCGCGGAACATGCCCATTTCCATGTGGTACATGAGATGGCAGTGATAGGCCCATCGACCCAGTGCATCGGCGGTGACGCGGTAACTGCGCTTGGTGCCGGGTGGCATGTCTATCGTATGTTTGCGAACCATGAAATTGCCGTTTTCATCTTCCAGATCGCTCCACATGCCGTGCAGGTGTATCGGGTGCGTCATCATGGTGTCGTTGACCAGGACAATACGGATTCGCTCCCCGTACTTGAGCCGAATCGGCCCGGCATCGGCGAACTTGATGCCGTCGAACGACCACGAGAACTTCTCCATGTGGCCGGTCAGGTGCAAGGTGATCGTGCGGCTCGGTTCGCGGCCATCGGGGTCCTGGAAGGTGCTCTTCAGGTCAGCGTAGGTCAGTACGCGTCGGCCATTGTTTCTCAGGCCCATGCCGGGATCACTGAGCTTGGGGGCCGGGGCCATGGTTTGCATGTCTACCAGTGGATTATCGGTTTCAGAAGCTGGGTGGTGCTCCATGCCACTCATCGCGCTCATGTCATGCATGCTGTGCTCAGGCGTTGTGCCTGGCTGGCCATGGTCCATGCTCTGCATGCCATCCATGGTTTGCAGGCCGTCCATGCTCTGCATTCCATCCATGCTCTGCATAGCCCCTTGGTCCATGTTGGTCATATCGCCATGGTCCATACCGCCCATGCCCATGTCGCTCATGCTGATCTGCGGCCGTGGGTCGAGCGTTGGCACAGGAGCGCTCAGCCCTTCGCGTACGGCGAGTGTGCCCCTGGCAAAGCCGGTGCGGTCCATTGATTGGGCAAAGAGGGTATAGGCCTCCAGGGTCGGTTCGACGAGCACGTCATAGGTTTCGGCCACGGCAATACGTAACTCATCGACACTTACCGGCGTGACGTATTGGCCGTCTGCTGCGACGACGGTCATTTTCAGGCCGGGAATGCGCAGGTCGAAGTAGCTCATGGCCGAGCCGTTGATAATCCGCAGCCGTAGCCGCTCACCCGGTTTGAACAGGCCGGTCCAGTTAGCGTCGGGAGCGTGCCCATTGAGCAGGTAGGTATAGGTGGCTGCACTGATGTCGGCAAGATCGGTGGGGTTCATCTTCATCTGTGCCCACATCTTTCGATCGGCTACAGTGGCGGCCCAGCCGTTCTTGCCGACATCATCAATGAAGTCACCGACGGTACGCTTGTGGTAGTTGTAGTAGTCGGACTGCTTCTTCAGCTTTTTCATGACATGCGTCGGGTTTTCGTCGGTCCAGTCCGACAACATCACCACATAGTCGCGGTCGTAGCTGAATGGCTCGGGTTCCTTCGCGTCTATGACCAGCGGCCCATAGACACCAACCTGTTCCTGAAAGCCGGAATGGCTGTGGTACCAGTAGGTGCCGTTCTGTTTGACCTTGAATTGGTACACATACACACCACCCGGCTCGATACCGTGGAAGCTCAGGCCGGGTACGCCGTCCATGTTCACCGGCAGGATGATTCCGTGCCAATGAATCGAGGTATTTTCTTTCAGACGGTTCCTGACTCGCAGGGTGACCGTATCACCTTCACGCCAGCGCAGTAGCGGCCCTGGCAGGCTGCCATTGATTGTCATGGCGGTACGTGGCGTACCGGTGAAGTTAACGCCCATTTCACCAATGGACAGATCGAAGTCGTTGCCGGTCAGTACATTCGGCTGGCCAGGGCTGGCAATCGCCCATACTGGCGTGCGCCACAGGCCGCAGCCTGCCAGCAATCCGCCTGCGGCCAGGGCTTTGACAAAGGTGCGTCTGGAGGTCTTGGAAGACATGCCTGTGGTGTCCCGTCAGTCAGAATCTCTCGATTGGAGAGAACGTGTTATCTCAGGGCGGGAGGCATTTTTGCGGATGCCAGGCGCCATGGACATTACGATGCCACAGCGCAATCGGGCAGGTGATTACATTTCAGTCAGGTTGGCTGATTCAGGGCTGGGTACCCTTCGCCCCCTGATCGCTCTCGAGGATATCCGAGAAGCGGCCAATGGCCTCGACCACCTGTTTGGCACCCACGTGAATCGCCTGCATGGCAGCGCCTGCTTCCTCTGCGAGTGCCAGGCCTTGTTCGGCCTTGAGGGTGCTGTCGTGCATGCTTTTGACTGCTTGCTGGGCAAGCGCCTGACTGCGCGCCACCACCTCGCCGATTTCAAGGGTGGAGGTACTGGTGCGTGTCGCCAGGTTGCGTACTTCGTCGGCCACCACTGCAAAACCGCGGCCCTGTTCACCGGCGCGTGCCGCTTCGATGGCAGCATTGAGCGCCAACAGGTTGGTTTGCTCGGCAATGGCGCGAATGGCGCCAACAATGCTGCCAATTTCCTCGGACAGCTGACTCAGCGCATTGATGTTGCCGGCGGCCTCCCGAAGTTCCTCGGCAATGTCCTGTACCCGGCTGACCGCCTGGGCAACCACGGCCGTGCCCTGACTGGCATGCTCATTGGTTTCACGCGAGGTTTCGAAGGCCAGCATCGCCGCCTGCGACTCGGACCGGCGCTGCTCGATTCTCTCAGTGATGTCGCTCGCCAGTTTCATGACCCCGTACAACTTGCCGTCGACGTCGTAGAGCGGATTATAGGTAGCCTGTAGCCAGACGTGTCGGCCTTGCCTGGCTACGCGCTGGAACAGCCCCGAACGCGGTTCACCTCGGCACAGGCCTAGCCAGAAATCTTTATAGGCGGCGTCGTGCACTTCACTGGGCAGGCAGAAGGTGCTGTGGTGTTTGCCACGAATCTCTTCCAGGCGGTATCCCATGGTTTTCAGGAAGTTATCGTTGGCGTTCACCACCTTGCCCTGCAGGTCGAACTCGATCACTGCCATCGAGCGATTCACCGCATCCATTACGCTGGCGTGCATCTGGTTGCGCAGCGTACCTTCGGTGATGTCGGAGGCCACTTTGATGACTTTTTCAACCTGGCCATTGGCGCCGCGAACCGGCAGATAAGTGGCCTCCAGCCAGACCGCTCGCCCCGTGCTCGACAGGCGCTGGAACTCACCACTGACAGGCTCGCCTTGTTGCAGGCGGCGCCAGAGTGCCGCGTATTGCGGGCTGTTGGCATACTCGTTGGTGCAGAACAGGCGGTGATGGCGGCCCATGAGGGCGCTCAGGGAGTACCCCATCAGGGTGAGGAACAACGGGTTCGCATCGAGAATTTCACCGCTAGTGCTGAATTCGATGATTGCCATCGACCCGCGCAGGGCCTCGTGTTCGGCGTTCCGCTCGGCCAGGCGCTGCTGGCAGGCATCCAGGGCGTTTTTCAGAAGGGTGGATTTACGTGTGAACATGCCGGGAGTTCCAGAGAGAAGCGTAGCGTGAGAGTCGCAGAAGGCAATTTGATACTGTCGTACCATTGTGCACCAAATACTTGTACATAAGTAATTCTATGTACAAGTATTTTGGGGTGAGGTGCCTGGCTGCACCAGGCAGTCACTTGGTGGGTCACACCCGTGCCATGTGCTGGCCACGCGCAGCAGCAAGCATCTGCGTGGGCCACTGGTATTGAATCCGAAAGGTTTTGACTCGTAAATTGAGCTTTAGGCGTAGGCTTTAAAGGGGTATTGCAAGCGCAGGTGTTCTGCTTTTCTAGCCAGTCACAGGGCTCTGCCGAGAGGGAGGCGTGTATGCGCAACGAATCGCGTGAGCCGGGTGAACCCGTCAAACGCCTGTTTTTCGCCTTGCCTTGTGCGCCGGCACAACGTCGAGCCATTGCTCAATGGCGCGGTGCTCTCCACGTGGACAGCGGGCGCCCGGTGCCGGTCGACAATTTCCACGTCACGTTGCTATTTCTTGGTGCCGTTGCGGTATCGTAGGTTCCTACCCTCTGTACGGCGGCTGCGACTGTTGCGCGAGCAGGCCAGCACTTGACACTGCCACTTGATCGCCTGGAGGTGTGGCGTCAGTCCCGTGTGCTCTTGCTGACTTCCGTGCAGACGCCGCTGCTGCTGCGTCAACTGGTCTATGCCCTGCGGGAAGCCATGTTGCCGTTGGGCTTCACTGAGTTGCCCAAGGATTTCCGGCCGCACCTGACACTGATGCGCGACTACCGTACTGCCGTCCCGGAAAGCAGCGCGCCGCCGGACTTTCATTTGAACACCGGCCATTTCACGTTGTTCGAGTCCCATAAAGGCCAATATCGACCTGTGGGCGAGTGGCGTTTAGGCGGCTAGCTCAGGGTACTGCCACGGCCTTGGTGTTGCCTCGCAGCCACTCGCCGGGTGATCTGCCGAACTGCTGACCGAAAGCCGCAATGAATGCTGACAACGACTCGTAACCGCACGCCAGCGCCACATCGGTCACGCGGTCGCCACGCTCCAGTGCCGGTAGCGCACTCAGCATACGCAGGCGCTGACGCCAGGCACGAAAGGTCAGGCCCGTCTCGCGTCGGAACACTCGGCTGAGGGTTTTCTCCGAAACGCCCAGCTGGAAAGCCCAGGTCGCGAGCCCTGTTGCATCGTCGGGGTGCTCCTGCAAGCGCTGGCACAAACCACGCAGTCGTTTATCGCCGGGCAGCGGTAAACGCATGTCTTGCTCAGGCGCGCTGGCGAGTTGATCCAGCAATACCTGCACCAGACGACCATCGGCGCCGTGTTGTTCGTAGTCCACCGGTAGGGCGCTGAAGGTGGAGATCAGTTCGCGTAGCAGCGGGTTGATGCCCAGTACGCGGCAGTCGGTGGTACGCCTGCAGTTGGCAGCTTGGTCCACGTACAGGCTGCGAATACAGGTGCCCGACGTGCAGGTCACCCGATGCACGGTATTGGCGGGTATCCATACCGCGCGGTGTGGCGGTACGACGTAGAACGCGTGTTCGGTATGCACTTCCAACACGCCACTGATGGCATGGGACAACTGCGCCCACGGGTGGCGATGGGCGTAGCCGAGCGCAATGTTGGGTAATGCGTGTGCATGGCCGTACACCGGCCGCGGCAGCCGCTTGAGCGCGGCGAGGCGTTGTGTGGGGCGTATTGCGTGTTGTCCGTTTGGCGACACTGGCAGCGTTCTGGCGTTAGTCGGAATGGGCCACAGACCGTATCGTCTCGCCCGGCAAGCTTCAAGCCTAACCTCATTTGCCAGGACGTCCGATGAAGTCGTTACGTGTGTTGTTCGATAATTTCACCCTTGCGCTGCTCGCGGTGATCCTCGTCGCCACGCTGTTGCCATGCGAGGGGCAGGGCGCCTTGGTGTTTGGCGTGTTGACCAACCTGGCCATCGCCCTGCTGTTCTTTCTGCACGGGGCCAAGCTTTCCCGAGCGGCGGTCGTGGCCGGGGCAGGGCACTGGCGTCTGCACCTGCTGGTGTTTGGGTGCACCTTCGTGATGTTCCCGCTGCTGGGGCTGGCACTCAAACCGCTGTTCCTGCCACTGGTTGGCGATGAGCTGTACCTGGGCGTGCTGTACCTCTGTGCTTTGCCTGCGACGGTGCAGTCGGCCATCGCCTTTACCGCACTGGCCCGTGGCAATATTCCGGCGGCAATCTGCAGCGCCGCCGCATCGAGCTTGCTGGGTATCGTACTGACGCCTGTGCTGGTGGTGCTGTTGATGGGGGTGGAGGGCGAGGGGGCTTCCAGCCTCGATGCGTTGTTGAAGATTGTTCTGCAACTGCTGGTGCCCTTCGTGGCCGGGCAACTGGCCCGACGCTGGATTGGCGCCTGGGTGATGCGTAACGCTACGTGGCTGAAAACCGTGGACCAGGGCTCGATTTTGCTGGTGGTCTATACCGCCTTCAGCGATGCGGTGGTCAGCGGGCTCTGGCAGTCCGTCGCGTTCTCACGACTGTTGGGCCTGACGGTGGCGTGTTGCGTACTGCTGGCCGCAGTGCTGTGGTGCACCCAGGCATTGGGCCGTTGGCTGGGCTTCAACCTGGAGGATCGCATCACCATCCTCTTTGCCGGCTCAAAGAAAAGCATGGCCACCGGTGTGCCAATGGCTCAGGTTTTGTTTGCCGGGGGTGGCATTGGCGCGGTAATCCTGCCGCTGATGATCTTTCACCAGATCCAGTTGATGGTTTGCGCGGTCTTGGCACAACGTTATGCGCGTCGCGTGGGTTGATACGGGTCGAGTTGTTGATTTCAGAACGGTCCTACAGCCAGCCTGCAGGTGGATCTGCTAGCGTTCAAGCTTTTCGGGCTATCGGCCCATGGGGATACTGCTGTGCTCTGTCTGCCCACTGTTCGCTTGCTGTTTCCCGCTGCGGTTCTGCTGTTGCTGACCGGCTGCCAGGCCCAATCCCTGTCATTGCCCAAGAGCGAAAAACTCTCCGCAGAAAAAGTCGCGCAGATCGCGACGACCATCGACCAGACCTACCCGAAGCTGTCCACCGACATACGCACCCAACTGCTCAATACCGTGGTGCAGTCGCTGGACAATATGGTGTTTGTCGAAGGCGGCGAGTTTCAGATGGGGGATTTTGGCTGGAAGTGTGATGATAATCCGCATGATATGTGTGAGTGGCCGTGCGGGGTTGAGCCAGCCCAGTTGTGCAATATCAGCATGGACGGGGATGATGATTTTGTTCATCCGGTTAAATTGAGCGGTTACTATTTTTCGAAATTCCAGACCACGATTCACGATTTCGATCTGTTTTTTATTGCCCAAGGCAAACCGCTGTATGACGCGGACAACCGTAAACGTGAAGACGTACAGGATTTGTATGAGCCTAGTAACCCTGCTCCCCCAAAAAGCTGGGATGAAGCCAAAGGTTATTGTAACTGGCTAGGTGATTTGAGTGGTTATCCCGTAGACCTACCCACCGAAGCGCAATGGGAATATGCCGCTCGCAGCCGTGGTCAGCATGTGCACTTTTCTACCGATAATGGCAGTTTGAATTACGGGCGTAACTTTCCACTTCGAGGGGGCGACCAAACCTTTGCCGTAGACCGCTTCGCGCCCAATCCGCTGGGCATTTATAATCTATCAGGCAATGCCGTAGATTGGGTAAATGACTGGTATGACGAAGACTATTATAGACATTCACCATTGAAGAACCCGAAAGGACCAGATAAGGGAACCCTAAAAATTCACAGGGGATCGTCTTTTTCGGAAAGCCCACCCCTTACAGCAAGTACTGTCCGGCGATGGGCTGCGGACCCTTTTAAAATAGGTTACGTACCTGGCTATGGATTTCGTTGCTCCATACAAACCGATCAACCCTTGTGAGTCAAAACAGAAAATAACGGCGTGATGATACGCCCTTGTTGGCTTTAGTCCCTAGACCAATCCGGTAAATTTCCCGCTACGTTGCGCGGCCAACAGGATATCTTGCTTGGTGCTAAAAGGGCTCGGCATCCAGGCCATGCGCTTTTCACTGCGTCCGGATTTTGGGTTAATGGCTAATCCATCAATGAAACGATTGAATAGGTTTTGCTCGCTGCCATCGAGTAACGTGTTGATACGCGCTAGACTCTCCATGGCATTTACTTTTTGGGCTTTGGAGTCGCAGTGCTCCAGCACTTCAATGAAGTGTCGCCAGCTGCGGACGCCAGAAAGCAGTAAAATCAACGCATGCTCCCGCCTCTCGTTGAAACTCCAGACGAGACTCTCAGACAAAAGATAAACCATTGGGCCAATAGTTTCCGGCGGCAGTAAGTCAATTGAGAGGTACTGTTTGCCCACTAAAACAGCACGATGTGTCAGCAGGTGTTCTACTAGTGCATCTGCTTCACTCAGAGTCGCTTGTCGATTTTTCCACCAAATAGCCATTTCGTTTGCACCGAAATTGAATACCGTCTGAGCGGTTTCTACTGGGTTGGTCGCGGCATGGTAGAGCGCTTTATACATAAAGCCAAAGGCTTCAGTGCTAATTCCGAGTAGATACCGATAATCCACCTCAGCCAATGCCTTGCAAAACAATAAGGCCAGTTTCCCGGTCAGTTCCACGTCGACTACGGCAGTGAAGCCGCCTCCGGCCCCTGGCCCCAGTACCAGCGAACCACTGCAGCGTATAGCCAGTCGGTTCTTCGCAATTTCAATACCAAACTCACCACTGACCCCAGCCCCCAACGCAACATTCCCCTCCGCCTTGATCTGCGCCAGATCCACCCAGTTGCTGCTGGCATTCGCCTGACCGGGCTCGATGTTGCCAATGCCTTGCAGGTCGGGTTCGATCCATTGAAAGTTGCCGGTGAGGGCGCCACCGGTTTGGGCGCCGGCGAACGCGGTGCCTTTGACTCCGATGTAGCCACTTTTGCCGACGTCCAGGGTTGGCGTGCCGAGCAAGGCCGTTGCGCCCGCGGGCTGCTCGCGGGGTTTGTACTGTGTCTTTGTTGCCGCTTCCCCCTGTAACTGCGTGCCCACAAAGCAGCTCAGCTCCAGCCGGCCGCTCAGGCGGAACACGCCCAGGGGGTGGCGCACGGTCTTACCCTCGCCGTTGCGGTAGGTCATGCTGGCCAGGTAGCCGCCCTGGCTGGGAAAGTAGCTGTTGAAGGACACCGCTGCGTCAGCCAGGGAAAATTCGGCCGTGCCCTTGACCCCGACATCGATCAGCCCCTGCGCCGGGTTCCAGCTATTGATACCGGCACTGGCGCTGGCGGCGAAGCGCAAGGCCTGGGCGTCGGCCGAGACGGCGTAGCGGGCCGCATCGGTGGCGTTGGAGGTCCAGGACACTTCCTGGTGCAGGGTATTGAGCAGGTTGTCCTTGTCACTGCTCCACGAGGCCAGCTTGGCCTCCAGGCTACCCAGTGGCCCTGATTTACGGCTGGTGCTGATCGCCGACTGAATGTCCTTGATCAGCTCACCGGCCAACTGCTTGTTGAAGGGTTTACTGGCAAGAGTCTGCGTGCTGATGCGCACTTTCCAGTCGATGCGCTCATGAAACACTGTTCGAATGTAGTAGCGACGGCTCGGGTCGCTGAACAGGATCACTTCCACCACATGGATGCCGGTGCGCTGTTGATGCCCTTGTTCTGCTCTTCGCTCACGGCCTTTACCGTGTTTGAGGTCGGGCATGGCCGCCGTGGAACGGGTGCTGCTGGCTTCAGCCTGGGCCTTGCGCTGGGCGGCCAATTGCGTGCGCAGCTCGGTGATTTGCGCGTCGATATCCTGCACTTTCTGCTGCTGCAGTTGTTCCCAGTTGCTTTCGCTGCGGCTGCCCGAGAACAGGCTGGGCTCATAGCGTTGGTACCAGTCGCGGGCTTCCTGCAGGGTACGGAGTTGCCCGGACAGATCTTCCTCGGTCGTCGGCGTTGGTGTGCTCGGCTCAGCAGGTTCGGCCGGGGCGTCACGGGTGAGCACGCCTGCGGCTTCGGCCTTGAGCGTCCAGTCCTCCTTGACGCAACGGGTGCAAGTGCACGCGGCATAAGGCACTTCGATGCGGGCGCAGTGGCTGACGGGCTGGGCGGCTGCCAGCGTTTCGTGCAGTTCGTCCATCAGCTCGCGAACGAAGGCGACTTCCTGTTTCAGGGCCTTGGCCTGCGGGGCGGTCAACACGCACAGGTGCGGCGAGCCTGTCACATGGACCACATCAACCAGCTCTTCCTTGCATTCGATACTGCCTTCAATGGAAAGGCAGGTCTGGCTGTCCGCGTGCATGCGCGGGGGCAACCGCGGACGCGAAGGCGTAGCAGGCAGGTTCAGTTGCCAGCCCACCTTGATCACATCGGGATCCTTGATGATGGGGTTGAGCGCCAGTACCTCTGGCACGCTAGACCCATTCTGCTGGGCGATGAGCACTAGCGTGTCGCCGGCTTTGACGGTGTAGGTGTTAACCAGCATCTGTTTGTCGTCCTTGTACGTTAGCGGCTCTCATGGCCAACCCGCAGCCCTGAGTGCGCACAGCGATGAAGGTTGTGACGCTAACAAATGCCTATGAAAACCAATGTAGGACCATTCCTAGTGCTGCGACATATCTCTCCGAAAAATCGAGCACGTCATCTGGACTGTCTCCCGTGTAAGCGGCAGCATTGCCGGCGATACACCGATCGCCAGCAATGCCGACTACTACCGCTCTGCGTTCGCAGCCCTTACACACGGGCTTCCAGGATCAGGTTGAAGGGAGTTTCCGTTGCGCGGCGGAACCGGCTGAATCCCGCCTCGTTGAACACCTTGCGCAAGCGTGCCTCTCCGGCCTGCGCACCCAGGCCCAGGCCGACCTCCTGGGACAAGGAGTTGGGCGTGCAGATAAAGGTCGAGGCGGCGTAGAACAGCCGGCCCACCGGGTTGCTGTTCTCTTCCAGGGTGTCGTTGGCGTAGGGCTCGACCAGCAACACGGTGCCGTCCGGTTTCAGTGTTGCCCGGGCATGCCGGGCAGCCCCCACGGGGTCGCCCATGTCATGCAGGCAGTCGAAGTAGCAGATCAGGTCGTAGTCCGCGCCGGGATAGTCCTTGGCGCTGGCCTGGATGAACTGCACGCGATCTTCCACACCGCCTTCCACTGCGCGCTGTGTTGCCGTGGCAATGGACGGCGCGTGGTAGTCGAAGCCGGTAAACCGCGACGCCGGGAAGGCCTGGGCCATGATCACGGTCGAGGCGCCATGCCCGCAGCCGACATCGGCCACCTTGGCGCCTGCACGCAATTTTTCGACGACGCCGTCCAGCGCGGGCAGCCACTCCGCGACCAGGTGCGCACGGTAGCCGGGCCTGAAGAAACGCTCGGTGCCGCTGAACATGCAGGTATGGTGCTCGCCCCATGGCAGGGCACCGTTACCACGCATGGCTTTTACCAGCTTGTCCTTGTCGTGGAACAACGCTGAAATCACCACGGCGCCACCGGCGACGTACACCGGCGAGTCCTCTATTGCCAGGGCCATGGCCTGCTCTTCAGGCAGGCGGAACTGGCCCTCGGCATACTCCATGTAGCCTGACGCCGCTTGAGCACTCAGCCATTCGCGCAGCAACCGGGCATTGCAACCGGTTTTGCTGGCCAGCGCTTCAGGGGTGGTGGGTTGGCTGTCGGCCATGGCCCGATACAGGCCCAGCTCTTCGCCAAGAATTACGTTGGCAAGCATTGCAGCGGCGCCCATGTCGGTCACCAGCTTGCCCATGAAGTCATTCAGTTTGGCCTCGTCCATGGTGTGTACTCCTTTCAGAAGACCACTATCAACGCAGGCACCGACCAGGTCGGTGACCTCCGGCCGTTACATCGGGAGTGAGGCTTTAAGTATAGTTCCGCACCGTAGTGACGGTGATCCGTTCGGCTCCAGCCCCGTGCTGGCTATGAGCCGTGTTTGCCGAGTGCCTTGGCAACATCGGCCTGGATCTTGTAGGCCGGCGCTTCCA
This sequence comes from Pseudomonas sp. FFUP_PS_473, assembly GCF_002858665.1. Taxonomy (NCBI): domain Bacteria; kingdom Pseudomonadati; phylum Pseudomonadota; class Gammaproteobacteria; order Pseudomonadales; family Pseudomonadaceae; genus Pseudomonas; species Pseudomonas sp. FFUP_PS_473. The sequence continues at coordinate 70,010 of NZ_PJQQ01000008.1, forward strand.
CCGCGTCGTAATCACGGGTGTAGCGGGCGGCAAAGTCATCGACGCCCCATTGCTGGTACTGCTGCACATGCTTGAGCTCATGGGCCCAGAGGGCGACGTTGTTCAGGGCGTCCTGCTCATGGCGAAAGACGATGATGTCCATCAAGGTCACGGCATTCACGTCCGGGTTTTGCAGCATGGCATTGGCGGCGTTCAGCTCCTGGGTATCGCCGACCTTGTAGCGGGCGCTGTCGAGGACCTGGAAGTCGTAGTAGGGTTCAAGTTGCACACGGATGTTCAGCGGAATCGGCTGAACATCACCCGCAGCGGCTGAATTGCGCGACTGCTTGATCCATCCGGCAAGGCCGGTAGCCGCTATTTGGCCGACTTGCGCAAAGACGGTACCGATCTCTGTTTGGCTGACCGGCGCGCAGAAGCAGCTGCCCATGCACACCTGGTACTGGCCGGTGGGGCATTGTGTGGTGGCGCCAGAGGCGAGCAGGGGGCTGCACAGGGTAATGCTCAGGGCCATCGAACGGCCCAGTGTACGCAAGGAAGCGGCTGGCATGAGGGGTCTGGAACCAAGGCTGATCGGCAATAAGGGCGGTGGATTCTAGCGACTGTTCGACCATTGAGAAGGCGGTAAGTTGCGTTGTCGGCCCGCAGTTATCACCTGTGTTCGCCGAGGCCTGGGGCCCGCGTTCCATGGCGCTGCCGACGGCCGTGTTGTTCAGCGCAGGGGGGCGGCGTAGAATCCCGGGCATCAGGCCGCACCCTCCATACTCATAATGATCTGTTGACTGCTCGCTTTACCCAGGGCTGCGCCCTTGGGTGGCGATAGCCTGCGCAGGTCTTTTGCGTATGAATTTGAGTTTCGAGTGCCCGTACAGGTGCCGGGTTGGTTCTAGACCAGCCCGGCAGCGGCCCCTGTAGGCGGTGTGCTCCCAGAGCGTTGCCCATCTTTTGACAAATACACCCACGGATACGCGTGCCGGTAGTTGGTTGAGCGTGATTGCGCTGGCCCTGGCGGCTTTTATTTTCAACACCACCGAGTTCGTTCCGGTCGGCCTGCTGAGCGCCATCGGCGCGAGCTTTGAACTGTCGACCGCTCAGGTCGGCCTGATGCTGACGGTCTATGCCTGGGTCGTATCGTTGACCTCGCTGCCGATGATGCTGCTTACGCGCAATATCGAGCGGCGCAAGCTGTTGGTTCTGCTGTTTGTCCTGTTCATTGCCAGCCATGTGCTGTCCAGCATGGCCTGGAGCTTTGGCATGTTGCTGCTCAGCCGCATCGGTATTGCGTTGGCGCACGCTGTGTTCTGGTCGATCACCGCCTCGCTGGCCGTGCGCGTGGCGCCGCCGGGCAAGCAGGTGCAGGCACTCGGCCTGCTGGCGACCGGCACAACACTGGCGATGGTGTTGGGCATTCCGCTCGGGCGGGTGGTGGGCGAGGCGCTGGGTTGGCGGATGACCTTCATGGCGATTGCCGGGGTGTCCGGGTTAACCATGCTGTGCCTGGCCAAGTCCTTGCCGTTGCTGCCCAGCCAGAATTCCGGCTCGCTGCGAAGCCTGCCGGTGCTGTTCAAGCGGCCGGCGCTGGTGTCGCTCTATGTGCTGACCGCAATGGTGATTACCGCCCAGTTTACCGCTTACAGTTACATCGAGCCGTTTGTCGACGTCGTGGCGGCCATGAGCGGCGAGGTGACCACCTTGCTGTTATTGCTGTTCGGTGGTGCGGGGTTGTTCGGTTCGTTGCTGTTCAGCCGCTACAACAACCGCTTCCCTCGCGGTTTGCTGATGGCCTCAATCGCTGCACTGGCGCTGTGCCTGGCGCTGTTGTTGCCCCTCTCCGGTGAGGTATTGGCGCTGGGCGCGCTGTGCGTACTGTGGGGCGTGGCCATCATGTGTTTCGGGCTGGTGATGCAGGCCAAAGTGCTGAACCTGGCGCCGGATGCCACCGACGTGGCGATGTCGCTGCATTCGGCGATCTACAACATCGGTATCGGTGGTGGAGCCTTGCTCGGTAGCGTGGTGATCAGCCACGTGGGTGTGGCTCACATCGGCGTCGTCGGTGGTCTGCTGGCCGGTGCTGCACTGTTGGTGTGCGTGGTGACCACCTACCGCTACAGCGCGCCGGCCAAGGTTGTTTCGCAGTAGAGTGGCTCAGTAGCTGTTGCGTACTCGCCGGGTAGTACGCCAGTGGGTCAATACCCACCAGTAGACCAGGCCGTTGACCAGCAGCACCACGGCACACAGTACGATCTGGATCGAGGCGGTCAGCCCGGCCGGGTAGATCAACGGCCAGACATAGTGATCAATAAACCCGCCGCTGTAGCCCGAACTGCCGGCGGCCTGGCGCAAGGCGTTTTCCCAGGCGGTCAGGGGGCAGGTCAAATGAAAGCCTTCGACCGCTGCGCCCCAGGCAATGGCCGGCACGTGGCACCAGATCAGCGGGCGCCACTTGAGAACCAGCAGTCCGCCAAAGAGCACAAAAAGAATAAACAGCAGATGAAACAGCACCAAACCATCGGCGCCCAGACGGTACAACATGATCACTCCTGAATCGGCTTACGGTCCCTGTTACGCAGCAGGATAATCCAGCTGCCATTACGGGCCGCAGTTTTATTTTAACGGGGCCGCTGGGGCTGCGCCTGTTCACATGAGTGACGGCCAGCCGCGGCTGCGGCTGGCCCCTGATCGCTGAGATGCCCTTCAAGGTGTTACGTGATAGGGGTTGCGCGGGTCATGCTGCCAATCGAGGAAGGGTTTGCCGTTATCCTGCGCGACCATCTCAATGCAGTCCTGCACCGGGCAGGTGATCTGGCAGAGGTTGCAGCCTACGCATTCGGCGTCGATCACCTCGTAGCGGTGGCTGCCATCGGGCTGTTTCAGGCTGGCGATGGCCTGGTGCGAGGTGTCTTCGCAAGCGATATGGCAGCGCCCGCAGCCGATGCAGGCCTGCTGGTCGATCCTGGCGATGACCTGGTAGTTGATGTCCAGGTACTTCCAGTCGGTGGTGTGGCCGACGGCCCGCCCGCTGAAATCCCGCAACGTGTGATAACCCTGGCTGTCCATCCAGCGTGAAAGGCCGTCCTTCATGGCTTCGACGATTCGAAAGCCATGCAGCATGGCGGCGGTGCAGACCTGTACTGAACCACAGCCCAGCGCGATGAACTCGGCCGCATCGCGCCAGCTGCCGATACCACCGATGCCGCTGATCGGCAGGCCCTGGGTGGCCGGGTCTCGGGCGATTTCGGCGACCATGTTCAGGGCAATCGGTTTCACCGCCGAGCCGCAGTAACCGCCATGGGTACTCTGATTCCCGACAATGGGCAGGGCGACCATGCGCTCCAGGTCGACACTGGTGATGGAGTTGATGGTGTTGATCAATGACACCGCGTCGGCGCCGCCACGGTAGGCCGCACGTGCCGATTGGCGGATATCGGTGATGTTCGGCGTGAGTTTGACGATCACTGGCAGCTTGCTGTGGGTCTTGCACCAGCGGGTAACCTGCTCGACGTACTCCGGCACCTGGCCGACTGCCGCCCCCATGCCACGCTCAGGCATGCCGTGGGGGCAACCGAAGTTCAGCTCGATACCGTCAGCGCCGGTGGCTTCCACCAGCGGCAGGATGGCTTTCCAGGATGCCTCGACACAAGGCACCATCAACGACACGATCAGGGCGCGGTCGGGCCAGTCCTTTTTGACCTGGGTGATTTCGCGCAAGTTGATGTCCAGTGAGCGGTCGGTAATCAATTCGATGTTGTTGATCCCGATAACCTCGCGGTTGGCGCCATAGTGCGCCGAGTAACGTGACGACACGTTGACCGCAGCCGGGTCTTCGCCAAGGGTCTTCCAGACCACGCCACCCCAGCCGGCCTCAAACGCCCGGACCACGTTGTAGGCCTTGTCGGTGGGCGGGGCGGAGGCCAGCCAGAAAGGGTTGGGCGCTTTGATGCCCGCGAATTCGATCGACAGGTCTGCCATTTATGCGGCCTCCACATGGGTCATCAGTTGGGCGTGAATGGCCTGGGCTGCCAGCTTGCCGTGCTGCACGGCCTGGACGGTGAGGTCCTGCCCGAGTTGGGTACAGTCACCACCGGCATACACACCGGGGAGACTGGTGCGCATCTGTTCATCGACGCGAATGCGGTCGCCGTCGCGGGCCAGGAGTTGCCCGCTGGCGTCGTTCAGGGCGTGTTCATCGAAGGTCTGGCCGATGGCCTTGAAGATGGCATCGGCGGCCAGTTCGAAGGTTTCCCCTGTAGGCTGCAGGCGACCTTCGTCCAGGTGGGTACGAGCAAAGCGCATGCCGCGCACCCGACCCTGTTCATCCAGCAGGACTTCGTCGGGTTGTGCCCAGGTCAGCAGACGCACCTGATTGGCCTTGGCGATGTCCTGTTCATGTGCCGTTGCGCCCATGTCCGGGTAGCCACGGCGGTACACCAGATTGACCTCACGAGCACCCAGGCGGGCCATCTGCACGGCCATGTCGATGGCGGTATTGCCGGCACCGAGCACGATGCAGCGCTCGGCCAGTGGCAGTTGGCTCAGGTCGTCGGCCTGGCGTAGTTCGCGGATGTAGTCGGTGGCGGCGAGCAACCCCGGCGCGTTTTCGTTGGCCAGGCCGAGTTGACGGCTGGCGTTCAGGCCAAGGCCAAGGAACACCGCATCGAACTGTTGGCGCAGATCCGACAGGCTCAGGTTGTCGCCCAGTACCTGACCATGGCGTATTTCAATGCCGCCAATCTGCAGCACGAACGCCAGTTCGCGCTGGGCGAAGTCGTCGACCAGCTTGTACTTGGCGATCCCGTACTCGTTCAGCCCTCCGGCCTTGGGCCGTGCCTCGAAGATCACCACGTCGTGGCCATGCCAGGCCAGCCGATGGGCACAGGCCAACCCGGCCGGGCCGGCACCGACCACCGCGACGCGCTTGCCGGTAACGGGCGCGCGCTGGAACGGGTGGGCGTCGAAGTCAGCGTGGTCCAGGGCGTAGCGCTGCAGCGAGCCGATCAACACAGGCGCGCATTCCTGATGATGGTTGCGCACACAGGCTTGCTCGCACAGCACCTCGGTCGGGCAGACCCGCGCGCAGCTGCCACCGAGAATGTTGGCCGAGAGAATTTTCTCGGCCGCGCCCTGGAGGTTGTCCTGATGAATGTTGCGGATAAAGGCGGGGATGTCGATTTCGCTGGGGCAGGCGTTGACGCACGGCGCATCGTAGCAATACAGGCAGCGTGCGCTTTCCAGCGCAGCCTGGCGGGCATTGAGCGGCGGCGCCAGGTCGCTGAAACGCTCGGCCAGGGTGGCGTTATCGACGCCGGGGCGGGGGAGGTGATTCAAGGAGTCGATCACGGTGGTGGCCTCTGTTCTGATTGTTAGAGTCACTACGACCAGTGGAGCAGCGTCACGGCCTTGCTTTCAGCGTTTCACGGCGCTCGGCTTATGCAATTCGGCACGCTTGCTCAACAGGTCGAATACCGCAGGGTAGGCGGGCCGTTCGAGGTAGCGCCCGGCACCGCGCTCGGCGCGCAAGTCACCGTCGGCCCAGACCACGCGGCCTTGGCTGATGGTGTGGCTGGGTATGCCGCGCACGGTCTTGCCTTCGAAAATGTTGAAGTCGACGTTCTGGTGATGGGTCTTGGCCGAAATGGTCCGCGTGCCTTCCGGGTCCCAGAGCACCAGGTCGGCATCGGCGCCGACGCGCAGGGCACCCTTGCGCGGGAAGAGGTTGAAGATCTTCGCGGTGTTGGTCGAGGTCAGGGCGACGAAGTCGTGCACCGACAGCTTGCCGCTGTTGACCCCTTCATCCCAAAGCACGGCCATGCGGTCTTCAATGCCGGCCGTGCCATTGGGGATCTTGCTGAAATCGTTGCGCCCGGCGGCTTTCTGCTCGGCGCAGAAGCAGCAATGGTCGGTGGCGGTGGTGTGCAGGTTGCCTGATTGCAGGCCTTGCCACAGCGCCTGTTGGTGGCCGATTGGGCGGAACGGTGGGCTCATTACGTAGCCGGCGGCCGTCTGCCAGTCCGGGTGGCGGTACACATTGTCATCCAGCAGCAGGTGCCCGGCCAGTACCTCGCCGTACACCGGCTGGCCCTTGGCCCGGGCGTAGCTGATTTCGTCGAGTGCCTCGCGGGTCGAGACATGCACCAGGTACAACGGCGTACCGAGGGTTTCGGCGATACGGATCGCGCGGCTGGCCGCCTCACCTTCGACCTGCGATGGCCGCGACAAGGGATGCGCCTCGGGGCCGGTGAGGCCCTGGGCCAGCAGCTTGCGTTGCAGGTGGTAGACCAGTTCGCCATTCTCGGCATGCACGGTAGGCACCGCGCCCAGTTCCAGGCAGCGCTCGAAACTGGCTACCAGGGTATCGTCGGCGGCCATGATCGCGTTCTTGTAGGCCATGAAGTGCTTGAAACTGTTCACACCGTGCTGTTGAACCAGTTCGCCCATTTCCTCCCGTACCTGTTCGCTCCACCAGGTGATTGCGACATGGAAGCCGTAGTCGGCGGCGGACTTCTCGGCCCAGCCACGCCACTGGTGGAAGGCTTCGAGCAGCGACTGCTGCGGGTTGGGAATGACGAAATCGATGATTGACGTGGTCCCCCCGGCGAGGCCTGCGGCGGTGCCGCTGAAAAAGTCCTCGCTGGCCACGGTGCCCATGAAGGGCAATTGCATGTGGGTGTGCGGGTCGATGCCGCCCGGCATCAGGTACTGGCCGCTGCCGTCGAGTACCTCGCAGCCAGTGGGGACCTCGAGGTTGTCGCCAATGGCCTTGATCAGGCCGTCAGCGCAGAGCACATCAGCCCTGTATCGCTCTTCATGGGTAATCAGGGTGGCGCCACGGATCAACAACGTCATAGCGAAGCTCCTCACAGGCTTGACCGGTGTTCCGGTTCTACGTTTTGTGCCACGGGACGCTGCTGGCAGAATCCTGCCACTGCTGTCAGAAATTGAATCTAGTTGTGCTTTTTCGATTGGGCAAGAATATTTCTAATAAGCTTATTCCTAATTCAAGCTACTGATTTTTAAGGATAAAAATACAAAATCAACAAATTGGTGCAGGCGCTCACCAAATTGACGCACTTGACAGAAAGCCGAAATGGTCAAGATTTCTCATGGGAAATCAGCGGTTTGACCGGGACAGGTGCGGGCCTATGGCAATCACCCAAAAATATTCCCTGCACCCCTTTGGTTCCCCAGGGGCGTACCTGCGTCAGGTGACCGTGAACCCAGTCGCCGCCGGGGTGCGTCCATCGGTGCTGTCGGTGCCGGGAAAGCGGCGTTGTACGCCGGTTTCAACACAATCGCAGCCGCCGTCGCCTGTTTCGGCACGCTTATTGTTTGCCGCCGCTGTGCGTTGGCCGGAGCCGCGATTGTTCAATGCAAGTGCAAGAACTCCAGCCATCGTCACGATGTGCAGACAATCAGAACAACAGTGGAGCGGCCATGCAGCAGATCAAATCGCAAGTGAGCGAACGCGACGGCTTGTTCGAGCTCGACGCCGGCAGTGATGTTCTCGAGAGCCCCCGGTACAACCACGATATTGCGCCGACCAAAGTCCACGAGCGCACCTGGAACAAATGGCATATCACTGCGCTGTGGGTCGGCATGTCGATCTGCGTGCCGACCTACACCTTGGGCGGTGTGTTGACCGCCTACTTCGGTCTGACGGTTGGGGAGGCGTTGCTGGCGATCCTGCTGGCAAACGTCGTGGTGCTGGTCCCACTGACACTCAATGCCTTTCCCGGGACCAAATACGGCATCCCTTTTCCGGTGTTGTTGCGCTCTTCATTCGGCATCATCGGCTCCAACGTGCCGTGCCTGGTCCGTGCCTTGGTGGCGTGTGGCTGGTTTGGCATCCAGACGATGTTCGGCGGCCTGGCTATCCACCTGTTTTTTGGCGCGATCTCGCCCGAATGGAAAGCCTTGGGCGGCACCGGTGAGGTGATCGGCTTTCTGCTGTTCTGGACCTTGAACCTGTGGGTGGTGTTGCGCGGTGCCGAGTCGATCAAATGGCTGGAAACCCTCTCGGCTCCATTGCTGATGCTGGTGGGGGCTGGGTTGCTGTTCTGGGCCTTGCCGAACGTTTCCATCAGCGAACTGATGGCGCAACCGCCGAAACGCCCGGAAGGCGCGAGCGTGACCGGTTACTTTCTCGCCGGACTGACAGCCATGGTCGGCTTCTGGGCCACCTTGTCGCTGAACATCCCTGACTTCAGCCGCTACGCGAAAAGCCAGAAGGACCAGATCGTCGGGCAGATCATCGGTTTGCCGCTGACCATGTTCCTCTTCGCCGCCCTGGGGGTTGTACTGACGGCCGCATCGGCATCGCTGGTAGGGGAAACGGTGTCTGACCCGGTCAGCCTGATCGGGCACATCCAGAACCCGCTGTGGGTTGCCTTGGCGATGGCCCTGATCATCATCGCCACGCTGTCGACCAACACGGCTGCAAACATTGTTTCGCCGACCAACGACTTCCAGAACCTGGCGCCAAAATGGATCGGCCGCACCAGTGCCGTCATGCTGACCGGCGTGGTCGGGCTGTTGCTGATGGCCCATGAGTTGCTGAAAAAGCTCGGCCTGATCGTCTCTGACGTAAGCCTGGAGTCGGTCTATTCCAACTGGCTGCTGGGGTACTCCAGCCTGCTGGGGCCGATTGCCGGAATCATGGTGGTGGACTATTTCCTGATTCGTCGGCAGACCCTGGACCTGGCTGGCCTCTACCGCGACGACGTGTATCCCGCCTGGAACCTGGCCGGTTTCGTGGCCTTCGGTGTGCCCGTGGCCCTGACCCTGTTGTCGCTAGGCAGCACGGCGTTCAGTTGGTTCTATGATTACGGCTGGTTTACCGGTTCGGCCTTGGGTGGGCTGATCTACTACATGCTTGGCAGTCTCAAGGCTTACCGCGCTGCGAGCGTCAAAGCCAGCGTTTAAACCCTCAGGCCCGTGGAGGCCCGTTGACTGATGCAGGAGATGCACATGCAAACAGCTCAGGACGTTCTGCAATCTACCCTCCACCACGTCGACGGAGGTCGACTCTGGCGTTCACTGATGGAGCTGGCGCAGCTTGGTGCCACCGCCAAAGGTGGCGTTTGCCGTCTGGCACTGACTGACCTGGACCGCCAGGCCCGTGACCTGTTCGTGACGTGGGCGCAGGCTGCCGGTTGTACGGTGACGGTGGATGCGGTGGGCAACATCTTTGCCCGTCGTCCAGGGCGCAACCCGACACTGCCGCCGGTGATGACCGGTAGCCATATCGACACGCAGCCTACGGGCGGCAAGTTCGATGGTTGCTTCGGGGTGATGGCGGGCCTCGAGGTGTTGCGCACCCTCAATGACCTGAAGGTGGAGACCGAAGCGCCACTGGAGGTGGTGGTCTGGACCAACGAGGAGGGCTCGCGTTTTGCTCCGTGCATGATGGGTTCGGGCGTCTTTGCCGAAAAGTTCACCCTTGAGGAAACCCTGGCCAAGACCGATGCCGAGGGCATCACTGTCGGCGAAGCACTCAATGCCATCGGCTACGCAGGATCGCGTGCGGTGACCGGGCACCCGGTGGGCGCCTATTTTGAGGCGCATATCGAACAGGGGCCGATACTTGAAGACCAGCAAAAGACCATTGGCGTGGTGCTCGGTGCCCTTGGCCAGAAGTGGTTTGACCTTAACCTGCGCGGGGTCGAGGCCCACGCCGGGCCGACACCCATGCACCTGCGCAAGGATGCGCTGGTGGGGGCAAGCGCTGTGGTGGCCGCGGTAAACCGCGTGGCACTGGAGCACCAGCCGCATGCCTGTGGCACCGTAGGGTGCCTGCAGGCCTACCCGGGATCGCGCAACGTCATTCCTGGCGAAGTGCGCATGACCCTGGACTTCCGTCACCTGGAGCCCGAGCGCCTGGCGTCGATGATCGCGCAGGTCAAGGACGTGATCACCGACACCTGTCGTCAGCATGGCCTGAGCTACACCCTGACGCCGACCGCCGACTTCCCGCCCCTGTACTTCCATGAACGTTGTGTGGAGGCGGTGCGTAATGCCGCCAGGGGGTTGGGCCTGTCACACATGGACATCGTAAGCGGTGCCGGGCATGACGCGATCTTCCTGGCAGAACTGGGGCCGGCCGGGATGATATTCGTACCTTGCGAAGGCGGGATCAGCCACAACGAAATCGAGAATGCCGCACCGCAAGACCTCGCCGATGGGTGTGCGGTGTTGCTGCGGGCGATGTTGTCGGCAGCGCAGGCCATAGCGCGTGATCGGGAAGCGGCATGATCTCGAATTTACATTATGTGTATAGGGTATCTACTTGTTTTAATTAGATTAAATACCTGTACTTAAAGTAAATTCTAGCTTGTTATTTTGACCGCTTTCAGGGTTCTGTGACGGGCTTGCCTGCGATGGTTTCGAGGGGGCGTCAGTGAATGCGTGGCGCCTGTATCGTTGGCAAGCCAACGTCCCACAGGGGCAATTCAGGGCGTCGAACGCGGGCTTTGCGTCATGAGGTTGTCTTCATCCAGGCTTTCCTGAACCATCTGCAGAAAGGTTGCCACCAGTCGCCGTGAGCTCTGTTCGCGCAGGCACACCAGGGTTTCGGTCAAGCGTCGTTGGCAGTCGACAATCGGCAGGGCACAAACCCGCGCATCGGCGCCGAACTCGGCCGCCGACACCACCCCGACGCCAATGCCCACCACCACAGCCTCCCGCGCCGCTTCGCGGCCTTCGACCTGAATCGCCGGGCGAATGCGCAGGCCTGCGCGTTGCATTTCTTCTTCCAGGGTTTGCCGGGTCACCGAGCCCGGTTCGCGCAGCACTATGGGCGTGTCGTCGAGGTCCTGGAGGCTGATCGAGGCACGGCTTGCCCACGGGTGCTGGTGGGAAACGAAGGCGACCATCGGGTCGTCGCGCAAGGGCACGCAGAGCAGCCGTTGATCGTCGACATCGCGCCCCAGCAGGGCCAGGTCGGCCTGGTAGTTGAACAGGCGCAGCAGCGACTCGTCGGTGTTGCCCGTCTCGATCTTCACGCTGATGCCGGGGTAACGCTGGCAGAACCGGGCGATCTGCGGCAGTACGTGTACCGGGGCGTCTACCGCCAGTACCAGGGTGCCGGTTTGCAGCGCGCGTGAATCCTGCAGCAGTTCGTGCGCTTCGTCCTCGCAGGCAAACAGACGCTGGGTGATGCCCAGCAGGCGCTCACCCAGATCGGTCAGTTGCACCGAGCGTTTGTTGCGGTGGAACAGCAGGATGCCGAAACGCTCCTCCAGTTTGCGCACCTGATCGGAGATCGCTGGCTGAGTGAGGAATAATCGTTCGGCGGCACGGGTGAAGCTGCCGTGCAGCGCAACCGCGTGGAAAGCCTTGAGTTGAGCGTGTGAAACGGACATGGCGGCACCTGTTACAAGCTGAGCTTATATTTGAAATACGATAAATCGATTTTCTTTATCAGTCAGTAATTGTTTCCATCGCTCTCAGCCCGCGGGCAACATTCGTTCGAGTGTGTCCCGGGCCATGGGCTCTGGACGACAGCGCAAACAACAACCGCGTATCCCCGGGATCCATCTGACCAGGTGATGGCCTTGCTTGGCCGTCACGCAGTGCGCAACACAAGAACAAGACAGGCGTTTTTTCCCAATTCTGCCGGCACACTCAGATTCCGAGGTCAGATTCACCATGAATAAACACATCGCAAGCATCAAACGTTGGCGCATGCAGATCTTCGCCATCACCTGGTTGGCCTATGCGGCGTTCTATTTCACCCGCAAGGCTTTCTCGGTGGCCAAACTGGGCATTGGCGAAGACCCCAGCTTCACCCTCGACAAAATGGCCATGGCCAACCTCGATGCGATCTACCTGACGGCCTATGCCGTCGGCCAGTTCACCTGGGGCATGCTCGCCGACCGCTTTGGTCCCAGGGTGGTGGTATTGGGCGGCCTGGTGATTTCGGCCGCCGCGGCGGTGGTCATGGGGAGTTATGCGACGTTCCCGATTTTCGCCACCTGCATGCTGATTCAGGGCTTGGCGCAATCCACCGGCTGGGCAGGGCTGTGCAAGAACATTGGCAGCTTCTTCCCGGCGGTTCAGCGCGGCCGTGTACTGGGGCTGTGGAGCTCTTGCTACGCCTTCGGCGGCCTGGTCGCCTCGCCGTTTGCCGGCTGGTGGGCGTACACGCTGATTGGCAGCTGGCACGCTGCGTTTTTCTCCAGTGCTGCGGTGGTCGCTGTGGTGGCAGTGCTGTTCTTCTTCCTGCAGCGCAACAAGCCCGAGGACGTTGGCTTGCCGGCGGTTGAGCCGGAGCCGGAAAGCATGGTGCCTGGTACCACCCTGTGCAGCGTCTGGGCACCTCTACGCGAGATTCTGCGCAACCGCACGGTGCTCACCCTGGGCCTGGCCTATTTCATGTTGAAGCCGGCGCGCTACGCGATTCTGCTCTGGGGGCCGGTCATCGTCTTCGAGCAAATGCCGTCGCTGGGAAAGGTTGGCGCGGCCATCGTGCCTACTGCGTTTGAACTGGCCGGCTTGCTCGGGCCGATCATGATTGGTCTGGCCTCGGACAAACTGTTTGGCGCCCGGCGTATGCCCGCCTGTGTACTCAGCCTGCTGGTGTTGACCGTGACGCTGGGGTTGTTCATGGGGGCGATGCACACCGGCAGCGTGATGTTGGTCGTGGCCTTGTTGTTTGTCATGGGCCTGACCCTATATGGGCCGGATTCGATGATCAGCGGCGCCGCCGCAATTGACTTCGGTACCGCCAAAGCGGGCGCCACTGCTGCTGGTTTCGTCAATGGCTGTGGCTCGGTGGGGGCCATTCTTGGCGGCCTGCTGCCGGGCTACTTCGACACGGTCACGGTGTTCATTGTGTTTGCTGGCTGCGCCTTGTTCTCGGCGCTGGTACTGGTACCGCATTGGAACAGCCGCCCGGCCAGCCTGGCCGATACGGCAGCCGTCGCACCGAACACATCAATGGCAATCAAGCCAATGCGCACCTGAGTCGACAAGGAGACACACAATGAGGCCGTTCTGGTTACAGCAGGCATTGGACCAGGAAGAGGCGGCGCCTTGTGCGCCGCTGGCCGGTGACAGCCGTTGCGATGTATGCATCGTCGGCGGCGGCTACACCGGTTTGTGGACCGCGCTGATGCTCAAGGAGCAACAGCCGACGCTGGATATCCTGCTGATTGAGGCGGATACCTGCGGCGCAGGTGCCAGCGGGCGCAATGGTGGCTGTGCCTTGTCCTGGTCGGCCAAGTATTTCACGCTGGAGCGGCTGTTTGGGGTTCAGGAGGCGGTGCGCCTGGTCCGGGAGTCGGAACAGAGTATTCGGGCTATCGGCGACTACTGTACTGCCCATGGTATCGACGCCGACTACCGATTGGATGGCACCCTGTACACCGCCACCAACTCCGCTCAAGTGGGGGCGACAGACCGTGTGATCGCCGCGCTGGAGCGCCAGGGCGTGAACTCGTTCCAGCGTTTGCCATTGGCGCAGGTGCAGCGCCTGGCAGGTTCGCACAAGCACCTGGAGGGGTGGTTCTCGCCGGCGGCAGCAACGGTTCAGCCCGGTAAACTGGTACGTGGTTTGCGCCGGGTCGCGCTGCAGCGGGGCATTCGTATCCACGAACAGACTGCGATGACCGGCCTGCAGCAGGGGCGACAATCACAGGTACAGACCGCCCACGGTACGGTACACGCCGACCGTGTGGTGCTGGCCTTGAATGCCTGGATGGCACGGGCGTTCCCACAGTTCGAACGCAGCGTAGCGATTGTCTCCAGTGACATGATCATCACTGAGCCCTACCCACAGTTACTCGAACAGATGGGCTTGAGCACAGGTATCAGTGTGCTGGATTCGCGGATTTTCGTGCATTACTACCACAACACCCCGGATGGCCGGCTGATGCTTGGCAAAGGCGGTAATACCTTTGCTTATGGCGGAAAAATGCTGCCGGTGTTCGATCAGCCGTCGCCTTACGAGCCGTTGTTGCGGCGAAGCCTTGGCGAGTTTTTCCCGGCATTGGCCGACGCACGGATCGCGGCGACCTGGAACGGTCCTTCTGACCGCTCGGTCACCGGCTTGCCGTTTTTTGGCCGATTGCAGGGCGAGGGCCAGGTGTTCTACGGCTTTGGCTACTCCGGGAGTGGGGTGGGGCCTTGCCATATGGGCGGGCAGATTCTGTCCTCATTGGTTTTGGGGCTCGACAACCCCTGGACGCGCTCGCCGCTGGTCAATGGCCCGTTGGGCTATTTTCCACCTGAACCGATCCGTTACCTGGGGTCGTTGATGGTGCGCAATGCGATCCGGCGCAAGGAGCAGGCCGAAGACCATGGGCGCCGACCCCGCCGCCTGGATGTGCACCTGGCCAGGTTTGCTGCAGCGGCTGGCAAGGCCGACAAGGGTTGAGGCGATTTTTTGTCGATTGCGGCAAAGAGGGCGTATAAACTGCACCCACTTTGCCGGTCGCTACCTGAACCGGCGCTTGAAGCACAGAAAGAGAGTCGACATGGGCGCACAGTGGAAAGCCAAACATAAAGAAGCAGCAGCCAATGCCAAGGGCAAGATCTTCGGCAAGCTGGCCAAGGAAATCCAGATCGCCGCACGCGGTGGTGCCGACCCTGACATGAACTCCCGCCTGCGTCTGGTGGTCGAGCAGGCCAAGAAGGCCTCGATGCCTCGCGAAACCCTGGAGCGCGCGATCAAGAAAGGTGCTGGCCTGTCGGGTGACGTCGTGCAGTACACCCTGGTCAAGTACGAAGGTTTCGCTCCGCATCAGGTGCCACTGATCGTCGAGTGCCTGACCGACAACGTCAACCGCACCGTTGCTGAAATCCGCGTACTGTTCCGCAAGGGCCAGTTGGGTGCCGAGGGTTCGGTGTCCTGGGACTTCAACCACGTTGGCCTGATCGAAGCCAGCCCGGACAGCGCCGACGCCGACCCGGAAATGGCCGCCATCGAAGCCGGCGCCCAGGATTTCGAGCCTGCCGAAGAGGGCGCGACCCTGTTCATTACCGAAACCACCGATCTGGATGCGGTGCAGAAGGCGCTGCCTGAGCACGGTTTCAGCGTCATTTCGGCGAAAATCGGTTATGTACCGAAGAACCCCGTCACCCTCGACAGCGAAGAAAAGCTCGCTGAAGTCGAAGCCTTCCTTGAGGCCATCGATAACCACGACGACGTGCAAAACGTCTACGTCGGTCTGGCAGGCTAACACCTTCCCGTCACACTGCCGGGCAGCCTCGTTGCCTGCCCGGTGGTCGAGACGCCAGCATGGCGTTAACATCGGTCCTGTAATTGTTCCCATAACAACAATCAGGACGTTTATGAACAACACCCATGTACTTTCCATCCAGCAGTTGGCCTCGCCCGAGGGTTCCTGCTACGGCTGCGGCTGCTCCCATCCTACCGGTCTGCACGTTGAAAGCCATTGGGCCGAAGACGGCGTGCATGTGCTGTGCAAGCACACCCCGGCAAGTGAATTCCATGGTTGGCCGGGGCTGGTCTACGGCGGTCTGCTGGCGATGCTGGTCGATTGTCATTCCAACTGGACGGCAATGGCCTATCACTACCGTGCCGAGGGCCGTGAACCGGGCAGCCTGCCACGTATCGACTGTGTGACCGGGCAACTGAGCCTGACCTACCTCAAGCCGACCCCCATGGGTGTCGAGTTGGTGCTCAAGGCCCGCGTTGAAGGCGAAGTAGGGCGCAAGAGCCGGGTGATTTGCGAAATTTGGGCCGGTGATGTCCTGACCGTGACCGCCGACTCGGTGTTTGTTCGTGTAGACACCGAACGCCTGCGCCAACAGGCTCACACCCCCGCTTAAGGTTGTACGTCTTTGGAATGGCAGCCCTGTTGGCCGTGCAACGGGGGTGTCGCTCCGGCCCGCCTGTGTTGATGACTTGACCCGTTGAAAAGAGGTGTATACGCTCGCGTCACTCAGAAGCCTACCGACCGTTAGGTTTTGTCTGGGGCGAATTGGAAATCGAGCACATGCATACCGTAACAAAAACGCCATCACCGCCTGTTCGGTTTGCCGTGGCGCTGGCGCTGATCGGCGCCCTTGGCCCTTCGGCAGTCGACATGTACCTGGCCAGCATGCCGGCGATTGCTGCCGAATTTCGAACGTCATACGCCGCCGTGCAGTTGACCTTGACGGTGTTCCTGCTGGCCATGGGCGCCGGGCAACTGTTGTTTGGCCCACTGATCGATATGCTGGGTCGACGTCGGCCATTGTTGGCAGGGCTGCTGGTGTTCATCCTCAGTTCGGTATGGGCGGCCCGCGCAGATTCCCTCGACGCGTTGGTTGTGGCGCGTTTTGTCCAGGGCTTGGGCAGTGCCCTGACGCTGGTCGTGATCATGAGCATGGTGCGCGATGTCGCCGAAGGCGCCCGGGCGGCGCAACTCTTTGCCTTGCTGATGACTATTGAAGGCCTGGCGCCGGTTGTTGCGCCGGCCGTGGGGGGCGTTGTTGGTGCGCACTATGGCTGGCGAATGGTCATGCTGGTGTTGGCCACGCTGGGTGCCGTCGTGCTGCTGAACGCCAGCCTGGTGCTCAAGGAAACCTTGCCTGCAGACCAGCGCATGGCCTTTCGACCCAGGGCGTGTCTGCGCACCTATGCATGGATTGCCAGTGACCGGCAGTTCCTGCGCCCGGCGTTGGCGCTGGCGGCGGTGTTTTTCTTCCTGTTCGCCTACATTGGTGGCGCCGCGTACGTCTATCAGCACCACTATGGGCTGTCGGTCGAGGCGTTTGGCACGCTGTTCGGAGCCACCGGCATTGCGATTTTGCTGGGTGCGATCACGGCGGGGCGGCTGGTGGCGCGCAAAGGGCTTGGGCGTTTGGCGTTGGTTGGTGCCGGCTGCATGTTGCTCGGTTCGCTACTGGTACTGATTGGCGCCGTTACCGCCAGCGGGCTGGTCGGGATCGTCGCAGGCATGGCCCTGGCCATGTTTGGGCTGGGCGTAGCCGAGGCCACGCTGATGTCGATGGCCATGGCTTCACAAACCCGTGCACTAGGCTCTACGGCGGCATTGCTGGGGGCGTTTCAGTTGATCATTTCGTCGTTCGCCACGCCGTTGTCAGGCATCATGGCGCCTTTGGGCGCATCGCATTGGGCGTTGCTGCTGGCGCTGTCGGCTGCGTTGGTAGCGGTGCTGGTACGCGCCAGTGTGCGCTGTGCGCCTGGCGAGCGGCCGCACCTGGCCGGGCACTGAGGCCCGGGTAACTGTTTTCTGGAGAACGCTGCATGAGAACCCTGTCGCCTTCGGCAGAAAAGATATGCGTGATTGCCGTCGAGCATTTTGCCAACAGCGGCTACGACGCCTGTTCGCTCAATGACATTGCGGTGGCGGCGGGTATGCGCAAGCCATCGTTGTATGCGCATTTCAGCAGCAAGGACGACCTGTTCCAGGCCGTCTTCGAGCGTGCGGTGGAAGCAGAGCGGTTGTATGTCGAGGACTGTTTTGCTCATCCGCATGGCGATGTTCCCGGTGGGCTGTACTGCCAGCGTCTGGGTGAGCGCTATCTAGGGTCGGCGCATTTACGTTTCTTGCTGCGCACGGCGTTTTTTCCGCCGACGGAGCTGCGGGCCTGGATCTCCGCGGGGTTCGAAGGTTATCTGGCGCGGCTGGCGGCGTTGTTCGTTGCACGCATGAAGGCCTATCGGCCGACGTTCGAGGATGAGCAGGCCGTACTCTACCGGGATGCCTACATGGGAATTGTCGACAGTTTGGCGGTGGAACTGATCTACGCCGGGCCTGAGGCCTATGCCCGACGGCTGGCCGCATTGTGGAAGGTGTTCGAGGATTCATTGGCGCGTAGCGGCGCCGAAAAATAAGACCTTAGTACCATGGCGGCTTCATTGAAGCGGTCCATACTCATCGTTCGCCCTTAAATAACAACAAACTCAGGGTTCGACATCGATGACTTACCAGCACTGCTATGATCGCTCCATTGCTGACCCCGCTGCGTTTTGGGCCGAGCAAGCCAATGACCTGGCCTGGTACCGAAAACCGACACAGACGCTGACCGAAAACGCCGATGGTACGCACCAGTGGTTCAGCGATGGCCGCTTGAACAGCTGCTACCTGGCCCTCGATTATCAAATCGAGCAAGGCCGTGGCGAGCAAGTCGCGCTGATCTATGACTCCCCGGTAACCCACACCCAGCAAACCTTTACCTACCTGCAAATGCGCGACGAAGTCGCACGCCTGGCCGGCTTGCTGCGCCAGTTGGGTGTGGAAAAGGGTGACGGTGTCATCATCTACATGCCCATGGTGCCCCAGGCCGCCATGGCCATGCTCGCCTGTGCCCGCATTGGCGCGGTGCATTCGGTAGTGTTTGGTGGCTTTGCCGCCAATGAGTTGGCCCTGCGCATCGATGATGCCCGGCCAAAACTGCTGCTGACTGCCTCCTGCGGGTTGGAGTTCGACCGGGTCATTGCCTACAAACCCTTGGTCGACCGGGCCCTGCAACTGGCACAACATCAGCCCAGGCAGGTACTGGTGCTTCAGCGCCCGCAAGCCCGTGCCGAGATGATCGAGGGACGCGATCTGGATTGGCAGGCCGCTGTCGCCAGCGCTGAACCGGTCGCGCCGGTCGAGCTGGGCGCTGCCGACCCGCTCTACATCATGTACACCTCGGGCACCACCGGAAAACCCAAAGGTATCGTGCGCGAAAACGGCGGCAATGCCGTGGCGCTGAAGTTCGCCATGCAGCACATCTATGGCATGCAGCCGGGTGATGTCTGGTGGGGAATCTCCGATGTGGGCTGGGTGGTCGGGCACTCGTTGATCGTTTATGGGCCGCTGATGAATGGCTGCACCAGTGTGTTCTATGAGGGCAAGCCGATTCGTACACCAGACGCCGGTGCTTACTGGCGTGTGGTAGAGCAGTACAAGGTTAACGGGATGTTCTGCGCGCCGACAGCGATGCGGGCGGTTCGCAAGGAGGACCCCGAAGGCCTGTTGCTGCGTAAATATGACCTGAGCTCGTTGCGTCAGTTGTTCCTGGCCGGCGAGAAACTTGACTCCAGCACCCACCAATGGCTTGAGGCAACCAGTGGCAAGGCGGTCCACGATCACTGGTGGCAGACCGAAACCGGCTGGCCGGTGACAGCGCCCTGTGTCGGTCTTGATGGCAGTGGCGTGCGAGCGGGATCGAGCAACCGTGCGGTACCGGGGTACCACGTTCAGGTACTGGATGACGACGGGCATTTGCTGGGGCCGAATCAGCAAGGAGCCATCGTCATTGCCTTGCCGTTGCCCCCCGGCTGCAGCCAGACCTTGTGGGGCGACCATGCACGTTACGTGCAGTCGTACCTGCAGACGTATCCGGGTTACTACCATACCGGAGACGGCGGTTACCTGGATGATGACGGCTTTGTCTACATCATGGGGCGCACCGATGATGTGATCAACGTCTCAGGCCATCGCCTGTCGACCGGTGAAATGGAAGACCTGGTGGCCGCGCATCCGGCCGTGGCCGAATGTGCGGTGATCGGTGTCTACGACGAGATCAAGGGCCAGGTGCCACTGGCACTGGTAGTGCTCAAGGACGCGACGCCAATCAGTGAGCAGCAGTTGCAGAGCGAGCTGGTTGCCCGCGTTCGCGAGCAGATCGGTGCACTGGCCTGCTTCAATCAGGTTCGTGTGGTCAAGCGCCTGCCCAAGACGCGCTCAGGGAAGATTCTCCGGGCCGTGTTGCGCAAGATCGCCGATCAACAGCCCTATACGCCGCCATCGACGCTCGATGACCCCGCCGTGCTGGATGAGATCGAGGCAGTGCTCGCCAGCCTTGCCCGGGCAGGCTAACGGGTAGGCGGTACATGGCCTGAGACACAGGCCATGTACCGTGTGTTCTCACTGTTCTGTCTTCTGCTGCAACTGCCCGAGGCGGCTGCGGGTGCGGGCCAGGTCGTTGGCTGTCCCTTGCAGGGCGGCGTCCAATGGCTGTTCGCCAATCAGCACCAGATACTTGTCCTGGTCGTAGAGCACGTCAATCAGGTTGATGAAACGCTGCTGGGCGGCGATCGAACAGTCCGCCAGGTTTGGCAGGCCATCGATGACCCAATGCTCGAAGCGCTGTGCCAATTGCAAGTAGTCGATGACGGCGGTGGGTTGTTCGCAAAGGGCCGCGAAGTCGAACGCAACACGCTCGCCGTCAACTAGCCAGGCCTGTACATCTCGTTTTCCTACTGCAAGGGCGGTGGGCTGCGCCGGTGGCAGGTCGAGGGCAGCGCGTTGCTCGGCATTGCCTGGCCACAGGTAGCAACCCTGGGTAAAACGCTGGTGGCTGCCGCTGCCCGGCAGGCCCCGGTAGTCCTCGCCGCCCACTTCGACGACGTGCATATGCTGTTTGATCAGGCGGATGACCGGCTCGAAACGCTGGTGGTAGAGCGGGTTTGGCAGCAGCCCTTCGGGCGGGTAGTTGGAGGTGACCAGCAGCAGGATACGTCGCTCGAACAACGCCTTGAACAGTTGGGTGATGAGCATGGCATCACCGATGTCATGGACATGGAACTCATCGAAGCACAGGACTTTGCAGTCCTCGAGCAACTCGTCAAGGGTGCAGGCCAGCGCATTGTCGGCATGCCGATGACGGAACATGCCGTCGTGCAGCCGGGCGAAGAAGTCATGAAAGTGCAGGCGGCGTTTTTGCTCCAGGGTGATTGCCCGGAAGAATCCCTCCAGCAACCAGCTTTTGCCGCGCCCGACACCGCCATAGAGGTACAGGCTGCGTGCCTGGCCCCGCGCCAGTTGTTCGACCTGCCCGGCCATGAAGCCGATCACCTGTTGCTGGCTGTGGCTCAGGGTATAGCCCTGTTCGTGGGCTTTGTGCTGGAACCACAGGCGCAACTGCTGAGCGGGGCCATCGTTGAGGGTAGAGCCGCGTTGCATACGCTGGCGCAAGCTGCGCAAGGGTGAGCGAATCCAGGACGAAGAGGGCGGCTTTGCAGTCAACGTGGGGTCCTTGGCTTAAGGGGAACGAACAGCCCACCTAGAGCGAGCGCGGCTAATTTACCCAATAGCGACACAGGCGACCAGCGATCTTGAGCCCTGGGAGTGTTACGGTGCCTTGAGGCTGTCAGTGTGCGGCGCGACGCTCACACAAGGCCTCCAGACTGTCGCGCAGTGCCGCGCCATCATCGTCCAGCGCCGGGCGGGCGTAGAGTGCCAGTGTCAACCCGGCGATGGGCGCGAAGCCTTCATTGACACCCAGTACGCGATGGCTGGGTTCAACACTGCGTGCCGGGATCAGGCTAACCCCCAAGCCTGCACTCACTGCCGCGCTGATGCTGGCCAGGCTGGTGCTGGAGTAACTGATACGCCAAGGGCGCCCGGCCGCTTCCAGCGCATGGATCATTTCCTGGCGATACAGCGCACCTACCGGGAACACCACCAAGGGCACGGGGTCGGTTATCGGATGCCTGGCACTGCTGACCCAGGCCAACGGTTCCGGCCAGTACGCATGACAGTCACTGTCAGCGCCCCATTGCTTGACCAGCAGCAGGTCCAGTTCGCCATTACGGTACAAGTGCAGCAGCGGCAGGCTGAGGCCGCACTCTACTTCCAGGCGCATGCGTGGCCGCTCGGCCAGCAGGTGGCTCAATGGCGTCGTGAGAATTTCGCCCGCGAAGTCATCCGGCACCCCAAGACGCAACGCCACCTCCGGTTGCTGAGGGCTCAGGGCGTGGCGCGCTTCCTCTTCCAGGCGCAGGATGCGCCGGGCATAGCCCAGCAGCCGTTCGCCTGCTTCGGTCGGCCAGACCTGCCGCTGGCTGCGGTCCAGCAAACGGCAGCCCAGGCGTTGCTCCAACCGGATGATCTGTTGGCTGATGGTTGATTGGGTGAGGTGCAGGCGCTCGCCAGCGCGGGTGAAACTGCCGGCTTCGACGACAGTGACGAAGCTGCGCAACAGTAAAGGGTCAAGCATTCGAAATCCCACTGGCATGCATGAAATCAATTAATTTCATACTACCCCGGCGTCTCAGGATAATCACCGGCCTGTGTTGAATCTCATTAAAAGGCGCAAGCATGAACAGCGAAATGAACGCGCACCTGAGTCGGACCGGCGCGCTCGGCTGGCTGTTGGTGGTGGCGGTGGCGATTAACCTGCGGCCGATCCTGACCAGCATCGGCCCGTTGCTGGAGGAGATTCGCAACAGCACCGGCCTGGGTTACCAGCAGGCGGCACTGCTCACCGCGTTGCCGGTGTTGTGCATGGGCCTGGTACCGTTGCTGCAACCCTGGCTACGCCGCTGGCTGAGCGAGCACCACGGGATGCTTGCCGGGCTAGCTGCCATTGCCCTGGCGTGTACCTGGCGCCTGTTTCTGCACAGCGGTTCGGCGCTGATTGCCAGTGCCGCGTTGGCTGGCCTGGGCGTGGCCTTTATCCAGGCCTTGATGCCAGGCCTGGTCAATCGTTGGTTCCCTTCACGCCTGGCGTTGGCCATGGGCGTGTATTCGGCCGCGTTGATGAGCGGTGGCGGAATCGCCGCCGTGCTCGGCCCGCGGATCGCGGAAACGGCCGGGCACTGGCAGGCGGGTCTTGGGGTGTGGCTGCTCCCGGCGCTGCTGGCCCTGGTCTTGTGGTGCGTGGCGCGCCCCAGCGCGGAGCAGGCGCGTAGTGGGGCAGAGGCCAGGCGACACTTTTTCGGCAGCCGCCGTGCGTGGTTGCTGGCGGGCTACTTTGGCCTGATCAACGGTGGTTACACCAGCATGGTTGCCTGGTTGCCGGCCTACTATCGGCAGATCGGTGGCAGCGCCCAGGGCGGCGGCGAGTTGATTGGCTTGATGACCATTTTCCAGGTGTTGGGTGCGTTGGGCCTGCCGTTGCTGTTGCGGCGTTTTGCTGATCGGCGCCCGGGGCTGTTGGTGGCCCTGTTGTCGCAGTTGCTGGGCTTTATCGGCCTGCTGATGCAACCTACATTATGGTCGGGGCTGTGGGTGGCGCTGATTGGTTTCGGCCTGGGCGCCTGCTTCAGCCTGAGCCTGACCCTCACCCTTGAACACTTGCGCGGCAAGCCTGCCGAGGCAGGGGCACTGGCGGCGTTTGTCCAAGGTATCGGTTTTATCATCACCGGCATCATTCCCTACCTGACAGGCTGGCTGCGGGATATCAGCGGCGATTTCCAGGCCTCGTGGTTGTTGCTGACCTTGACAGTGGTACTGATGCTCGTGGTGACCTTGCGCTTTTCTCCGGGCGGTTATGCCGGCGCCATGAGCGAGGAGGGTAAGCGTCAGGCGAGCCCTGTGGCCAGATGATGGGCGGCGGGTGTTTCACCCGTGTAACTGAAGGCGTGCCGTTGATCCGCAAAACCTACGCGTGGTCTGTGCGACGCCACACTCAAGGGTGTCAGCCATTTCCATTTGGAGGGCAACCCTCATGAAAGCCCGTTGGGTGTTGGTATCGGCCTTGCTGGCCTGTGCTGCTGTGCAGGCACAAGAAGCAGTACCGTTGTATCACTATGGCATGCCGCTTGATGTGGCCAAGGTGGTCAACCTGAGTGAGCCGGAGTCGATGCTGTGTGAGGTGGTAAAGGCACGTATGGTCTACAAGGATTCGGCCGGGCAAGTGCGTAGCCTGGACTACCTGAAACTGGCGCAAGCCTGCAACCATGGCGGTTGATCCGCCGTCGTTGATGTTATGGCCTGAGTGCAGTCATGGTGTGGGTAGGTGCTGCTGAGTCTCGTTGAATGACCATGACCGCACACAAGGCTTTTGCCTGAGGTGAGTGAATCGGCGTAGCCTTGCCGTGTCAGCCGCAATGGATTCGCCCATGGCCCCGCGCAAACCCAGTATTCGCCAACGCAATATCGACAGTATTCTCCTCGCTGCGGAAAAGGTATTTGCCGAAAAAGGCTTTGCCGGCACCGCCATGGCCGACATTGCCGAGGCTGCCGAACTGCCGCGTAGCAATGTGCACTATTACTTCAGTACCAAGGCAGAGTTGTATCAGGCTGTAGTGCTCGGCTTGCTTGAGGTGTGGAAACAGGATGCGCTGTGTTTCGAGCTGTATGACGATCCGAGGATCGTGCTCAGCAGCTACATACGCGCCAAGATGAATCATTCGCGCAGCCGGCCTCATGGCTCCAAGGTCTGGGCCGATGAAATTATCCATGGTGCGCCCAACCTCGGCACAGCCCTGGATGACAGCCTGTGTGGCTGGGCGAAACTGAAGGAGGCGAAAATTCGTCAGTGGGTCGAAGACGGACGCATCCTGCCGGTCGAGCCCTCAGGGTTGCTGTACATGATCTGGGCTTCGACCCAGCACTACGCCGATTTCAGCCATCAGGTCAGCCTGCTGAACGCGCATCAGCCCCTCGATGACCTGCAGTTTGAGCGCGCTGTGCAGACCGTCACCTGCGTCATCTTGCGAGGTATCGGGCTGGAACCCTGAGCGTGCCGTCGCGGACGGCACCGGGCGTTACGCCCGATCCGCTTTAGCGGTCGCCGCGCGCAAACGCGTGCAAGGTCTGGCCTTCCATCCGGTAGCGCACCTACGCATCCTGAGGCTGTGCGCCAATCGAACGGTAGAACTGAATGGCGGGTTCGTTCCAGTCCAGTACGCTCCACTCCAGGCGGCCGCACCCCTTGTCGCAGGCTTCTCGGGCGATATGGCGCAGCAACTGCTTGCCTGCGCCGCTACCGCGTTGGTCGGGGGTTATGTACAGGTCTTCGAGGTAGATGCCGTTGCTGCCCAGCCAGGTGGAGTAGCTGAAAAAGTACACCGCGTAGCCGATGACCTGGCCATCGCGCTCGCAGATCAGCGCTTTGGCCGTCGCCTCAGGGCTGAACAGGCTGCGCTCGATATCGGCAAGGCTGGCGACCACTTCATGGCGGGCGCGTTCGTAGTCGGCGAGCTCGATGATCAGCTCGAGAATGCGCCCTGCGTCTTCAAGGCGGGCGGGGCGAATGTGCACGGTCATAAGTGAGGTTTCTGCGGGCAAGGGGTGGGCGACCATCGTAACCGTCAGGGTGTGATCGTCAACTCTGCCGGCAGGCCAGCACCCATACTGACTGCATGGGTGCTGGCGTTCCTGCGGTCTAGCGGCGCACGCTTGCTGCGCGAATCAGCCTTGGCGTTTTACCACCAGCGTCAAGATGTCGTAGCTGGCCACCAGCTCGCCGAGCTGGTTGGTGACTTCGACATCCCAGGCCACGACCCCTTGCGGGATACCCTGCGGGCTCTTTTTGCCCTGGTCGATCTTGCGCTTGCAGGTCAGGCGCGCCTGGATGGTGTCGCCGATGCCCACCGGATTGATAAACCGCAGGGTGTCCAGGCCATAGTTGGCCAGCACCGGGCCGGGTGCGGCGCTGACGAACAGCCCTGCCGCCGCCGACAGCACAAAGTAACCATGGGCGATGCGTTTGCCGAATTGCGATTCCTTGGCGGCGATGTCATCGAAGTGCATGTAGAAATGGTCGCCCGACAGGCAGCCGAAGTTGACCAGATCGGCTTCGGTCACGGTACGTCGATGGGTCAGCAGTGACTCACCAATCTGCAGGTCTTCAAAGTGACGGCGGAACGGGTGCACCTCGGTTTCGATCACCTCGGCGCCACGTACGTATTCACCGGTCACGGCCATCAGCATGCTCGGTGAGCCTTGCACGGCGGCGCGCTGCAGGTAGTGCTTGACCGCACGCAGGCCGCCCAGTTCCTCACCGCCGCCGGCTCGACCGGGGCCGCCGTGCTTGAGCTGTGGCAATGGTGAGCCGTGCCCTGTGGACTCTACTGCCGCTTCGCGGTCCAGCACCAGCAGGCGCCCGTGCCAGGCGGCAGCGGCGGGTATCGCCTTGGCGGCGACCTGGCGATCATGGGTGACCAGCGTTGCGACCAGGCTGCCTTTGCCGCGCGCTGCCAGTGCCAGGGCTTCGTCCAGATCGTCGTAGGCCATCAGTGTACTGACCGGGCCGAAGGCTTCGATATCGTGAGCACCGCCCTCGGCATGTGGATTGCGCGCCTGGAGCAGGGTCGGGGCGAAGAACGCACCCTCCGCGACGCCTTCGCCAACCGGGGCAAAACCATCGCGCTCGCCGAACAGCAGGTCGCAGCTTTGCAGCAGGCTCTGCACACGTTCAGCGACATCGGCCTGTTGGCTATGGGAGGCGAGTGCGCCCATGCGTACGCCTTCCACCGATGGGTCGCCGACCACCACCTTGCTCAGGCGCTCGCGCAGGCGGCTAGCGACCGCGTCGATGTGCTTGGCCGGGACGATGGCGCGGCGGATGGCGGTACATTTCTGCCCGGCCTTGGTGGTCATCTCGCGGACCACTTCCTTGATGTACAGGTCAAACTCCGGGTCGTCCGGGGTTACGTCCGGGCCCAGAATCGCGCAGTTCAGCGAATCGGCCTCGGCCGTGAAAGGTACCGAATTGCGGATCAGGTTCGGCGTGACGCGCAGTTTGGCGGCGGTGTCGGCAGAACCGGTGAACGTGACCACGTCCTGGCCCTGCAGGCGGTCGAGCAAGTCGCCGGTGCCGCCGATCACCAATTGCAGGCTGCCGACCGGCAACAGGCCGGACTGATCCATCAGGCGCACGACTGCCTCGGTCAGGTAGCTGGTGGAGGTGGCCGGCTTGACGATACACGGCATGCCCGCAAGGAAGGTCGGCGCAAACTTTTCCAGCATGCCCCAGATCGGGAAGTTGAAGGCGTTGATGTGCACGGCCAGGCCCGCGCGCGGCACCAGGATATGGCTACCGGCGAAGTGTCCTTGCTTGCCCAGCGGCATGGCCGGGCCTTCATGGACGATATTGCCCGAAGGCAGTTCACGGGTACCGATACCCGAGTAGGCGAACAGGGTAGCGTTGCCGCCTTCGATGTCGATCCAGCTGTCGGCACGGGTGGCACCGCTGTGGTGCGACAGGGCATACAGCTGCTCCTTGCGTTCGCTCAGGTACAGCGCCAGGGCCTTCAGCCGGGCGGCACGCTGCTGGAAGTCCATGGCCATGAGTTCAGCCAGCCCACGGGCCCGTGCGTGTTCAATGGCTTCGGCGAAGTCTGGGCGCTCTTCGTGGCTGTAGGCCAGGATATGGCCGTCCAAAGCGCTGCGCAGGGGTTGAGCGCCGTGCTGGCCTATCCAGCGGCCGCCGATGAAGCTTTGCAAGGTTGGGGCGTGAGACATCAGGTGTTCTCCTACGTGAATAAGGCCGCTGCGCCAGCGCTGGCGCAGCGGGAGGGCGCTTACCAGAGCGCCAGGGTGTAGCCGACAATGAGGCGGTTCTCGTCCACGGCGTTGGTCAGGCCATTGCCGGAGCGGAAGGTGACGTTGCGCCAGCGCAGGCTGACGTTTTTCAGTGGCCCGCTCTGCACCACATAGGCGATATCGGTATCGCGTTCCCACTCACGACCGTTGTCCACGCTGGCCGTCTTGGCGTGACGACCGTCGGTGTAGCGGGTCATGAAGCTCAGGCCCGGTACGCCGAGGGCGGCGAAGTCGTAGTCATAGCGCACTTGCCAGGAGTCCAGGCCAGCGCGGGTGAAGGTGTTGTAGGTCACCAGGTTGACCACATAGGGGTCGCCACCATTGAGGAACGGGAACGCACTGTCGCCGGACTGCTGCTGGAAGTTGGTGCTGAACTTGTGGGCACCGACACCCAGGGTGAACATGCCGTTGAAGTTGCGGTTATCGATGCGCCCGGCGCGTTCGGCGCCGTCTTCACGGCTGTCGAAGTAGCGGATATCGCTGCGCAGGCTCAAGCCTTCGGCCAATGGCCAGGTATGCACCAGGCCGACGAACTGCTGACGGTAGATATCCTCCAGCTTGCCGTAGTAGTAGCTCAGTGCCAGTTGCGGGTTGATTGCCCAACTGCCGCCGGCAAAGTCGAAGGCATCACTTGTGGCTGCGCCATACCCGATATCGTCACGGCTGGAGGAGTCGCGCAGATTGGTTTTGGTCAGCCGCCCGCCGTTGAAGGTCAGCCCGTCGAGTTCCTGGCTGGTCAGCAAACCACCCTGAAAGGTCGAGGCGAGCAGGCGGGTGTCGTTGTAGACCACCACCGGCAGCAGCGGCTGCAGGGTGCCCAGGCGCAGGACACTCTTTGACGCGCGCAGCTTGGCCGTCAAACCCAGCTCGCTGTAATCATCGTCCGGCTCCAGGCTGTTACGACCGTAAGGCAGCAGGCCCGTACCCCGACGATCGCGGCTTGAGTCCAATTTGATACCCAACTGGCCCATGGCGTCGACACCGAAGCCCACCGTGCCTTCGGTGAAGCCCGACTCGATTTTCGTGGTAAAGCCCTGTGCCCATTCGTCGGCCTTGGCCTGTGGCGCGTTGCTTTGACGAAAATCACGATTCAGGTAGTGGTTACGTAGTTCGATCTTGGCGTGGCTGTCCTCGATAAAGTCAGCCAAGGCCGGTGCGGCGGCCATCGGCAAGGTGAGGCCAGCCAGCATGGCGGCAAGCTGTGGAGCGGAAGCAGTACGTATGTGGTTCATTATTTTTATACCCAACAGTCCTGTGACAGCGTTACGTAATGGTCAGTGTTTACTGGCACCGGCGGCGCCGATTCCGGTCATCGAGCGAATGAACTGGGCCAGGTAGCGACCGCGTTCTTGCGCTGCTTGTGGTGAGCTGTCGGTTACTGAGAACACCCAGGCGCCAAGGAACGCCAGGCTCATGGAGAACAGGGCCGGGTTGTTGTAGGGGAACAGTGCCTTGTCGAAGTGCAGGACGTTGACCCAGACCGCCGGGCTGAGCACCAGCAGGGCGATCGCCGAGACCAGGCCAGCCATGCTGCCGGCGACTGCGCCGCGGGTGGTCAGGCCTTTCCAGAACATCGAGAGGAACAGCACCGGGAAGTTCACCGAGGCCGCAATGGCCAATACCAGGCCGGAGAGGAAGGCGATGTTCTGCGACTCGAAGAGCAGGCCGAGGATGATCGCCAGAACGCCGATGGCCAGGGTGGCAATACGCGACACGCGCATTTCTTCCTGCTCGGTGGCTTTGCCCTTGCGCACGACGCAGGCATAAAGGTCATGGGAGACCGCCGAAGCACCGGACAGCGCCAGGCCGGCGACCACCGCCAGAATGGTGGCAAAGGCCACTGCCGAAATGAAACCGAGGAACAGGTTGCCGCCAACCGCCTGGGCCAGGTGCACGGCGATCATGTTGCCGCCGCCGATGATCGCGCCGCTGGCATCGCGGTAGGCTGGCTCGGTGCCCACCATGACGATGGCGCCAAAGCCGACGACAATCAGCAGCAGGTAGAAGTAGCCGATGAAACCGGTCGCGTAGAACACGCTCTTGCGCGCTTCCTTGGCGTCGCTGACGGTGAAGAAGCGCATCAGGATATGCGGCAGGCCGGCGGTCCCGAACATCATGCCCAGGCCCAGCGAAATCGCGTCGATCGGGTTGGACAACAGCCCGCCGGGCGCCATGATCGCTTGCCCCTTGGTGTGTACCGCTGCCGCGCCGGCAAACATCGCTTCAGTGCTGTAGCCAAAGTGCCGCAGTACCATGAGCGCCATGAAGGTGGTGCCCGACAGCAACAGCACGGCCTTGATGATCTGCACCCAGGTCGTGGCCAACATGCCGCCGAAGGTGACATAGAACACCATCAGAACGCCCACCAGAATGACCGCATACAGGTAGCTGATGCCAAACAACAACTCGATCAGCTTGCCGGCACCGACCATTTGCGCCACCAGGTACATCAGGGCCACGGTCAGGGTGCCAAACGCCGAGGTCAGGCGCACGGGTGTCTGTGCCAGACGATAGGAGACCACGTCGGCGAAGGTGTACTTGCCCAGGTTGCGCAAGCGCTCGGCAATCAGGAACAGGATGATCGGCCACCCGGCCAGGACACCCAGCGCATAGAGCAAGCCGTCATAGCCATTGAGGAACATCATGGCGGAAATGCCGAGGAACGACGCCGCGCTGATCATGTCGCCAGCAATCGCCAGGCCGTTCTGGAAACCGGTCAGGCCGCCACCGGCGGTATAGAAGTCGCTGGCTGAGCGGGTGCGCCGTGCAGCCCAACGGGTAATGCCCAGGGTGAACAGGACGAACATCAGGAACATGCCGATGGCGTTCCAGTTCAACGGGCGGGCAGCATCGGCGGCGAGCGCCAGGTCGCTGATCATCAGGCCCGGCAGCAGTAAGGTAAATACGGGTTTCATTGGGCGCACTCCTGCCGGACTTTGTCGTTGAGCGGGTCGAGTACGTTGTTGGCGCGGTAGACGTAGATGCCGGTCAAGGCAAAGGACAACAGCACGATCACGACCCCGACCAGCATGCCGACCGAGGTGACCCCGCCACTCAGGGATTGACCCAGGGTGCTGGGTGAGAAGGCAACCAGCAGGACGAAGCCGTAGTAGATGACAAGCATGGCCAAGGTCAGCGACCAGTTCAGGCGCTGTTTACGCTTGACCAGCTGTTGAAAGTCCGGGTGCTTGCAGATGCTTTCGATATCGTTGGGTGTCATGGCGCTCTCTTGATCTTTTTTGTAGTTGTTTTGGGGGTATTGCCGGCTTGCGGCAGGGGTAGGCATTGCCTGCCCCTGCGGGTGGATCAAAGCTGGTCGAAATCCAGGACGACCTTGTCGCTGACCGGGTAGCTCTGGCACGAGAGCACGTAGCCGGCGGCCACTTCGTAGTCTTCAAGGGCGTGGTTGCTGTCCATCTCCACTTCACCTTCGACGACCTTGCACTTGCAGGTCGAGCACACGCCTGCCTTGCACGAGTAGGGCAGTTCGGCGCCGATGGCATTGCCGGCGTCGAGGATGCTCTGGCTGTTGCGCGGCAGGTCGAAGGCCAGGGCGCGGCCGTCGCTGATCACGGTGATCTGGCTGACCGCCGAATCCGCCTGGCGTGCCGCCTCGCGAGCTTCGCGACGCTGCTCGTTGCCGGCTGCGGCGAACAGCTCGAAATGGATGCGTTCGGCCGCCAGGCCGCTGTCCTTGAGGCGGTCGCGGACGATCTCGGTCATGGCCTGTGGTCCGCAGATGAACGCAGCATCAAGACGCGGCACATCAATCCAACGGCTGAACAGTTGCCCACACTTGTCCGCATCAATACGGCCGTTGTAGAGGTCGATGTCCTGTTGTTCGCGGCTGAAGACAAAAATCAGGTTCAAGCGCTGCAGGTAACGGTTTTTCAGGTCTTCAAGCTGTTCGCGGAACAGCGCACTGCTGCTGGCGCGGTTGCCATAGAGCAGGGTGAAGTGGCTGTTGGGTTCGGTTTCCAGGGTGGTCTTGATGATCGACAGGATCGGGGTAATGCCGCTGCCAGCGGCAACCGCCAGGTAGCGGCCCTGTCGTTCAGGGGCGAGGGGGACATTGAAGCTGCCGGCTGGCGGCATGACCTCGAGCACATCGCCTGCGCTCAGCACGTCGTTGGCGAAGGCCGAGAAGCGACCACCCGGTACCCGCTTGACGGCTACACGCAACTCGCCGTCGTTGACCCCGGTGCAGATTGAATAGGAACGGCGTACTTCCTCACCGTCCAGTTGGGTGCGCATGACCAGGTACTGGCCCTGGGTAAAACGAAACTGATGGCTGAGCGTCGCCGGCACGTCGAACAGAATCGACACCGCGTCGCGGGTTTCTGTGCGCACTTGCTTGACGGTCAGGCTGTGAAATTGGCTCATGGTGGCTCTCCATCACGCGCTTAGATGCACTTGAAGTAATCGAAGGGTTCGCGGCAATCGCAGCAGCGGTACAGGGCTTTGCAGGCGGTCGAGCCAAACTGGCTGAGCAGTTCGGTGTGCGCGCTGCCACATTGCGGGCAGTTCACGGTGCCGTCATCGCCGAGCAGGCTGCGTTTGTTGGCACTGCCCAGCGGGGGCGCGATGCCATAGGCCAGCAAGCGCTCGCGGCCGGTGCTGGTGATCCAGTCGGTGGTCCAGGCCGGGTGCAACTGTCGTTCGAGCTGCGGCGCGCTAAACCCTGCGTCTTCCAGGGCCTGACGAATATCGGCTTCGATGACTTCAGTGGCGGGGCAACCGGAATAGGTCGGGGTGACCACGACATGCAAATGCCCGGCATTCCAGGCCAGTGCACGAACAATCCCCAGCTCTACCACGCTGATCACGGGCACTTCCGGGTCCATGACCCGGCCCAGCACCCGCCAGGCCTGGTCGAGGTCGCCGGGGGCCGCGGCGCGGGCGCCGAGGTCGCTGGCAATCAGCTCACCAGGTTGCATCGGGGTAGGCTCGTGGCAAGAACTGCATTTCAGCCAGCAGCAAGCCCAGATGCTCGCTGTGCAGGCCCTGACGACCGCTGAGGTAGAAGTGGCAGGCGGGTGCCGGCAAGGGCAGGGTGGCGCTGTCGAACGTTCGCTCGACCTGCTGTTGCCAGGCGGCGGCGATCTGCTGCGGGTCGCCGATAAGGCCCGCCGCGTGCAGGCGCTGCTCGACGGCATCGCTGTCGCTCAGCTCGACGGTAAAGCGCCACAGCTGCGGGATGGCTGCGAGCATGCGCTGGTGGCTTTCCTCGGTGCCGTCGCCCAGGCGCTCGACCCACTCGCTGGAGCGGCGCAGGTGATAGGTCACTTCTTTCACGGCCTTGGCGGCGATGCCTTGCAGGCGGCTGTCGCTGGAGTGGGTCAGGCCTTCCAGTACCGCCAGGTGCCAGGCGTCATAGAAGAACTGCTTGAGCACGGTGACGGCATAATCGCCATTGGGTTGCTCGACCAGCAACAGGTTGCGGTAGGCACGCTCGTCGCGGCGGAAGGCCAGGTGATCGGCATCGCGACCGTCATTGGCCAGCTCGGCGGCGTACTCCAGCCAGTTGCGGGCCTGGCCAACCAGGTCCAGGCCAACGTTCATCAAGGCCAATTCTTCTTCCAGTGCGGGCGCCCGACCGCACCATTCACACAGGCGCTGGCCCTGGATCAGGGCGCTGTCGCCCAGGCGTAGCAGGTATTGGATCAGGTCCTGGTTCATCTTACATATGCCCCACTTCAGCCGGCAGCTCATAGAAGCTGGCATGGCGGTAGACCTTGTCTTCGGCGGGGTCGAACAACGGGTCTTTTTCGTCTGGCGACGAGGCGGTGATCAGTGCCGAGGGCACTACCCAGAGGCTCACCCCTTCGTTGCGGCGGGTGTACAGCTCACGGGCATTTTCGATGGCCATGGCGGCGTCGGCGGCATGTACGCTGCCGACATGCTTGTGGTTCAAACCGTGCTTGCTACGCACGAAAACTTCGAAAAGGGTCCACTCGGACATCTCGGCTACTCCAGATCAGGCGGCGTTCTTGTTGTGTTTTTTACGGGCATGAGCAACGGCGGCGGCACGTACCCAGGCACCGTCTTCGATGGCCTTGCGACGGGTAGCGAGGCGTTCCTGGTTGCAGGGGCCGTTGCCCTTGAGCACCTCGTAGAACTCTTCCCACTGAATCGCACCGAAGTCGTAGTGGCCGCGTTCAGCGTTCCATTTCAGCTCCGGGTCGGGTGCGGTGCAGCCCAACAGTTCCAGTTGCGGTACGGTCTGGTCGATGAAGCGCTGGCGCAGTTCATCGTTGCTCTGGCGCTTGATCTTCCAGGCCATCGATTGCGCGCTGTTGGGTGAGTGTTCGTCGCTTGGGCCGAACATCATCAGGGCAGGCCACCACAGGCGATTGATGGCGTCCTGAACCATGTCCTTCTGTGCCTGGGTACCGTGACGCATCATGGTCAGGAGGATTTCGTAGCCCTGGCGCTGGTGAAAGCTCTCTTCCTTGCAGATACGGATCATTGCCCGCGAGTAGGGGCCGTAACTGGTGCGCTGCAGCACGACCTGGTTGACGATCGCGGCGCCGTCGACCAGCCAGCCAACGGCACCCATGTCCGCCCAGTTCAGGGTCGGGTAGTTGAAGATGCTGGAGTACTTGGCTTTGCCGCTGTGCAGCTTGGCGACTTCTTCGTCACGGTCGGCACCCAGGGTTTCCATGGCGCTGTACAGGTACAGGCCGTGGCCCGCTTCGTCCTGGATCTTGGCCATCAGTTGCAGTTTGCGCTTCAGGCTAGGGGCGCGAGTGACCCAGTTGCCTTCGGGCAGCATGCCGACGATTTCCGAGTGGGCGTGCTGGGAAATCTGTCGAATCAGGGTTTGCCGGTAGGCATCGGGCATCCAGTTCTTCGGTTCGATCTTGATTTCCGCATCGATCTTTTCCTGGAACGCGCGCTCCTGCTCGGACATCTCCTCCAGCGTCTTGAGGCGTTTTACGCCGGTCTCAACCAGTTGTGCGTACATGCTGTGTCTCCAGCCTTGAGGGGTGGGCTTGGGCCTGGCAGTAGTTATAAGTGATACATAATCAAATATCAAACACAAAAATACGTGTCGTATAAAATTTTTGTATCGCTTTTACCCGAACGGCGGGCGAAAAAAAGCCCCGCCGAAGCGAGGCTCTTTTCGTGCTGCTGGAATAGCCCTTATGGGGCGGGTTACGTGCGCTTGTCGAACACCCGACAGGCCTTGCCTTCGGAGCGTTTAATCGAAAACACGGGCTGCAGCACGATACGTGCACTGATGCCGATGTGGGTTTTGATGTGTCGGCTCAGATCGCCGCACAGGGCTTTCTGCTGATCCTCGCCAAGGTGCTGTTGGTCGGGTCTGAGCTCAACGTGTACATCGAGGCTGTCGAGATTGCCATTGCGATACAGATACATCTCGTAGCACTCGGAAAGCTGTTTTATTTTCAGGACCTGTTCCTCGATCTGGGTCGGGAACACGTTGACACCCCGGATGATCAGCATGTCGTCACTACGTCCGGTGATCTTGTCGATGCGTCGCATCGGTCGGGCAGTGCCAGGCAGCAGGCGAGTGAGGTCGCGGGTGCGATAGCGAATCATCGGCAGCGCCTCTTTGCTCAAGGAGGTGAACACCAGTTCGCCCAACTCACCATCAGGGAGTACCGCCCCGGTCACCGGGTCGATGATTTCGGGATAGAAGTGGTCTTCCCAGACGGTAGGCCCGTCCTTGCTTTCCGCACACTCCATGGCGACGCCCGGCCCCATGATTTCCGAAAGGCCGTAGATGTCCAGGGCCGTGATGCCCAGGCGCGACTCAAGGGCGCTGCGTAGCTCAGGTGTCCAGGGCTCGGCGCCGAAAATACCCAGGCGCAGGGCCAGTTGGTGCGGGTCGATGCCTTGGCGCTCGATTTCATCGGCAATGTTCAGCATGTAGGACGGCGTGACCATGATGATGTCGGGCTGGAAGTCACGGATCAGTTGCACCTGCTTCTCGGTCTGGCCACCGGACATCGGAATCACTGTACAGCCGAGGCGTTCGGCACCGTAGTGGGCGCCAAGGCCGCCTGTGAACAAGCCATAGCCGTAAGACACGTGAACTTTGTCGCCTTTGCGCCCACCGGCGGCACGGATCGAGCGGGCGACCACGTTGGCCCAGGTGTCAATGTCGTTCTGGGTGTAGCCGACCACGGTTGGCTTGCCGGTGGTGCCGCTGGACGCGTGCAGCCTGACGACATCGTGCATGGGCACGGCGAACATGCCGTAGGGGTAGTTGTCGCGCAGATCGGCCTTGTAGGTAAACGGGAGTTTTGCCAGGTCGTCGAGGCTGCGGATGTCGTCGGGGTGTACGCCGACTTCGTCGAAGCGCTGACGGTACATGGGGACATTCTGGTAGGCGTGACCGAGGCTCCAGCGCAAGCGCTCCAGCTGATGCTGGCGCAGTTGGTCGATGCTGGCGGTTTCCATCGGGTCGAGCACGGCGGCATTGCTGATCTGCATGTTCATGGGTTCACTCAAATTGTTTTTGTAAGGGCCGGGGCTACCGGCCTGAGTGCATGACGCCAAGAATACCTTGGGCGCCATGGCCTGGGGTGTACGTTCAGCCGTCAAGGCGTTCGATGATCAGCGCAATGCCCTGGCCTACACCGATGCACATGGTGCACAGGGCATAGCGCGCCTGACGTTCCTCCAACTCGATCAACGCGGTGGTCACCAGGCGGGCGCCGCTCATGCCCAGCGGGTGCCCCAGCGCGATCGCGCCACCATTGGGGTTGACCCGTGGATCATCGTCGGCGATGCCCAGTTCGCGCAGCACTGCCAACCCTTGTGCGGCAAAGGCTTCATTGAGCTCAATGATATCCATGTCGGCCAGGCTCAGGCCCGACCGCTCCAGAACCTTGCGGGTAGCCGGTACCGGGCCAATGCCCATGATCCGTGGTTCAACCCCGGCGGTGGCCATCGCCACGACCCGGGCGCGAGCTTTCAGGCCATAGCGCTGGGCTTCGGCGCGGCTGGCCAGGAGCAGGGCGCAAGCGCCGTCGTTGACGCCGGAGGCATTGCCTGCGGTGACCGTGCCATTGGCGCGGAACGGGGTACCGAGTTTCTGCAATTGTTCCAGCGTGGTTTCGGCGCGCGGGTGTTCGTCGTATTCGACCACCTTGGGTGGGCCTTTGCGCTGGGCGATCTGGACGGCGATGATTTCCTTGGCCAGTCGGCCACGGGCCTGCGCCGCGGCGGTGCGCTGCTGGCTACGCAAGGCGAACGCGTCCTGATCGGCACGGGAAATGTTGAACTGTTCGGCGACGTTCTCTGCCGTTTCCGGCATGGAATCGATGCCGTACTGCTGTTGCATCAGCGGGTTGACGAAACGCCAGCCAATGGTGGTGTCGAACAGCTCCGCCTGGCGCGAAAAAGCCTGCTCGGCCTTGCCCATGACCAGTGGTGCACGGGACATCGACTCGA
The DNA here is from genome assembly GCF_002858665.1 of Pseudomonas sp. FFUP_PS_473. Classification (NCBI taxonomy): domain Bacteria; kingdom Pseudomonadati; phylum Pseudomonadota; class Gammaproteobacteria; order Pseudomonadales; family Pseudomonadaceae; genus Pseudomonas; species Pseudomonas sp. FFUP_PS_473. The sequence continues at coordinate 106,609 of NZ_PJQQ01000008.1, forward strand.
CGCCTCCGGCCAGCATCAATCCGGCTTCGCCACTGCGAATGGCCCGGGCCGCACTGCCGATGGCATCTAGGCCCGAGCCGCACAGGCGGTTCAGGGTGGTGCCGGGCACGCTCAGCGGCAAACCGGCCAACAGGGCAGACATGCGCGCGACGTTGCGATTGTCTTCGCCCGCCTGGTTGGCGCAGCCGTAGTACACATCGTCAATGGCGCTCCAGTCCAGTTGTGGGTGGCGCTGCATCAGTGCAAGCAGCGGAACCGCACCGAGGTCGTCAGCGCGCACGCCACTGAGCGCTCCGGCGTAGCGGCCAATGGGGGTGCGCAGGGCATCAATGATCAATGCGTCGTTCATGCCGGGGTCTCCGTGTTCAGCACGCTGCCGCGCACTTTGTAGGACTTGCCGTGAAACAGGGCGATCAGTTCGCCCTGCTGGTTTTCAATGCGTACGTCGTAGTTGCCGGTACGGCCGCTGCGGCTTTGCTCGGTACACACCGCCGTCAACGTGTCGCCGAGTCGTGCCGGGGCGATGTAGTCGATGCTGCATCCAATCGCCACGGTGGCATCGTTGTAGCTGTTGCAGGCAAAAGCGAAGGCCGAATCCGCCAGGGCGAACAGGTAACCGCCGTGGCAGGTGCCGTGGCCCTGGAGCATGTCCTCGCGCACGCTCATGCCGACCCGCGCACTGCCAGGGCCGGTGGCGAGTAGGCGCATGCCCATGCCCTGGCTGGCCTGGTCGCGTTGGAACAGGGCCTGGGCGCAGCGGCTGGCCAGATCAAGACAGTCATTCATGGAACAGTGCTCCTTCGGCCAGTAGCCGACGCAGTTGCAAAGAAGGACGGTAACGTTCTTCGCCGTAAGCGGCCTGCAGGTTGCCCAGCACCTGGACAACCCGCTCGATACCGATGGCATCCGCCCAGGCCAGGGGGCCGCAGGGATAGTTGACCCCCGCGCACATGGCCAGATCCAGGTCCTGAGCGCTGGCAACGCCTTGCAACAGGGCGTCAGCCGCTTCGTTGGCCAGCATGGCGACGGTACGCAGTACACACAGGCCCGGGCTGTCCCGCAGGGCGCTGACGGCGATACCGGCACGGTTGAGCAGTGCGACGACCTGGTCGCGGGCCAGCGTAGTGGTGTCTGCCGCAGTGCTGATGGCCAACCGAGAGGCTTGTTGGTAATCAAGGGCGAGGTCGAGCAGGACCAGATTGTCCAGACCCTCCTCACGGGCCCGTTTGCTGGCCAATCGACCATCACTCAGCGCCACGGTGGCATCGCCGACCCGCAGCACGCCGCGGCCTGCTCGGCGTACCACGCTGATGCCGCTGGCTGCCAGTCGCGTGACCAGCGGTTCGAGCAGGCCGCTTTCGCCTTCCACGATCAGTTGCTCGACCACGGCGGTGCTGTGCAGGTTGCTCGGCTGGGGGCGCACAGCACCTTCACGGTAGTCATAAAAGCCAAGTCCACGCTTGCGACCCAAGTGGCCAGCGTCGACCAACTCTTTCTGGATCAATGAAGGCTGAAAGCGCATGTCCTGGTAGTAGGCGTCGAACACTGAGCAGGTGACGGCATAGTTGACGTCGTGTCCGATCAGGTCTGTCAGCTCGAAGGCGCCCATGCGAAAACCACCGGCTTCGCGCAACAGTGCGTCGAGGCTGGCGCAATCGGCCACACCTTCCTGCAGCAGACGCAGGCTTTCGGCATAGAACGGGCGAGCCACGCGGTTGACGATAAAGCCCGGCGTTGAGCGCGCCAGCACCGGTGTTTTGCCCCAGGCACGGGCGGTGGCCAGGATGCAGGCTGCAACCTCTGGATCGGTGGCCAGGCCGCTGATCACTTCAACCAGTGCCATTAACGGTGCCGGGTTGAAAAAGTGCATGCCGACAACCTGGGCCGGGCGTTGAAGGCCTGCCGCCAGGCGGGTGATGGACAGTGACGAGGTGTTGCTGGCCAGGATGCAGTCACTGCGGCACAGGCGTTCCAGTTCGCTGAACAGTGCCTGCTTGACCTCCAGGTTCTCGACAATGGCCTCGATCACCAGCCCGGCATCAGCCAGGGCCTCAAGGCTGTCGGCTGGCTGCAGCCGGGCGATGCAATCGGCCTTGGCGGTGGCCACCAGCTTGCCGCTGGCAACGCGTTTGGCCAGCTGTTGGTCGATGTTGGCGATCGCCTGCGCGGCCGCGCCCGGACGATTGTCGTACAGCCGTACCGGGTGCCCGGCCTGGGCGGCCACTTGTGCGATGCCGGCCCCCATGGCGCCTGCGCCGATCACTGCGATCAGGGTGTGCGGGTTCAAGGCGGGCATGTTCAGCACCCCTTGAACACTGGGGTGCGCTTGGCCATGAAGGCGCTCACCCCTTCACGGTAGTCTTCGCTACGCCCGGCCAGGCGCTGGAGGTCGCGCTCGAGTGTCAGTTGCTGCTCGAAGGTGTTGTCCAGGCTGGCGTGCAGGCTACGTTTGATCAGGGCCAGGCCATAGGTCGGCTGAGTCGCCAGGTGTCGGGCCAATTTCAGTGCTTCATCACGCAAGTCGGCATCGTCGACACAGCGGTAGATCAAGCCCCACTCCACGGCCTGCTCGGCGCTCAAACGATCACCCAGCAGGGCCAGGGCCTTGGCCCGAGCCATACCGACCAATCGAGGCAGGGCCCAGGTGCCGGCAGAGTCGGGAATCAGGCCAATCTTGCAGAATGCCTGGATGAAGCTTGCTGAGCGGGCGGCCAGCACCAGGTCGCAGGCCAGCGGAATGTTGGCGCCGGCACCGGCGGCCACGCCGTTGACCGCACAGATAACCGGCATTGGCAGCTCACGCAGCGTGCGGATCAACGGGTTGTAGAAACGCTCGATGGATTCGCCCAGGTCTGGCACTGCTGCACCTGGCGCGACATTGCGGTCGCCCAGGTCCTGACCTGCGCAGAAGCCACGCCCCTCGGCAGTGAGTAACAGTACCCGCGCCTCGCCGCTCTGACGCACTGTCTTGAGTGCCTGGCGAACCTCTTCATGCATCTGGGTATTGAAACTGTTCAGTTGCTCGGGGCGATTGAGGCTGAGGCGTGCAACGCCGTCTTCAATGGAAAACAGAATGTGTTCAAACGTCATGGTGGCTGCCTTTGGTTGCAGGTCTGTCAATGTCGCGAAACGAACGCAGGGGCTTACTGGCCGTTGAAGCGGGCTGGGCGTTTTTCCTGGAAGGCGCGAATACCCTCGTTTCGGTCGGCGGTGCCGGCGAGCAAGGTAAAGGCGTTGCGTTCAAAGCGCAGGCCGCTGGCCAGGTCGAGGTCCTGCGCCTTCAACAGCGCTTCCTTGGCCAGGCGTACCGCCAGCGGGGCCTTGTTGGCGATGGTGCTAGCGATCTGCAGGGCGCGTTCGACCGTCAGCTCTGGTGGTGTGATTTCACTGACCAACCCGGCCTCCATTGCACGGCGCGCACTGATGGGCTCGCCGCTCAGGACCATCTGCATGGCCAGCGATTTGCCAACTGCGCGCAGTAACCGTTGGGTGCCGCCTGCGCCCGGCATGATCCCCAGATTGATTTCGGGTTGACCGAACTGAGCATCTTCGCCAGCGATCAGGATGTCCGCGTGCATGGCCAGCTCACAGCCGCCGCCCAGGGCATAGCCGTTGACTGCAGCGATCAAGGGCTTGGCGAAGCCGGTGATGCGCTGCCAGTGGGCCTGGCGGGGGTCGTTGAGCATGCCGACGAGGTCGCGCTCAGCCATTTCATTGAGGTCGGCGCCTGCCGCAAACGCCTTGCGGCTCCCGGTCAGCACCACGGCGCGGATGGTGTCGTCGTGGTTGCAGCGTTCCAGTTCGTTCGCCAGTTCGGCGAGCAGTTCGGTGCTGAGTGCGTTCAGAGCCTGAGGGCGCTGCAGGGTGATCAGGCACACCGCCTGGTGGGATTGCACGGCAAGTGTTTGCGGCATGGCAAGGACTCTCGCAAGGCGGACGCGGCCTTTGGCCGGACTGGTTTTTTGGACGGGCCCCAGGGCCGTTTTTCCAGAGTATAGCCACAACGTGATACGCAAATACAATACTAAAATAAAATAGCGTGTCTTAAATTCGCGGGTCTCTTACTCGCGCCGCTCACTATTTTTGCCGATTTTTGTTGTGGAATTAGTGATTTCTGGATGTTTGGCGCTGTTGCAATGTGATACAAGAAAGACGATTTTGCAGCGAACAAAATTCCAGCTTTAGACGCGAGGAGCGTGCCTATGACGTGTTACAGCCTCGATGGACTGACGCCAGTGGTTGATCCAACGGCTTACGTTCACCCATCCGCCGTGTTGATCGGTGATGTGATCATCGGCCCGCGTTGCTATGTCGGCCCACTGGCCAGCTTGCGCGGTGACTTCGGTCGGATCGTGCTGGAGGAGGGCGCGAACGTTCAGGACACCTGTGTGATGCATGGTTTTCCGGACAGCGACACGGTAGTTGAACGCAATGGCCACGTCGGTCACGGCGCGGTACTGCACGGATGCCGGGTCGGTGCAGATGCCTTGATTGGTATGAATGCAGTAGTGATGGATAACGCGCATATCGCCGCGCGTTCATTCGTTTCGGCCGGTGCGCTGGTCAAGGCTGGTTTCAGTTGCCCAGAGCAATCGTTGGTGCTGGGTTCACCTGCGCAGGTCAAGCGCCGGCTCAGCGATGAGGAAGTGGCCTGGAAGCAGGCCGGTACGCGCGAGTATCAAGTGTTGGCGCAACGCTGCATGGCCTCGCTGCAGGAATGCACGCCACTGAGCGTCGTCGAGGCCGACCGCCGCCGTATCCATGACAGCGGGTTGCGCCCCAAGTCGTCGGGCAGCGCCTGAACAGCGCCCCGGCTGTGCCCTGAATGGTCATTGCTGACTGCCAGGGGTATATTTCTTATTTTTCGACCGGAACGCCCATGTCGTCCCTAGCTCCGCTCACTCAACTGATCGACCGTTTCCAGCAGCAAACGCCCATTCGCGCCAGTTCGTTGATCATCACGCTCTACGGTGATGCCATTGAGCCACATGGCGGTACCGTGTGGCTGGGAAGCCTGATCCAGCTGCTCGAACCCGTTGGGATCAACGAGCGCTTGATTCGCACATCCATTTTTCGCTTGACCAAGGAGAACTGGCTAACGGCTGAAAAAGTCGGGCGGCGCAGCTATTACAGCTTGACCGGCACGGGACGGCGTCGTTTCGACAAGGCCTTCAAGCGGGTCTACGCCAGCACTTTACCGGCCTGGGACGGCTCGTGGTGCCTGGCAATGTTGACTCAACTGCCGGCCGACAAGCGCAAGCAGGTGCGTGAAGAGTTGGAGTGGCAAGGCTTTGGTGCGATTTCTCCGGTGGTGCTGGCGTGTCCACGTTGCGACCGGGCCGATGTGAATGCCACGCTTCTGGACCTCGGCGCACAGGAAGACACACTGCTGTTCGAGACCACCGCACAGGATGTGATGGCTTCAAAAGCACTGCGCATGCAGGTTCGCGAGAGTTGGAACATCGATGAGTTGGCGGCGCATTACAGCGAGTTCATCCAGTTGTTCCGGCCACTGTGGCAAAGCCTGCGCGAGCAGGAGCAACTTGACCCACAGGAATGCTTCCTGGCGCGCATCCTGCTGATTCATGAGTACCGCAAGCTGCTGCTGCGTGACCCGCAGTTGCCTGACGAATTGCTCCCTGGCGATTGGGAAGGGCGTGCAGCGCGGCAGTTGTGCCGGAATATCTATCGGTTGATCTATGCGGCAGCCGAGCAGTGGCTGGAGTCGGCGATGGAGACCGCCGACGGGCCGTTGCCGGATGCCAGCGCAGGGTTCTACAAACGCTTTGGCGGCTTGCCGATCGGCGCCGGGCCTGGCAGCGAAGCCGATACAGCGGACTAGCAGAAGCTGGCTCAGCTACCGTCTGGCGCGGGCAGGAGGTGCTTGGCCCACGGCCGGTAATGCAATTCAAATACGGCCTGAGGATGGCAGCCTGTGGTGGTTTGCGGTGGTGCGGGGGCGGCCTTGAACGGTTGACCTTCCGTGCTGGTTTGGCGAAACGCTTCACGGATGATGCCAATCTCGCAGGCGAGCGCTGCCGCGTACTGCTGGCGGACGAACTCAGGCAAGCGCCCGGTCCCCGCGCCGTCCTGCCACCATACCGTCAGGCCGAGACGGGCCAATGCCTCCAGCCACTGTGCTTGTCCGTTCGGTGACAGCTTGCCAGTGCTGAAAACACTAAGGTGCATGGGGCCACCTGCTTCGCGCAGGAAGGCTTGCAGCAGCGTGTGCAGCGCCTCACGGCGGTCGGCCTGTTGGAAGTGCAGGTCATCCAGTTCCATGGGCAGGTACCAACCGCTGACCGGAAGCGCCCAGGTGTCCTTTAGCCGTTGCTGCTGAGCCAGCGATTGGCCCAGTTGTGCTTTCCAGTAGGCGATCAGGCCCGCGCCGTCCAGTTCGTCGATACGCCTGTAGTAGGCGTCGTCCATGTGCAGCCCGAGTACCAATTGCAGGCCCTGTTCATGGGCCAGGCGCAGGCTGTTGGCGAGCCAACCCTGGGCGCCGCCAAAGTCCTCGCTGCCGTAGCGGCTCCATTGCACGATCAGGGTCTGGACGCCCTGGTTTGCGGTTTCGCGCCAGAGGGTGCGCCACTGTGCCGGACTCAGCGCCGCATCGCGGCTGAGCGGCTGGTAAAACAGACGTTCGTCAGCATTGACCAGAACACTCAGTATCAGCAGTAGCACACCCAGTACGTATCGCCCCATCAGAAGTTCAACTCCACGCCCAGGAGCACGCCGTTGGCCTGCTCATATAGATTGCCGCCCAGCGCCTGCTGGTATTCGGTGCGAACTGTCAGATGGCCGCGGTAGGCGTTATAGCGGTCGTCATCGAACCACCATTGCCAGCGCAGGCCGAGGCCGGTGCGCAGGTCCTGACGCCAGTCGTTGCCGGGATCCTGGCTGGAAAACGCCAGAAAACCATAGGGCATCAGTGTTTGCGGGCGGGTAGCTGGCAGTTTCCAGGTATGCCCCTGCTGGAATCGTGATGTCCACTGGTGTTCACCAGCATGCGTCCACCAGGCGGCGTCCAGGTAGAGAAACCGTTCACTCCAGTGGTTCTCCTCGACACGCCAGTCATTGCGGTAGTCGCCTTGATCGAGGAACGAAGCAGTCGCGCGTAGCAGCAGGTCATTGCTGCTCTGGGCATTGCCGCGCAGGTCGCCATAGTTGTCAGCGACCTTGCCGGGGCTGAGCAGTTGGCCGAGGCTGAGGCCGCTGTAGTGCTGATCGTCGATCTGGCGTTGCTGGTACAACTCGGCGTACAGGTTCAGGTTGGTGGTGCCGAATGGTTTGTAGCGCAGGCCAAGCCCGGTCCCCATGCTTTGAGCATAGTTGCTGCGGTCCTGGCCGCCGAACAGCACTCGGCCATACACCGACAGTGTGCTGCCGTTGCGGCTCGGCTCATCACCCAGGGCATGGTCCCACAGGGCCAACTGAACGTTCTGCGAGGCGGCACGGCGTTGTGGGTTGTTGCTGCGCAGGGTGTCGTTGGTCGAGACGCCGGCCGGCGACCAGGTGCTGGCCAAACTGATGCTGTCGCGTTGCGAAAGGCTCTGATGGGCGCGGCGTTGCCGGTACACACGGGCGGCGAGGCGGGTGTCATCGGTTCCGTCGTCCACCATGTTCTGTTCCAGGTCGATGATACGGCGCAGTTCCTGGCGGGCGGCCGCGCTGTTTTCAACCTCGTCGTAGCGCCAGGCCAGGGTTTCGCCGATGCGGTAGTCTTCTGGAAAGTCGTGGCTGGCCTGTATCAGGTAGGGCAGCGATTGCCTGCGCAGTTGTGGTGTGTCGGCGGCGGCCAGTCGCACGCCGTAGTCGGCGCGATAGCGCGGGTTGTCGGGGGCGAGCCGTGCCGCTTCTGCCAGCCATTCACGGCTCTGTTGTGGGTCGTTGGCGTGTTGTGCAGTCACGGAGGCTGCATAGTAGTGATCGGCGCGCGGCTGATGGCGCAGGGCTTCGCGTTGCAGGGCCATGGCTTCGGCAGAAGCGCCACGGCGTTGCGCAATGGCCGCGCCCAATGCCCAGTCGTCGGCGCTGCTGTGTGGCGCAGCACGCCAATGCTCCCAGGCCTCTTGAGTATGGTTGCTGTTCAAGGCGCTACGGGCGGCGGTGAGTCGGGCATTGGCCGTCCACTGCTCGGGGGGCAGTTGCTGCCAGATCCTGTAGGCGGCTTCGGCGTCGCCCGCCGCGTCCAGTGCATAGGCCAATGGCACTTGGCTGGCCGGGTCGCCACGGCGTACGGCCGCCTGGTAATAGGCGACGGCCTCGCCGGGGCGTTCTGGCATCGCGCAGCGGCCCAGTGCACGCAGCTCACCGATTTCACGAGGTATTGGCGGGGTCGCAGCGCGAACGACCTCGCAGTGACCACTCTGTGCCAAGCGTGCCAGCAGTTGCTCGCGGCTGGCGCTGTCGAGTTGCGGGATCAGGGTTTTCGCACGGCCTGCATCCAGTGGTCTGTCGACGCGGCTGTACAATCCACCTAACCGTTGCAGTAACACCGGTGGCCAGGGGCCTTGGCGACGGTCGTAGGCCTGTTCGAGCAGTTGTTGTGCACGGTCATCCTGATGGTGTGTGAGTTGCAGGTAGGTCGCCTGATCCAGCGCCTCCAGGCTACCGTTGAGGTGGTAAAGGCGCTCCCAGGCATCAATGGCTTCACCTGGGCGATCGAGAGGATGCGCCACTGCTTCGACCGGCAGGCGTTGGGCCAAGGCCCTGCGGTCGCTTTGCTGGACGAGTTCCCTCAGTTGCTGACGCCGTTGCGGTTGCTCAAGGTCCTGCTTGGGTAATGCTTGCAGCCAGCGCAGCGCCAGGTTTTTTTGATCCAGCGCGATGGCTCGGTCGATCATTGCCAGGCGCATTTGGCGTGCCGCTTCGGCAGACGGCGGCTTGGCCAACAGTGCGCTCAGTGCTGTTTCGTCCAGGCGCTGGACGTAGGCATTGGCCAGGCGCCGCCACGGTTCTTCAGGCAACGGCCCGCGCGCGGCCAAAGGCGCGAGCTGTGCGATGGTTTGCTCACTGTTGTGCAGTTGCTCGGCCCAGTTGGCGCGCGCCATGCGCAGCAGACGATCATCACCTTTGCCTGGCAGTTGGTCGAGCCAGTCCAATGCCCGTTGGGCGCCCCCGAATTTGGCCAGGCTCAGGCTATAGGCTTGCCATAAGCGTATGCGTTGCGTGAGGTCACTGTCCGCGATCCAGCGCTCGACCTGGCTTTTACCGGGCGGGTCTTGCTCAATCCAGGTCAGGCGCAGTTGCAGCAGGGTGTCGGCGTGATCTGCGCTGGCGCCAAAGGCTTCGGCCACCTGTTCAGCCTCGCGGTAGCGTCGTTGCCGGGTAAGCGCCTCAATCAGCAGGGCGCGTGCATCATCGTTGTTGGGTACTTTCTCAAGCAGGTGCCGGGTCAACCGCTCGACCTCTTGCCAGTTGTTGTTGCGCGCCTCGCGGTAGCTGCGGTCCATATAGGGGAAGCTGCGGAATCGCTCAAAACTACTGAGCGGCGCGGCGAGCGTCTGTGAACTGATACACGCCACCAGCAGGCTGGCAGCAATCAGCAGTGGACGTCGTTTCATGCCACTTCCTGCGCCATCTGATAGGCGATCCGCAGCTCGGCGGCCTGCTCGGCGAGCGCTTCCTGAAGAACCTCGGCGGTAATCAAACCGCGCGCCACCAGGTGCTCGCCGATCGACATCTGCTCCGGGTTGTAGTCAATGAGTACCTGATTGAACAGGCTGCTTGGCAAGATGCCACGCACCTGCAGCAGTGCGCCAAGCATGACCTGGTGATGGCTGACCCGCTCAAGGAGCGCAGCGTCGTCCTGATGCTTGGCCAGCACTGCGAGCATTTGCCGCGTGTCCTCCGGTTGCCAGGGGCTGGGGTAGTGATAACTCAATCCCAGGGTGACTCGCCCTTGGGGGGCCAATTGGCAACGTACGGGACGTTTCAACTGGCGACTGATCACCCCTAGAGCTACCTGGCTGACAGGCCCCTCGCTGGCCAGAACCAGCGTTGGGCCGTCTTCAGCGACCGGCAGCACCGCATAAAGAATAGCCAGCCGACGAGGCAACCGGGCAATCAGCGCCGGGGGAATGTTGAACGGGTTGAGCGGCGCCCACGCCATGTCAAATTGCTCGGCAAGTGCCTGGACCAACTGCTCGCTGTCGATCAACCCTCGCAATAGCAGCTCACGCCCCAGGCGCCGGCGTACCGGGCTGGTCAGGGCATCCTGCAGTTGTGCTTCGCTGATCAGCCCCTTGGCGACCAAACGCTGCCCCAACGGTTCGCGCATGGGGGTGGTCAGGGCCGGAAACTCGTGAGTGGTCTTGTCCCAGGCGACCCGTCGCGAGTCGCCCATCTCCAGGACTTGGCGCAGGGCACGCAGGTTGGCGAAAAAATTGACGAAATTGCTCCACATCATTCGGGGTGCCGAAAGCAGGCCCTCAATGATGCCGTAGTAACGGGTGACGAAATAACCGCGCTGAAGCAAACGATTGATCAACAGCAGGCCGTTGAGCCAGAGCAGCGTCGACAACAGGGCGCTGTCGGACAGGATGGACGGGAAGCGCCAGGCGTCGGGTGCGATCACCGTCACCAGCCACATGGCCAGCAACACCAGGAACAACAGGTTAACCAGAAAGCTCAGCAGGTAGGCAAACAGCCCGCGGCGATCGCGCCAGAGGAAGTAGTTGAGTGCCCCGATGCGGCTCCAGCCCAGGTTGCTGGTGCCCTGAAAGACAATCCCCACGATCCAGCGCGACTTCTGGCGGATCGCGTTTCGCCAGTCACGCGGGAAGTGTTCGCGCACGCAGATAACCTGGGCAAATTCACGGCTCATGCCCCAGTGCCATTCGCGCTTGAGCGCCAGTTGCGGGTCGCTTATCGAATAGCGGGCAAAGATGCACTTCATGCCTTTGTGCTTGAGCCTGAAGCCGATGTCGTAGTCTTCGGTCAGGCTCTGTACATCGAATGCGATACCGTCACCGTCTTCAAGCAGTGCCGTGATAGCCCGGCGGCTGAAGCAGGTGCCGACACCTGCGCTGGGAACCTGGCCGCTGAGCGCTTCGCGGACAATCACATCCTTGCCATGGTTTTCGGCGAACTCATCGACGTAATGACCTGCCGTGAACCCGTGCCATTGGGGGGCGAAGGGGTAGACCGGTATCTGAATCATGTCCTTGTCGGGCAGCAAGTAGTTGAACAGCCGCAACTCCATCGGCGAGATGACATCCTCGGCGTCATGCAGGATGAAACCGGCGAACTCGATCCTCGCATCGCGCTGGAAGCGCAGGATCGCGTCGATGATGTTGTTCAGGCAGTCGGCCTTGCTGGTGGGGCCGGGGCGGGCACAGATGACTTTGTGAACGTTGGGATAATGCAGGCACACCGCGTCGACATCGGCCTGGGTTTGCGGGTCGTTGGGGTAGGTGCCGACAAAAATCTGGTAGTTCTCGTAATCCAGGGTGGAGGCCGCCAGGCGGGCCATCTCGCCAACGACGCCCACTTCGTGCCAGGCAGGCACCATGATTGCCAGCGGTTTTTCCGGTACCTCGAACAGGCGGCGTTCGTCGGCGCGCGCATATTTGTCATAGATGCGAAAGCGCCGTATGAGTTTGCGCAACCAATAAATCAGGTCGATGAACAGATCGTCGAGCCCGAGCAGGAACATCAGGCTGGCCAGTACGATGGCCAGCAACTTGAGGCCGAACAGCACGTAGGTCACGGCGTCGACCAGGCCCAGGCTCATGACATCTCTCGCCCGTTGGCGTTGTCCTCGAGCCAGCGGCTCAGTCGTTCGGCAATGCGCTCGCTGGCATGCCCGTCACCGTAAGGGCTGAGCACCCGGCTCATGTGCTGGTAGAGGTCGGGCTCTTCAAGCAGGCGGCTGGTTTCCTTGACGATCCGTTCGGTCTGGGTGCCCACCAGCAATACCGTGCCACCCTCCAGCACCGAGGGGCGCTCTGTTACCTTGCGCAGCACCAGCAGTGGCTTGCCCAATGCCGGTGCCTCTTCCTGGATTCCTCCGGAATCGCTCAGGATCAGGTAGGCGCGGTCCATCAGCCAGACAAAGTGTCGATAGTCCTGAGGGGGAACCAACAGGATGTTTGGTTGATGCGAAAGCACCGAGTAGACGGCCTTCTGGACGTGCGGATTAAGATGCACCGGGTAGACGAACTGAACCTCGGGGTAGCGCAGGGCCAGCTCGGCGATGGCCAGGCAGATACGCTCAAAGCCATGCCCGAAGTTTTCCCGGCGATGGCCGGTGATCAGCACCATGCGCTGGTCATCACGCAAAGCCGACAGCGGCGAGCCGATTGCCGGTTTCCAGTGGCTGCTCTTGAGGTGTTCGCGCATCCACAGCAGGGCATCGATGACCGTATTGCCGGTCACTTCGATCTGCTCCAGCACGACCCCTTCGCGCAGCAGGTTATCGCGGGCCTTCTTGGTGGGGGGGAAATGCAGGTTGGCGATGATCGTGGTCAGACGACGATTGGCTTCCTCGGGCCAGGGCGCCTTGAGGTTTCCGGTACGCAGGCCGGCCTCGACATGGGCGATGGGGATATGGCGGTTGAAGGCGCAGAGTGCAGCGATGAAGCTGGTGGTGGTGTCGCCGTGAACAAGGACGATATCCGGGTTCACCCGCTCGTAGTAAAGGTCGAGCTTACCCAGCAACTGTTGGGATAATCCGTTGAGGCTCTGGTTGTCGGTCATGACCTGAAGGTCGATATCGACGGTCAGGCCGAAGTCCTTCAGAACGTGATTGAGCATTTCCCGGTGTTGCCCACTGGAGCAGATGTTCAGCGCTATGTTGGGCCATTGGCGCAATACCCTCGCCAGCGGCGCCATCTTGATCGCTTCGGGGCGTGTGCCGAAAACCATCATGACTTTATAGGGCATGTTCGTGCTCCTCATAGCCTCCTTGCGCGTGCTAAAAGTTGTACGGTAATCATGTCCTGTAAAAGTTAGATACAAGCAGTTGCCCGAAAGCTTGTCCAATCGCTTGGTCGGACGCTTGAGGCCCAGCGGGGCAGCAGGCCTTGCACAAGTCGTTGACGTGAGGGGGAGACCTGAGCTAGTTTCCTTCTCATGACTTTACTCCCGCATTTGCCTCAGCACAGCATTATTACCGCCATTATCGTTTTGGCGGGCTAGCTGGCACTTGCACCGAACCCGCCCTGGAGGCGGGTTCTTTCTCTCTCTCCTGGGCACTTTGAAAAAAACCAGGAGTCACCGATGACCAGCCTTACCGCTTGCCCCAGCGTACCCACCGTCTTGACCACGATGCTGTCGGACTATGTGCGCAGGATTCTTGCCGCACCGGTGTATGACCTGGCCATTGAAACACCACTGCAATCGGCCCGTGCACTATCGGCTGCCTTGGGCAACGAGGTGTTGCTCAAGCGTGAAGACCTGCAGCCCACCTTTTCCTTCAAGATCCGTGGCGCGTATACCCGACTGAGTGCCTTGACTGCCGCCCAGCGCGCCTGTGGCGTGGTCACTGCGTCGGCAGGCAATCATGCTCAAGGCGTTGCCTTGGCCGCCCGCGAGTTGGCCATGACCGCCACCATCGTAATGCCAACCACCACCCCTGAACTGAAGGTCGAAGGTGTGCGCTCCCGTGGTGGCCACGTGGTGTTGCACGGTGACAGCTTCCCTCAAGCCCTGGCTCATGCGCTGACGTTGGCCGACACCGAGGGCATGACCTTTGTGCCGCCCTTCGATGACCCGGACGTCATTGCCGGGCAGGGCACTGTCGCCATGGAAATCCTTCGTCAGCAGCCTGGCAACCTGGATGCGATCTTCGTGCCGGTCGGTGGTGGTGGGTTGATCGCGGGGATCGCGGCGTATGTGAAGTACCTGCGTCCGCAGGTCAAGGTCATTGGTGTCGAACCGGCGGACTCCAACTGCCTGCAAGCGGCCATGGCGGCCGGGGAGCGGGTGGTACTGTCACAGGTCGGCAGTTTCGCTGACGGTGTGGCCGTGGCGCAGATCGGTGCGCATTGTTTTGACGTGTGCCGTCACTTCGTGGATGAGGTGATCACGGTTGGCAACGATGAAGTCTGCGCGGCGATCAAGGATATCTACGACGACACCCGTTCGATCACTGAACCATCGGGCGCATTGGCTGTCGCCGGCATCAAGCGGTATGTGGCGTCGCGCGGTGTGACGGGGCAGACGCTGGTGGCCATCGACTCGGGGGCCAACGTCAACTTCGACCGACTGCGTCACGTAGCCGAACGCGCAGAACTGGGGGAGCAACGTGAAGCGATCATCGCGGTGACCATCCCGGAACAACCCGGCAGCTTCAGGGCGTTCTGCCAGGCGCTGGGAAAGCGTCAGATCACCGAGTTCAATTACCGCTACTACCCCGGCAAGGAGGCTCGCCTGTTCGTGGGCGTACAAACCCACCCCCAGCGGGATCCTCGTGCGCAGTTGTTGGCGAGCCTGCGTGATCAGGGCTACAGCGTGCTCGACCTGACGGATAACGAACTGGCCAAGCTACACATTCGTCACACGGTTGGCGGCCATGCTGGCCCCAATGCCAACGAACGGGTCCTGCGCTTTGAGTTTCCAGAGCGCCCAGGCGCCTTGCTGGCGTTCCTTGAACGGCTGGGCAAGCGCTGGAACATCAGCCTGTTTCACTACCGTAACCACGGTGCGGCTGAGGCCCGGGTATTTACCGCTCTCGAAGTGCCAGAAGAGGAACGTGCCGAGTTACCCGCGATGCTGGACGCCATAGGCTATCGCTACTGGGACGAAACGGATAATCCGGCCTACCAGTTGTTTCTGGGTTAAGCCCAGCGTTGCCGCAGATCAACACGCCGTTCAGTCTACAGGTAGATCCTGAGTGCAATCGCACATTGCATGAGGGATCGGATCATGAGCAGTACGTTTTTCATTCCAGCGGTCAACATCATGGGCATCGATTGCCTGGCAGAGGCAATGGATGCCATTGCCGGCTACGGTTTTCGCAAGGCCTTGATCGTCACCGATAGCGGCCTGGCCAAGGCCGGTGTTGCCGAGAGGATTTCCGAGCAGCTGGCGGTGCGCGACATCGATGCCGCCATTTTTGACGGTGCCAAACCCAACCCCAGCATCGCCAATGTCGAGCAAGGGCTGGCCCTGCTGCAGCGTGAGCGCTGTGACTTTGTCATTTCATTGGGCGGTGGTTCGCCCCATGACTGTGCCAAGGGCATCGCGCTGTGTGCCACCAACGGCGGGCATATCCGTGACTACGAAGGTGTTGACCGTTCGGCCAAGCCGCAATTGCCACTGATTGCGATCAACACCACCGCCGGCACCGCCAGTGAAATGACGCGTTTCTGCATCATCACCGACGAGGCCCGCCACGTAAAAATGGCCATTGTCGACCGTAACGTGACACCGCTGTTGTCGGTCAACGACCCGGCCTTGATGGTAGCCATGCCCAAGTCACTGACCGCTGCAACCGGTATGGATGCGCTGACCCATGCGATTGAGGCGTATGTGTCGACGGCAGCCACGCCGATTACCGATGCCTGCGCGCTGAAAGCGATAGCGTTGATCAACGAGAACCTGCGTCAGGCCGTGAACGAAGGCTCCGACCTCAAGGCCCGCGAGAACATGGCCTATGCGCAGTTCCTGGCGGGCATGGCATTCAACAATGCCTCGCTGGGGTATGTGCATGCGATGGCTCACCAGTTGGGTGGCTTCTATGACTTGCCGCATGGCGTCTGTAATGCCGTGCTGCTGCCTCATGTGCAGCGCTTCAACGCCAGCGTCAGTGCCACGCGCTTGCGCGATGTGGCCACGGCCATGGGCATCGAAACCAACGGCCTGAGCCCGGAGCAGGGTAGTGATGCGGCCATCGCCGGGATCGTCAGCCTGGCACGGGCTATCGACATTCCGGTTGGCTTGGCGGTGCTCGGTGCCCGCGAAGAGGATATCCCGACGCTGGCGGCCAATGCGCTGAAAGACGCCTGCGGCCTGACCAACCCACGCCCGGCGAACCAGGCCGAGATTGAAGCCATCTTCAAGGCTGCGTTCTGATGTAACGTGGCGCCGGTCAGCCCGGCGCCACGTTGATCAAACCACCCATGACAGCAGCATGATGAAGATGATGCCGACCACGGAGAGGATGGTCTCCATCATGCTCCAGGTCTTGAACGTCTGCGCTACGGTCATGTTGAAGTACTGCTTCACCAGCCAGAACCCCGCATCGTTGACGTGAGACAGGATCAACGAGCCAGCCCCGGTGGCCAGTACCAGCAATTCGCGGTTCACCCCGGGAATCATCCCGATCACCGGCGCAACGATTCCCGCGCCCGTGATGGTTGCGACCGTCGCTGATCCTGTGGCGATGCGAATCACCGCCGCTACCAGCCAGGCGAGCATGATGGGCGAAATCTGCGCCTGGACGGCCATCTGCCCGATGACATTGCCGACACCGGTATCGACCAGCATTTGCTTGAAGCCACCGCCGGCGCCAACGATCAGCACGATGGCGGCAGTAGGGGCCAGGCTTTGGTCCAGCAGTTTCATGATCTGCTGGCGGTTGAACCCGCGGGCTGAGCCAAAGGTATAGAACGCCAGCAACAGCGCGGCGAGCAGGGCGGTGATCGGGTGTCCGATCAGGTCCATCCACTGGCGGAAGATGTGCTCGGCGGGCAGCACAACGTCAGCGAAGGTTTTCAGCAGCATCAGGAACACTGGCAACAGCACGGTCATCAGCGTCACGCTGAAGCTCGGCAGGTTCTGCTGGTCGGACTCACGCGCAATCTGCTCCATCAATGCCTGTGAGGGTGAGCCTGGGATATAACGCGAGATGAAGTTGCCATACAGCGGGCCAGCGATGATGGCGGTCGGCAGGGCAACGATCAGTCCGTAGAAAATCGTCTTGCCAATATCAGCATTGAAAATGCCAATCGCCAGCAGCGGACCTGGATGCGGCGGCACCAGCCCGTGTACCACTGACAGGCCGGCGAGCAACGGGATGCCGATCTTGATCAGCGACACACCGGAGCGTCGGGCAACGATGAATACCAGCGGGATGAGCAAGACGAAACCGATCTCGAAGAACAGCGGAATGCCCACCAGAAAGGCCGCGAACATCATGGCCCAATGGACGTACCGTTTGCCGAACGCACGGATCAGTGTCTGTGCGATCTGGTCGGCCCCGCCAGAGTCGGCCATCAGTTTGCCGAGCATGGTACCCAGTGCCAGGACAATACCGACGAAACCGAGCACACCGCCGAAACCGTCTTGAAATGACTTCATCACCTTGGCCACCGGCATTCCGGAGGTCAGGCCGAGGAAACCGGCAGCCAGTGTCAGGGCGACGAAGGGGTGGACTTTAAAGTAGGTAATCAGCAGCACCAGGCCGATGATGGTGAGCAGGGCGTCCAATAGCAGGTACGTGTCAGTTGCCAGTCCGAACATGGTTCAGAGCCTCATATTGTCTTTATTTTGGGCAGTATGGGTGGTGCTTGAAATGCCTGAGATAGCGCTATCTTTGGTGAGCCGGAAAATCAGCTTTGGTCAGGCTGTTTGCGCCAGTACCGACTCACCGCAGGGCTTTAGCCATTGGTCCACCCTGGTTGCCAACTGATCGACCGGCAAGGTGGCATCCAGCACCAATGTCAGCGGCTCGTCATGGGGGGCTTCAAGTGCTGCGAACTGGCTGTCGATCAGGCTGGCGGGCATGAAATGCCCCGGACGGGCGCGGACGCGTCGGGTGGCTTCTTCTGGGGACAATTCGAGAAAGACGAAACACAACGCCGGCACGGCATCACGCAAGGTCTGCCGGTAACGTTGCTTGAGGGCTGAGCAGGTGAGAATAGGGCGTTCACCTGCGGCGATCGTAGCCTGCAACTCTTCAGCCAGGCGTATCAACCAACCGGCGCGGTCGTGGTCGTCGAGTGGAATGCCGGCGCTCATTTTTTCGATGTTGGCGGCTGGATGAAAGGCATCGCCTTCGATCAAGTGCCCACCACTGCGTTCGGCAATAGCTGAACCAATGCGGCTCTTGCCGCATCCAGCTACACCCATTACCACTATCGCGGCCTGGGAAGTGTTCATCGGTACCTCCTGCAGAGCAAGATAGCGCTGTCTTTGGCCGGTAGAAAGATTGGCTCGGACGCTACCTGCCCAGATGTTATTGATTTTGTATTAGCAGTCTGGGTGTTCCTTGCAGCACGCACGCAGTTTTGCATTGCCTGACGCATGAGACAGCGCTACCTTAGTGCTCGTTCCCCATTCTTTGCAAGACAAAAATATCAGGCCCATGACCCGAATCGGCTCCCGCACTACCGGTCGTCCCACCCTGGCAGAAGTGGCCAGGCTTTCCGGGGTTTCCCCGATCACAGCGTCCCGCGCATTGCGCGGTGTCAGTACGGTTGCCCCGGAGCTGGTAGAAAAAGTCCAGGTGGCCGCGGCGACACTGGGCTATGTCGCCAACCCGGCTGCGCGTGCATTGGCTTCGGCGCAAAGCCAGTCGGTGGTCGTGCTGATTCCGTCCTTGTCCAACCACTTGTTCATCGACACGCTCGAAGCGATCCATGAGGTCATGCGCCCGCGCGGGTTGGAGGTATTGATCGGTAACTACCACTACGACCTTGCCGAAGAGGAGAACCTGATCCGCAACTACCTGGCCTATCAGCCCTGCGGCATTCTGCTTACAGGCTTCGATCGCACCGAGGCAGCGCAGCGGATGTTGAGCGCCAGTGCTGTGCCCTGCGTACACATGATGGAACTTGGCAACGCAGAAGGGGTGATCTCGGTAGGGTTCTCCCAGCGCGACGCTGGCCGCGCAGCCGCGCAACACCTGTTGGCCCGGGGGCGACGCCGGCTGGGCTTTATCGCCGCACAGCTGGATCCTCGTGTCATGCAGCGGGCTGAAGGTTTTCGCCAGGCGCTGGCCGAAGCGGGGCTGCAAGCGCCGGAGCTGGAATTGCTGGCACCACAACCCTCATCCATTGGCCTGGGCAGTGAGCTGTTCAGCCAGTTGATTGCCCAACACCCTGACCTCGACGGTATTTTCTTCTGTAACGACGACCTGGCGCAGGGCGCGATATTTCAAGCGTTGCGCCAGGGGATTGCAGTGCCAGAGCGTGTCGCGATGGTGGGGTTCAACGACTTGCCATCATCGGCTCACCTGGTGCCCCGGTTGACCTCGATACGAACGCCACGCGCCGCTGTAGGGCGTTGTGCGGCGCAAGCACTGCTGGCGGTGCTGGACGGCAAGAAAGGCCTGCAACCGGCACAGGACCTGGGCTTCGAGCTGGTTGTTCGCGAAAGCACCTGAGCCTGTGCTGAACGAATGCAGGGTGATGGCTTTTTGCTTGCGAGTGGCTAAGGGTGATCTATGCTCGGCAAAAAACGGCAAGGAGCTGAATGGCATGTTTGATTCTCATCGTAAGGCCGATCTTGCAGAAATCGAGCGGTGTAATCGGGCATTGGCTGATGCAAACGGGAAGTTGACCGCTATCAGCCAATCCATGGCGATCATCGAGTTCAGCCCGGACGGGGTGATACTCGAGGCCAACGACAACTTTTGCCTCACTATGGGCTACACCCTTGAGGAAATACACGGCAAGCATCACCGTATCTTCTGCGAAGAAACGTTCGCCAAGAGTGAAGCCTATCGCCAGTTCTGGCGTGACCTGGCCCATGGCAACCCCTTGAGCGGCACATTTGCGCGTTTGACCAAGGCCGGGCAGGAGGTTTGGCTTGAAGCCAGCTATATGCCGGTCTTCGACGCTGACCACCAGCTGACCCGTATCATCAAGGTGGCCTCGAACGTCACCCAACGGGTGACCCAGGAGCACGAGGCCAAGAGCCTGATAAATGCTATCAGCCGCTCCATGGCGGTCATCGAGTTTACCCCCGAAGGCAGGGTGATCCATGCCAACGAAAACTTCCTCACGACCATGGGTTATCGTCTGGACGAAGTCGTGGGCCGGCACCATGGCCTGTTTTGCCTGCCACGTGAGCGCGAGTCGGCAACTTACCGGGAATTCTGGGCCTCGTTGAACCGTGGCGAATACCATTCGCACCGTTTTGAACGGGTCAACAAACGGGGGCAGGTTGTGTACCTGGAGGCGTCCTACAATCCGATCTTCGATACCAAGGGACGGTTGTACAAAGTGGTCAAGTTCGCCCGCGACATCACGGCTCAGGTCAGTACCCAGCAGTCTGCCGCGGAGGCTGCTCATGCGACTTCATTGCAAAACGACGCCTGTGCGCGAAAAGGCTCACAGGTCGTACAGCAGGCGGTTCACGTGATCGAAGAGATCTCCGAAGAGCTCAACGCTGCTGCGCGCAGCCTTGATGCCGTCAGCCAGCAATCCAAACTGATTGCGCAGATCGTCCAGACCATTGGCGGTATCGCCGACCAGACCAACCTGCTGGCACTCAATGCGGCCATCGAAGCCGCGCGTGCAGGCGATCATGGCCGTGGATTCGCGGTAGTTGCCGACGAGGTGCGTAGCCTGGCTTCTCGGACCAGCAAGGCCACGTTGGAGATCGTCGATGTCGTGCAGCAGAATCAAGACCTGTCGCTGAACGCAGTGGCGAGCATGCAGTCGAGCCTGTCTCGCACCGGGCGTGGTGTTGAGCTGGCAAACGAGGCGGGTGAGGTGATTCTGGAGATCCAGCAAGGCTCGCAGCATGTGGTCGATGCAATCAGTCAGATCAACTCGACACTCATGCTGAAGTGAGCCTAGTGGGTTGGGGTGCGTTGATTCAAATGCGCATCCAGGTCGGTCATGCTCTTTTCCAGTTTCAGGATCAGGGCGTGCAGTTCCTGTTGCGAGGGTTTTCCGGCACAGGCCTGCTCTACGGCTTCACAACACTGCACGACGCCGCGGGCCTTGAGCATTTTGGCCCCCCCTTTTATCCGATGCGCCAGTGCGCGCACATCCTGGTGCGTAGGAGAAGCGCCAAGTGACTGCAGTGCCTCAAGGTCTTTGGCGTTGCTCTCTGCCAGTTCACCCAACAGGCGTGTGATCAGTTTCGGATCGCCCAGCGTCAGGTAGCGCAGGTTGTCGATATCGAAGCCGCTGCTGTCTGCGCTGGATGCGCTGTCTACAGGGCCAAGGCCGCTTGCAGGTGCAGGATCGGCTTGAGGGCCGGCCCCTGTTGTCTGCAACTGGCGGCGCAACTCGTTCAGACCGATGGGTTTGAACAGACAGTCATTCATGCCGGAGGCCAGGCAGCGTTCTCGCTCTTCAGCTTGGGCATTGGCGGTCAGGCCGAGGATCAAGCAGGGGGGCAGGTTGTTCTCGGCTTCTGCACTGCGAATACGCCGGGTCAGTTCATGCCCGTCCATGATGGGCATGTTGCAGTCGCTGATAACCACATCGAAACGCTGATTCTGCCAGGCTTGCAACGCACGGCTGCCATCATCCGCCAGGGTGACATCATGCCCCAGCACGCTCAGTTGCTTTTCAAGCAGCATCAGGTTGGCGGGGTAGTCGTCGACGACCAGAATGCTCAGCTTCGGACTGATGCCGTTCTGCGGAGCATCCTCGGTTGGCAGGGTTGCCACGCTACTGGGGTCTATTCGTGGCAGGTAGAGCTCAATACAGATCCGGGTGCCTTGACCAAGTGTGCTGTGCAACGTCAGGCGCCCACCCATGAGTTCGCACAGTGTGCGGCTGATCACCAGCCCCAGGCCGGTACCTTGCTGGGAGCGCTGATGACTGGCTTGCACAAAGGGGCTGAACAAGCGGGCCTGGTCTTCGAGACTGATGCCGACACCGGTGTCTTCCACGTCAAGCTGCAGGTCCATGTGCGGGTCTGAAGAGGTGCTGTCAGCGCGCAGGCTGACGGTGACATGGCCGTGTTCGGTGAACTTGATGGCATTGCTCAACAGGTTCGACAGTACCTGCCGGAAACGCAGGGGGTCGATCAATGCCAGGCCGGGCAAGGGCCTTTGCAGGTCGGATCGCAATGTCAGCCCCTTGAGCCTTGCACTGCCTTCATGCATGCGCACGGTCGCGTCAATCACGGCCAGCAGGTCGGTGGGCTGAGGGGTCAGGGTCATGTGTCCTGACTCGATCCGGGCGATGTCAAGAATATCGCCGATCAGTTCCAACAGGCCATTGGCAGCATCAGAGGCAACCTTCAGTGAAGCGGGGTCTGCGCGATCTTGTTCGGCATCGATGACGGCCAGCTCCAACAGGCCGATGACCGCGTTCATCGGCGTTCGGATTTCATGGCTCATGGTTGCCAGGAAGGTACTTTTGGCTCTGTTGGCTGAATCCGCCTGTTCTTTGGCTTCGCGTAACTCTTCAAGCAAGCGTTTGCTGAAACCCAACTGTTCCTGCAGCGCCTGTTCGGCCTCGGTACGTTGTCGAATCAGTTTGCGCAGGTAGTGGTTCCAGAAAAAGATGGCCCCAATGACCAGGCCGGCGCCGATCAGAATCTGCAGGATCAGCGCACGGTAGTTCTGCCAACGGTCGTTGCTGATCAGTGCATTGGTTCGCCAGCGGTTGGTCAACTGGACCATCTCGTCTGGGGGGATGCTCAGCAGCGCCTTGTTAAGAATGGAATGCAGAACCGTGGCATCGGGCGCGGTGGCGAAAGCAGCGGTAACCGGTGTATCACCCAGCGTTGCACAGATCCGTAGACTGTCCTTGAACAACCTGCGAGTGAAGTAGACGGCATTCAGGTGAGTGCTGATGGCGGCATCTGCCCGGCCTTGAGCGACGTACTCCATTAGCGCCATGGCATTGGGCGCCTCGACCAACTGAATATCCGGGTGCTGCTTCAACAACTGGTCCTTGAACGCATAGTCGCGCACGACCGCCAGGCGTCGGTCCTTGAGCTGCTCAAGGCTCTGCGGTGCATCCTCGCGCAGGCTGGTGACAATCACTTGGGGGTTGGCCAGGTAGGGGCGGGTAAAATTGAGCCGGGCTTGCCGGGACGGGCCATACATCAGCGCCCCTGCTATGTCAGCCTGGCCATGTTCAACCTGCTCGATGATTGCCGATACCGAGGGGGCCTCTACAAATTCGAACCTCAAGCCGGTGCGTAATGTGATCTGCTCCAGCAAGTCAACGGTGATACCGCGAAAGTGCTGGTTGTCATCCATGAACGTAAGCGGCGCGTAGGTGCTGTTCACTGCAACCCGTGCGATGGGGTGTTGTTCAATCCAGGCACGCTCAGTCGCATTCAGCGATGACGCTTCACGGTTCAGCAGAATGCTCGCATTACCGCTGCTCCAGCGGCGTAGTACGTTCAGGCGGTCGCTGTCAGCGATATTACCCAGGGCCTGGTTGACCAGGCGTAGCAAGGTCTGATTGTCGCGTGACAGCGCGAAGGAAAAGCTGCTTCGATCATTTTTGACAAAATGCGAGATCCGCAAGCTGTCTTGAAAGTACCGGCCAATCAGATAGTCAGAACTGACGACATCACCGAAATAGGCCTCGGCCTGGCCCAAGGCCACGGCAGAAAGGGCGCTCAGGGTCGAGTTATAGAGTTGCAAGCGGGCAGCAGGGTAAAGCTGGCGAACCTCGGCCTCTGGCAGGTAGTGGTCCACCATGGCCAATGTCACGTTTGCCAGTGGGTCCTCTGCACTGCGGGGTTTGCCCAGTGGGGTGACAATGATGGGCTGGTCGTCGGCATACGGCTGGCTCAGGATCAGCGTAGTGTCTGCCGCCTCATAGCCGTTGGCGCTGCCCAGCAGGTCGATGCGGCCTGCATCCAGGGCGGCGATGGCCTCGTGACGGCTTGAGAAACGTTGCACTTCAATCGGAATTTTCAACTGCTCGCCGAGCAGGCCTGCGTAATCGGCAGTCAGGCCCTCATAGTCGTTCTGGCTGAGGTTGATGTCGAACGGAGGGTAGTCCGGCGCCGAGGTGCCCAATACCAGCGTGCGCTTGTCTTTCAACCACTGACGGTCATCCTCCGACAGCGACAAGGGTTTACTGCTGCTCAAGGAGCGGGCGAGCAGCGTGCGCGGTTCGCCCTGACTGTCAGCGAAAGAGTGACTGGCTGTCAGCAATACCAGACAGCAGGCCAGAAAGGCCAGCCTTGGGCGCTTCATAGCATATTACGGTTGGCCAGATCGACCATTTCGACCAGCGAATTGACCTGTAGCTTCTCCATGATTCGGGTTTTGTAGGTACTGATGGTCTTTGGGCTGAGCTGAATGTCGTCAGCGATGTCTTTGTTGGAGCGGCCTTTGGCGAGCAAGCGCAGCACGACCATTTCTTGAGCGGACAACTCTTCCAGGCGCTGCTTCTCAGTGGTCATCGGGCCGCGCAAGGACATGTCAGGGAAGTAAGAGTAACCGGACACAACCGCTTTCAAGGCCGCCATCAGGGAGTCGGCCGTCTCTTCCTTTTGAACAAAGGCGGAAGCACCTGCATCCAGGCACCTTCGGGCATACAGCTCTGCTGCCTGTCCGGTGTACACCACAATGCGCGGCGGCTGATCCGCTTTCAGCAGACGCTGGATCACACTCAGGCCATCACGGCGTGGCAGCCCAAGGTCAAGAATGACCACGTCGGGTTTGAGCTTTTCAACCAACTGAATAGATTCTGCGCCGTCGCCGCACTCGCCCAGGACCTGGTGCCGCTGCTGTTCCAGCAGCATCTTCAAGCCAATACGAATAGTGGGGTGATCGTCGACGATTAAGACCTTCGCCATGCGCAACTCCTTGTCGTGAATGTGGGCCTTTTCTTGATTCTCTCAGGAAGGCGCGCCAGGCCGTTGTCGGCAAGCAGCGTACGATACGCAGAATAATAGCCAATGAGTATGGAGAGTATAGGAGCGTAGAAAAATATAGGTTGTTTAAGTGAAAAATCCTACGGCCAAAGTAAAGCAAGCCTAACTACGATTGGAAAAACCGAAATCGCGGCCTCATATGAAGACGCGTTTCGGTGTCCTGCAGTTGAGAGGCTACTTGCTCGAGCGGGTTGGACAGCCGTTTTCCTTGACGATGCGTTGTTTCGAAGCAGGGTTGCGCACTAATGCTGCACCAACTCGTGGCGGACGGGCCGTTAGTTGACCGCCACAGTTTGGGCAGAGGCCCTTCAATTCATTGTTGTTGCAGTCTCGACAATAAGTGCATTCGAAGGAGCAGATAAACGCATCCTGGCTGTCGCCAGACAGATCGGTACCACAGCATTCACAGTTGGGACGCAGTTCAAGCATGGTCGACTCCTTCATACTCAGTGAGTGCGCTGTCGCACACAGGCCGTCTAAGGCCGGTAGAGGTGTGCGTGGCCGGCACGGTACAGCGCCGATTCGGCAAAGGCATCTGCTGCCAGTACCCGTCCTACCAGAATCAATGCAGTACGCCGGAAGCCTTTAGCCTGGACTTGCGTCAGGATATCGTCCAGCGTGCCTTTGACCCAGTCCTGGTCCGGCCAGGTCGCACGGTGCACGACCGCGATTGGACAGTCCCCGCCATAGTGGGGGCGCAATTCTTCGACAATCTTTGCCAGGTGCTGCACCCCCAAGTGTATGGCAAGCGTAGCCTTGTGTGCGGCCAGGTTGGCCAGTTCCTCGCCAGCGGGCATCGGCGATTTGTCGGCATAGCGCGTGAGGATGACGCTCTGCGAAACCTCTGGCAGGGTCAGCTCGCAACCGAGCAAGGCGGCACTGGCAGCAGCAGCGGTGACACCGGGAATGATCTCGAAGGGAATCGCCAGTTCGCGCAAATGGCGAATCTGCTCACCAATGGCCCCATACAGGCTCGGGTCGCCACTGTGTACCCGGGCTACATCCTGGCCTTTGGCATGGGCTTCACGCATGGCCTCGACAATTTGCGCCAGATGAAGCTCAGCGCTGTTGATCACGGTTTCGGCACTGTGCCCTTCGAGCACGGCAGCGGGCACCAGAGAGCCAGCATAGATAATGACCGGGCAGCGATGAATCAGGCGCTGGCCCTTGACGGTAATCAGCTCCGGGTCGCCGGGGCCGGCACCGATGAAATAGACGGTCATGGGGTGAATCCTGAAGGTAAGGTCGATGCGAGGCGCAGATTATCCGTCAAAGGACGCGCCGCAGGCCAATGCCAGGGTGGCATTAAGGCTGGCATGGCGTGGAACAAGGAGCTGTGCAGGCATTGAGCCGTAGTGCTCGGCCAATGCAAGTGCAGCACTTTCAGCGACGCCGTAACAGCCGCTGTGGGCGAAGGCGGGGAGCGAACGGTGGGTCAGGCGTGATTCAAAGGTGGCTAACTGGGCAGCGCTGAAAAACAGCAGTGGAATGCCGAGTTGAGCGGCGAGGGCATGCAGGCCGGCCTCCTCGCTTTTCAGTTCGATACTGGCAAGGCCAAGCAGGTTATCGTGGCTGAGGCCATGGGCCTGCAGGGTTTGATCCAGTAGATCGCTCAAGGCTGCCACCGAACAGCCTCGGCGACAGCCCAACCCGGCGAATACTCGCAACGGATTGGGCCGTTCAGGCATTACGCCTGGCTCTGGCGACGGTAGAGCCAACTGCTGATCAAGCCCAATGCCAGCCAGAAGGCAGCGTTGGTCAGCAGTGAGGCGAGTTTGAATTCGGCCTCCAGTGCTTCCGGAGCCAAGGCCTCATGCGCGTCTGGCTGTGGTGCACCGATTACATGAGGGATGACCAGCAGTACGGCGCCCAGTAACTTGAGCAAACCGTTGTTGGCGAATGCAATAAGCCCCAAGCCAATGGCGGTGGCCGCTGCAGTACCGATCCACCAGAATTGGCGTTGCGCCAGATCGGCCGCGGCCGTTCCTGGCAACTCCGCTGGCAAGCCCAGCGTGGGCGCCAGGCAGAACACCGCAAAGCCTGCCAGGCCCCACAGTGCGCCTGCGACCCAACCTCCAGGCGCACGCAAGGTATACAGCCCCGCCAGTACCAGGGCAAAACCGAAGGCCACTACCAGGTTGCTACCGGTCGTGGACAGCAGCCGTTGCCAGCCGTCTTCGGGGGCCCAGGCTTGCGCATCATGATGATGTTCGGCGGTACCCGCATCATGGCTGTGGGTTTCGACTGCAGGCGCTGCACTCTCGTAGGCTTCCGCCTTGATAATCAGCGGGGTGACCCACAGGCTTTGCAGCAAGGTCAGCAGCAGGGCAGCGAGCAGGCCGGTGAAGCCGGCCGTGCGGGCAATGTGCTTGATCATGGCGCTGTCCCTTAGTGGCAAGGAAACGCGGCGCTGTGACGGGTGTCATGGGCAGCGTTGTGAACCGCCTCGACGTGCGAAAAACCCGCGAAGTAAACCAGGCACAAGCCCAGCAGCGATGCGCCGATAGCGACGACCAGGCGCTGGCTGCGAGTGGTACTGATGGCGGCGGAGTGGCTGTGGGCGGTTGTGACGGGCATGGTGCTTTCCTCTGAGGGGTTATCAACAGCAGGCATGCGCAAGAAACCCATGGGCGGACTCACCCAGAGGTTGCAACAGCGCCCGCCCACCGCGGGTTTGTCAATTCTGTACTGGGCCGGTCTCCGGGCTTGCGAGGGCTGACACTGTGCTCAGCCTGGAGCGTCACCTTCCCATGCCGCGTTGCTGGCACAGTGGTCTAGACGCTTTCCTCGCTTACCGTTGCGGGGGCAGCACCGGAATTGTCGCGCGTAACTCAGGCCGCGACGCACCGGTTTCCCGTTTCACCTCGTTAAAGGCACCCAAAACGAAGGCGGTAGCAAATCATGGGCGCAGGTGCGCGTCAATCACAACGACGGTTGACCGACCCTGAACGACTGCGTAGCCTTGCCGTTTCGAGGTTCTCCGGTCAGCCCGGAGCTAAGACGGGAACGCGGTTTAAGCCGCGGCTGCCCCCGCAACTGTAAGCGTTGCAAAGCCTGGCATTGCCACTGCGTAGTTTTGCGGGAAGGCGCCGGTGCCGCTGGTATGTTCGCCAGCACGACGCAAGCCAGGAGACCTGCCTCGGACAGTTTCCGACATTCAACCGGGCGGGGTGATCCGGTAGCGAACGCGCACGGGCACATGACCCCCGTGGTTTTCGTCGTGCCCGCCCGCCATTGCTGCCAAGGGCAACGACATGAAAACACTGGCAAAACTCCCCGTTACCATCGTCACCGGCTTTCTCGGCTCGGGCAAAACCACGCTGTTGCGGCATATGCTCGACAATGCGCAGGGGCGCCGTATTGCAGTCATCGTCAATGAGTTTGGCGAGCTGGGCATCGACGGTGAAATCCTCAAGCAATGCAGCATCGGCTGTACGGAAGAAGAGGCCAGCGGTCGGGTGTACGAGCTTGCCAACGGCTGCCTGTGCTGCACCGTGCAGGAAGAGTTCTTCCCGGTCATGCGCGAGCTGGTGGCGCGTCGTGGCGACCTGGACCATATCCTCATCGAAACCAGTGGCCTGGCCCTGCCAAAGCCTCTGGTACAAGCCTTCCAGTGGCCGGAAATCCGTAACGCCTGCACGGTCGATGCGGTCATTACCGTGGTCGACAGCCCGGCCGTGGCTGCCGGTACGTTTGCGGCGTATCCGGACCAGGTGGATGCCCAGCGTAAACTCGACCCGAACCTGGACCACGAGTCCCCGCTGCATGAACTGTTTGCCGACCAACTGGCCAGTGCCGATCTGGTGGTACTGAACAAGGCCGACCTGATCGAGGCACATGCCTTGGCAGCGGTACGCGCCGAAGTGGCCGAAGAGCTGCCACCCGCAGTCAAAGTTGTCGAGGCCAGCAGTGGCCGTCTACCGCTAGAAGTCTTGCTCGGATTGGCAGCGGAATCGGAAGCGCACATTGACGGTCGTCGCACCCACCATGACAGCCATCACGACGGTGAAGACCATGATGATCATGACCACGACGCCTTCGACTCCATTTCGATTGAGCTGCCCGAGTCCGACGAGAGCTTGCTGCTTGATGCCTTGACCCAACTGGTCGTACGTCACGGCATCCTCCGCGCCAAAGGCTTTGCAGCCATTCCGGGCAAGCCGATGCGCCTGCTGATCCAGGGTGTCGGTACGCGTTTCGACAAGCACTTCGATCGTGCCTGGCGCGCAGATGAGCCGCGCAGTACCCGTCTGGTACTGATCGGCCAGGCGCTGGATGGCGCGACACTGGAAGCTGAACTGCGTACAGCGCTGGGCGCCTGACCCATGCACCTGCTGCGGACCCAGCCCGGCGGCTTTGTGCCGGATGACAGTATTGCCGACTTGGGCCAGACCCCCGCCGAGCTGGTTATTCTCTGCAGCGGTGATTCGCACCTGGCACTGCTGGCCGAAACGGCCCGGCAATTGCCGGAGGATTATCCCAGCCTGCGCCTGGCCAACCCGATGCAGGTGCAGAACCATGCGTCGGTAGACCTGTATATTGACCAGGTGCTGCGCCATGCCAAGGTCATTTTGGTGTCGCTGCACGGCGGCATCGGGTATTGGCGTTATGGCGTCGAGCAGTTGGTGGCATTGGCTGCCCAAGGCGTGCAGTTGATCCTGGTGCCGGGTGATGACCGTCCGGATCCGGAGTTGAGCAGCCTTGGCAACGTGCCGGTGGCAGACGCGGAGCGGCTCTGGCACTTTCTGCGGCAGGGCGGCAAGGCCAACGCGCTGAACCTCTTCAAATGCATGGCCAATCAATGGCTCGGACGTGACTACACCTGGGATGTGCCCCAGCAACTGCCGCGCACGCTGGTGTATCACCCGCAGCGCGAGGCGGCGGTACTGGACGACTGGTTCGCTGACTGGGTAGCCAGTCAGCCTGTGGTTCCTGTCCTGTTCTACCGCTCGCACCTGCAAGCGGCCAATACAGCCTTTATCGATGTGTTCTGCGAGCGCATCCGCGCTGCAGGCCTCAACCCGCTGCCCATCGCGGTGGCGAGCCTCAAGGAAGCCGAGTGCCTGGCCCAAGTGGAAGCCTGGCTGGATCAGGTCGAGGCCGCGCTGGTCATCAATACAACCGGGTTTGCCCAGTCCAGCCCGCAGAAGCCTCACCTTCGGCCATTTCGCCGCAATATTCCGGTGCTGCAGGCCATTTGCGCCCAAGACAACGAACCCGGTTGGCAGGCCAGCGAGCAGGGCTTGGGGGCACGCGATCTGGCGATGCACATTGCCTTGCCGGAGCTTGATGGGCGCATCATCACTCGCCCGATCAGTTTCAAGGACCTGGCGTGGCGCAGTGAGCGCAGCCAGTCGGATGTTGTCTGTTACCGTGCACAGCCGGAGCGTATGGACTTCGTTGCAGAGCTCGCACGCCGTTGGTGTGAACTGGCGCAACTGCCCAACGCCCAAAAGCGTGTGGCCCTGGTACTAGCCAACTACCCGACCCGTGACGGGCGAATTGGTAACGGGGTAGGGCTGGACACCCCGGCTGCAGCGCTGAATATTCTACGGGCCCTGCAGGGGCAGGGGTATCCGGTTGGCGCCTTGCCAGACACCGGCACGGCATTGATCCAGGCCCTGCTCGGCGGAGTCAGTAACGATCTGGAAAGCCTCGATCAGCGCCCTTGTGCGCAAAGCATGGCGCTTGAGGACTACCGCGCCGCATTCGCTGCGTTACCGGCGGCCAACCAGGCTGCCGTGCGGGAGCGCTGGGGGGAACCTGAGCAGGACCCGATGTTCCGCAGCGGGCGGATGATGATCGCCGGCCTGCGTTTTGGCCTGACCTTCGTCGGCATTCAGCCTGCGCGTGGTTACCAGCTGGACGCCAGTGCGGTTTACCACGACCCCGACCTGGTACCGCCTCATGGTTATCTGGCTTTCTACTTCTGGTTGCGTCATGGCTTTGCCGCCGATGCACTGATTCATGTCGGCAAGCACGGCAATCTGGAGTGGTTGCCAGGCAAGGGGGTCGGTCTTTCAGCGCAGTGCTGGCCTGATGCACTGCTGGGCCCGTTGCCAAACATCTATCCGTTCATCGTCAATGACCCGGGTGAAGGCGCCCAGGCCAAGCGCCGGACTCAGGCGGTGATCATCGATCACCTGATGCCGCCCTTGACCCGTGCCGAAACCTACGGCCCGTTGCGCGACCTGGAATTGCTCGCTGACGAGTATTACGAAGCTCAACTGCTCGACCCACGCCGAGCCACTGAGTTGCAGCGCGACATCCTTGCGCTGGTCCGTGACAACCATATCGATCGCGAATTGCAGTTGGAAAACAGCCTGGATGACGCCGCCGTCTGGTTGCCAAGGCTGGACACCTACCTGTGCGACCTCAAGGAGTCGCAGATTCGTGACGGCCTGCATGTGTTCGGAGAATCGCCCCAGGGGCGCCTGCGCCTGGACACCTTGCAGGCATTGCTGCGGGTAGAGCGGGGCGATGGCCGTGGTCAGCATGCCAGCTTGCCAAGGGCACTGGCCAAGGCATTTGCCCTGGGCGTCGATCCGCTGGATTGCGATTTGGGGGCCGCCTGGCAAGGCCCGTGCCCGCTCCTGCTGAACGAGGTAAGTGCCGACCCTTGGCGTACGGCGGGTGACACCCGTGAGCGACTGGAACTGTACGCACTGCGCTTGATCGAGCAGGCGTTGGACGGCGTCATGAGCTTGCCGGAAGAACCCTCCTGGAACGATGTCCGGGCGATTCTCGAGGCGCTGGTACAAACCGTCGCACCGCAGCTGGATGCCTGTGGGCCGGCAGAAATGCAGGGCCTGCTCGATGCACTCGATGGGCGATTCGTGCCGGCCGGCCCGAGCGGCGCACCGAGCCGGGGGCGGCTCGACGTACTGCCGACCGGCCGTAACTTCTATACCGTGGACGTGCGCAACCTGCCGACCACGACTGCCTGGCGCCTGGGCTTTGCCTCGGCCAACCTGATACTGGAGCGCCACCTGCAGGACCACGGCGACCACTTGCGTCAACTCGGGTTGTCGGTGTGGGGCACAGCAACCATGCGCACGGGCGGGGACGACATTGCCCAAGCCATGGCGCTGATGGGCGTACGCCCGGTATGGGCCAGTGGCAGTCAGCGCGTCGATGACTTCGAGATTTTGCCGTTGAGCCTGCTCGACAGGCCTCGGGTTGATGTGACGTTGCGGGTTTCGGGCTTCTTTCGCGATGCTTTCGGCAACCTGATCAAACTGTTCGATGCCGCCGTACAAGCGGTTGCAGCGCTGGACGAGCCGGACGACCTCAACCCGTTGGCCGCGCGCGTACGGGCCGAACAGGCGGAGTTGCTGGCAACCGGCGTCGAACCGGAGCAGGCGCGGCGTCAGGCAGGGTGGCGGGTGTTCGGGGCCAAGCCCGGCTCATATGGTGCGGGTGTACAAAACGCGATCGATGGTCGGCAGTGGAATCGTCGCGAGGACCTGGCCGAGGTTTACCTGAACTACGGCGGTTATGCCTATGGTGGCGCAGACGAAGGTACGCCTGCTCGTGGTCATTTTGCCCGCCGCCTGAGCCAGGTTCAGGCCGTACTGCAGAACCAGGACAACCACGAGCACGACTTACTCGACTCCAATGATTACTACCAGTTCCAGGGCGGCATGCTGGCCGCCGTGGAAAGCCTCGGTGGCGCATCGGTGGCCAGCTATCATGGCGATCACAGCCAGCCGGAACGGCCACGCATCCGTACCCTCAAAGAAGAGTTGAACCGCGTCATCCGTGCCAGGGCGTTGAACCCCAAGTGGATTGACGGGGTCAAGCGTCATGGCTACAAGGGTGCCTTCGAGTTGGCGGCGACCGTCGATAACCTGTTCGCCTTTGATGCCACTACGCACCTGATCGACGATCATCATTATCAGGCGCTGGCCGACGCCTACGTACTGGGTGGCGAGACACGGGACTTTATCCGTCAGCACAACCCCGATGCCTTGCGCGATATGACCGAACGCCTGCTGGAAGCCCAGCAGCGGGGCCTCTGGCAAACACCAGGCGCCTATAAAGAGGCGCTTGAAGAACAGTTGCTGGACGGTGAAGAAGAGAACTGAAATGACTGAAGCTGCACATTTTCCTCTGGCTGCGGTGGTCGGTGCCGATGACCTGAAACTGGCATTGTGCCTGACTGCAATCGATCCGAAGATCGGTGGTGTCCTGATCGAAGGTCCGCGCGGCATGGCCAAAAGTACGCTGGCCCGAGGCCTGGCGGACCTGCTCGGCGAAGGACCATTCGTGACCTTGCCCTTGGGCGCGACAGAGGAGCGACTGGTCGGTACGCTCGATCTGGATGCCGCACTCGGCCAAGGACGCGCGCAGTTTTCACCGGGTGTTCTGGCCAAGGCCGACGGTGGCGTGCTCTATGTCGATGAAGTCAACCTGCTGGCCGACCATCTGGTCGACCTGTTGCTGGATGTCGCCGCCAGTGGCACCAACCGTATCGAACGTGATGGTATCTCTCACCGCCACAGTGCCCGCTTCGTGTTGATTGGCACCATGAACCCGGAAGAGGGCGAACTGCGGCCACAGTTGCTTGACCGTTTCGGGTTGAATGTGGCCCTGGAGGGCCAGCCGCTGCCGCAAGCGCGAGGGCAGATCATTCGCCGGCGACTGGCGTTCGACAGCGACCCAGTGGCGTTCTGTGCGCAATGGGAGGAGGCGCAAGCCGCGTTACGACTGCGCTGTCATGAAGCACGTGAACGCTTGTCCGCCATTGCCCTGGACGATCAAGCCTTGGTGAACATTACCGAGCGCTGTTTTGCCGCGGGCGTCGATGGCCTGCGTGCCGATCTGGTCTGGTTACGTGCCGCGCGCGCCCATGCAGCGTGGCGCGGCGCTGAGCACATCAGCGAACAGGATATCGATGCGGTGGCGGAATTCGCCTTGCGCCATCGCCGTCGTGATCATGCGACCGATTCGCCGCAGCCACAACCGCCCAAGTCGGCAGGCAGCAGCCAGGCACAGGCGCAGTCAGAGGGTCAATGGGGGGAATTGCCACCGCAGGCAACCGCGACTGGCGTTCGACGCGAGGCGCCCAGTTGGCCAAAAAAGCCCTGAGCATCCGCCCGCCCAAGCATACCGTGGCGGATGCAAGGCCACATGCCGGTCGATTGAAGCGAGGTGAGCGGGGCGCAGCCGTTGCCAGCAGGCAGGGGCGCGTTGCCTGGCCTGCCACGCTGCTCAAAGGGCGTCCACGTCAGCGCCTGGACCTATGCTGGGTTCAGCGTAGCGCCTCACCCCATGAGCTGTGGGTGGTGATCGTCGATGCCTCGGCTTCAACTCGCCGTTACAAGGCGTTGAGCCATGCCAAAGGCTTGTTGGCCGAGTTCTTCGATCAGGCCTATCGGCAACGGGCACGCCTGGCACTGTTGACGGCCAGCGGCAAAGAGCCACGGTGGCAGCGTCAGGGGTTAAAAGCGTCGAGGGCGCTTGGCCCCTGGCTGGAAGCGCTGGGCGCTGGCGGTGGTACACCCTTGCTGGCGGCGCTGGAACAGGCCAGGCAGTGGTTGCTGCAGCGGGCCAAGCGTTACCCGGACGAACAGCGACGTTGCCTGATTCTGACCGACGGACGGCTTAGCGCCTGGCCAATGTTGCAAGCGTTACCCTGCACCAGTCTGTTGATTGACATGGAAATGGCGCCAGTACGCCTGGGGCGCGCTCGTCTGATGGCCGAACAACTACAGGCCGACTATCAACATATCGAGCAGTTCAAGCCGTTATAGGCCAGCCACTTAAGTGATGGCACTGATAATGCGGTTTGATATCACTGTTATATAGGCGCGTAATAAGTTTCCGCGTGGAAGTGCGTCAGAGTGACGCACTTCCACATTGACCCTACTGCTTATTCAGGCATCGACCATGGTTGTAGGTCGTAGCCTTTTTCGCTCAGTTCGGCCCGCACTTCTTCAATGAAATGCGCCAGTTGCGCCGGGTCGGAATAGGTGCTGCTCGAGACTTGCTTGCTGCCGATACGGGTGCTGGTCCGGTCGATCACCGCCAGGCTCAGCTCGCCTGTACCGTTAGGTGAATCCCACGTTACGCATTGGAAGGGTTCAAACGCGTGAGTGGTGATTAGCAGTGCTTCGTTGACACGCAGCGAGGCGTTCATCGGGTCAGGTCCTCTCGTAATACCCAAACATTCATGGAAACCGCTACAGCGGTGAGTTACTTGTACTGATGCGCGCAAGGCTTGTTCGAGTCACATGGCTTATTAAAAAAAATCAGCGCATCACGCTAACGTGTTGTTTTGCGTGTGTCGTTGGATATTCGGCGGCATAAAAAATTCCAAGCATCGCTTTATTGCCGGCAGCTGATAGACAAACGGTAGTGGGAACTTGACGGTTCGTTGCTACTGTTACAAACGGACCTGCCAACATGCTGTTTTCACTGACTTTCCCAATAATTGGCGTCAAGGATCGTTCATGTTCGAGCCCGCTCTGAGTCGCCGCCTGCTGATTGTTGATCCCTGCGACGACTGCCATCGCCTGCTGCCCGGGTTGCGAAGTGTAGGCTGGGAGGTCGATAGCTGTACGTTGGCGGCGGCCTCCGAGCAGCGCTGCGATGTGGGCTTGTTGCGCTTGCAGGCGTCGCACCTGCAGCACCCGGATGCCGTCAAGGACTTGATCAGCCGCAGCGGTACGGAATGGATCGCCGTGCTCAGTGCCGAGGAGTTGCGTACGCAGAATGTGGGCGATTTTGTCTGTGAATGGTTTTTTGACTTTCACACCCTGCCATTCGATGTCTCCCGGGTACAGGTCACGCTGGGGCGCGCCTTCGGCATGGCGCGCTTACGTGGCAAAGGCGCGGTGCATGTAGGCGAGCCTGAGCACGAGTTGCTTGGCGACAGCCTGCCGATTCGTGAGTTGCGCAAGTTACTCAGCAAGCTTGCGCCCACGGAGTCGCCGGTATTGATCCGCGGCGAAAGCGGCACGGGCAAGGAGTTGGTTGCACGCACGCTTCATCGCCAATCGCTGCGCCGAGACAATCCCTTTGTGGCGATCAATTGCGGAGCGATCCCGGAGCACCTGATCCAGTCAGAGCTGTTCGGTCACGAGAAAGGCGCATTTACCGGCGCCCATCAGCGTAAGGTCGGCCGGATTGAGGCGGCCAATACTGGGACGCTGTTTCTCGACGAGATCGGCGACCTGCCGTTGGAGCTGCAGGCCAATCTGCTGCGCTTTCTACAGGAAAAGCATATCGAGCGGGTCGGCGGCAGTCAGCCTATTCCCGTTGATGTAAGGGTTTTGGCGGCGACCCACGTGGATCTGGAATCGGCGATCACCCGTGGACGGTTCCGGGAGGACCTGTACTATCGGCTCAATGTGCTGCAGGTCGTCACGGCGCCCTTGCGTGACCGGCATGGCGATCTGTCGATGCTGGCCAATCATTTTTCCCATTTCTATAGCCAGGAAACCGGCCGTCGCCCGCGCTCGTTCAGCGAGGATGCCTTGGCGGCCATGGGCAGGCACGATTGGCCGGGAAATGTGCGCGAGTTAGCCAATCGTGTGCGTCGCGGCCTGGTGCTGGCCGAAGGGCGGCAGATCGAAGCGCAGGACCTGGGCCTGCACGGGCTTGACCTTGAGGTGGTTCCGATAGGCACGCTAGAGGACTACAAGCAGCGTGCAGAGCGTCAGGCGCTGTGCGACGTGCTCAATCGTCACAGCGATAACCTGAGTGTTGCTGCGCGCGTGCTTGGCGTTTCACGCCCCACCTTCTATCGGCTGTTGCACAAGCATCAGATTCGCTGACGGATCGCCACTGAGCATTGCCAGTTCTCCAAACGACGCCGAGGCATCGATGTAGCGCATCGCGGACTTGGCGTCCTTCCAGCCCACATGACTCATCAATGCCTTCAGGTCCCAGCCGCTGGCGGTCGCCCAAGTGGCGAAGCCGCGACGCAGCGAGTGGCCGGTGTAAAGCGCCGCGGGAACACCGCTGCGCTCGAAAATACGACGTAACAGGCCAATCAGGCTGTTGCTGTTGAGCGCGTGCTCGCCGAGGTTTCCCCACCGGTCAAGTTTGCGGAACACCGGGCCGTAGGCAATCCCCGCAACCTCCAGCCAGCGCAGATAGGCTTGAACCGGGCAGAGCACCTTCAGTGCCGGCGCCTTATGGTGAACACCCAAGGCCTGGCGGTCGGCTTTGCTTTGCGGCAAGTAGATCGTCAGGCCGGCACCTGCTTGCGCCTGAATGTGTTCGATGCGCAAACGTGCCAGTTCGTCCCCTCGAAAACCTTTCCAGAAGCCGAGTAGCAGCAGTGCGCTGTCGCGCCGAGCGCGTAACAGCCCGGGCATGTCCTGGCTGTGTTGCGCGTGCGCGGCCTCGCGCTCCAGGTGCGCGACCGCACCTTGCAGGTGTTGCAGCAGCAGGGGAGCTGCCTGCTTGGGCTGCGTGGGGTGCAAGCTGCGGATGCCTTTGATCATTTGGCGCACCAGCGGCGCTTTGGTCGGGTCGGCAAAGCCCTGGCTGGCATGCCATTGCCCTAGCGCGGCAAGGCGTTGCTTGAGTGTGTTGATGGAGTGCTCGCCTGCGTAGTCGGCCAGATAGCGGGCAATGCTTTCGGCGGTCGCCGGGAGAAAGCCGCCCCAGGTCACTTCGAAGTGTTCTACCGCAGCACGATAGCTACGCCGTGTGTTCTCGCGCACGGCGGCCTGTAGATAGCGATCGACGTTGTTCATTGCCCTTTCCTTGCGAATGCGTACTGCCTGACGAGCTTCAGGTACGCATTCTAGCGTCTAAGATGCGATAAGCCTTGATTATTTAATCTTAGAATTTTGGTTTTTAAGTAATTTCCGAGGTAGTATCTGATATGTAATTACATGGTACGTACCACAATACGAAATCGTAGGAGCACCCATGGCCCGAGGCGGGATCAACAAGGCAGTCGTTCAGAAAGCCAGGCAAGCACTGCTGGCCAGGGGCGAGCATCCAAGTATCGATGCGGTACGTATCGAGCTGGGCAATACCGGTTCGAAAACCACAATTCACCGCTACCTGAAAGAGCTCGAGGCGCAGCAACCGGCCACGGTCGCCAGCACGCACACGCTAAGCGACGCACTGAGCCATTTGGTGGGCCAACTGGCTGAACAGTTGCGCGAAGAGGCTGACTGCCGGGTAGGCGATGCCTGCGCCGTGTTCGAGGAAGAGAAACAGACATTGCTGGCGCAGTTGCAGCTCAGCCAGCAGGCCCTTGCGGCGCTGCAGCAACAGCAGCAGATTCAGGCTGCCGCGCTGGCCAGCGAATCCGCCGAACTGGCGACCACCCGCAGTGCCTTGCAGACCGAGCAGACCCGTAATGCCACACTGAATCAGGCCGTAGGTGAACTGCAGGTGCGTTTGGCGGACAAAGACGAGCAGATCCAGTCGCTCGAAGATAAACATCGGCATGCCCGTGATGCCTTGGAGCACTACCGCACGGCGAGCCGTGAACAGCGCGAGCAGGACCAACGCCGTCATGAGGGCCAACTGCAGCAGGTGCAGATGGAGATTCGCCAGTTGCAACAGAGCCTGATCGTCAAACAGGACGAGTTGACACGCCTGAATCGCGACAATGAGCGCCTGCTCGTTGAAGCTAGGCAACTACAGCGCGAACGTA
Source organism: Pseudomonas sp. FFUP_PS_473 (assembly GCF_002858665.1). Lineage (NCBI taxonomy): Bacteria > Pseudomonadati > Pseudomonadota > Gammaproteobacteria > Pseudomonadales > Pseudomonadaceae > Pseudomonas > Pseudomonas sp. FFUP_PS_473. Next base: position 144,938 of record NZ_PJQQ01000008.1, read on the forward strand.
TGGCATTGCAGGATCAGCATGAACAGCAGCAACAGCAGCTCCAGGCGCTTAATGCCAGCCTCGCGCAGTCACAAGGGGCGCGTGAAGAGTTGCTCCGACAGGCCCAGGCACAGGCCCAGCAGTTGGAAGAAAGCCGCTTGCAACAGGTGCTGCTGGTACAGCGCAGCGAGCACCTGGAAGCGGCTTTACGCGAGCGTGAAGCCGCACTGAGGCAGCTACATGCAGCCGATCAGCCTATCGAAGATCGGCCGCACGACGACCTGTCACTGCACGACGCCTCAACTTCCAACCGTGGTGAAGATACCGTTGATCGGTGACACATTGCCCCCATACGGCACCGTGGTGCCGGCTGCCAGGGCGATGCTTGCCCATACCCGCTGCATCATCACATAATATCTTTGATCCCAAAACTTGAAGTCACCTTGATTGTGCACGTCTAAAAACCGACCTTTGCCGTCGCCACTCTTCAGCAACCCCGATGCGCCGCCCATCAATACCAACGGCATGTTGACCATGTGCTCCGGCGCGCCGTCGGCCATTTCACTGGTAAGCACGACCAGGGTGTGTTGGAGCAGGTTGTCGCCCGGTACATCGGGGTCTGCGCGTCTTGCCAACTCGTCCATGAACAGCTTGGCTTGGCGCACGTACCACTGCCGCGAGCCCCTCCAGACTTCTTCACCTGCGTAGCCGTGTGCGCAATCGTGCGGGTTGGTTGTTGCGCTGACGTCGAGTATGTTCAGCGACTCGGCAGAACGACCCACCTGTATGGTAGCGACCCGGGTCACACCGCAGGAGAGGGCCGTCGCAACGACCTGGTGATGGCTGGCCTGAACCTGGTTACGGAAGGCTGCTGAACTGATCGGATGGTCCTCGATACTGAGCGGCTCACACACCGAGGGGATGGCACCGTCCATATCGGTCTTGACTTGCTCGACCGCATCGAGGTGATCTTTGAGCTTTTGCAGTTGCGAACCGGAGAGGCGCGACTGGACCTCCTGTATGTCTGCCAGCACGGGGTCAAACACATGCGCCCCACGCGCCTGAGTGTCTCGCGCGTCTTGACTGACCGCGCCGAACACCGCCTCGTACATGCGTACCGGGTTCTGGTAGGGCGCTCTGATCCCCTGTGCAGACCACGACACATACCAGGGGGTGCCATCGGTACCCGCGTGTGGCCCGGCGAACAGGCTACGGTGCGAGGGCTGGGTGCCGGGCATGGCGTCACCCAAAAGCATATCAATCGAGGGCTTGCTTGCCAGGTTGTCGCGCAGGATATATTGCCAGCCATTGTGACCACCATTGCCTGGGCCGGAGATTATACCGCGCAAATACAGTGACTGATCTCGGTAAGCGGCCAACTCCTGGCTGACCGCATTCAGCGTAAAGTCACTGGTGTCCAACGCGAAATCACGCTTATCCGGGGCAAGGCCACGGCTGGGGTTACCCGCAGCTGTAGGGAACCACAAACCATTGCCGTTATGTTGCGGGCCAACCAACGCGTCGACGGCCAATCCATCGGGGACAATAAAGAACACCACCTTGAGTTTGGCTTGCTGAGACTCCCCCAGCAGGGCCATCTTCGCCAAACCGACACGGCTTAAGGGCAGCAACGCACCGGTGGCAGCCAGTTGCATCAGGAAGCGACGGCGACTTTTGAGCATGTCCATGATTATTCCCGTCCTTTTTTATGGAGAAAGGCATTGGAGGTTGCCAGGTTACGTATCATGTCGGTCAGCGAACCCGAGGTTTTCAACCCCTCTGCCAACGCGTTCAAGGTGCCGGCGGTACCCGCATCAGGCTCGTTGCCGAACGCAAAGCGGATGTAGCTATTGGCCATGCAGGATTGGGCTGCGTTGTTGGTGGGGATGAGCCGGGCGATGTCACGAACGTCCTGAACATGCGCCCATTCGATGAGCCCAGTGTTGTCGACGAAGGGGCCTGCGGCATTGATCGGCAGTTTTACCGGGTACTGGCCATAGTTGTAGGCATTCTCCTCGGTACGGTAACGCCCGGTCGCGTCGTAGTGCTCCATTGATGCCCCGGTATCGTTCATGTACTGGTGGCATTGCCAGCAGCGGCCCTCCGAGGCCTCTTTGCCGTTGACCAGGTCCCAGCGTTCACGGGTGGTCACCGCCTTGGCCGGGAACGTTGGCTCTCCAGGCATCGTATCGACCGGTGCGCCGAATTCGCGGCAGAACAACTGTTCACGGACCATGATCCCGCGTTTGACCAAGGAGGTGGCCTGATAGTCTGACGTTGCAGCTTGAGTCAGGCCCAGGTGCAGCAGGCCACCCCGACGGTCATCGACCGTCACCTTGCGCATTTCGTTGCCACTGACACCGGAGATGCCATAGTGCTCGGCCAGCGCCTGGTTCAGGAAGGTATACCCCGGGTTGAACAAGGCGTTGAAGCTGCCATTGCCGTTGGTCATTACCTCGCGTACCAGGCGGTACTGCTCGGCGGCCATGTCTTGAACAAGACTGGCGCTCAAGCCGGGTTTTTCCTGAGCCCCGCGATTGGTCTTGATGTAATAGCTGATGAAGCGATTGAACTGCTCCACACCACGATCAGACCGCAACATTTCATCGACCTGCGCACTGATCTGCGCTGGTGTGTTCAGCAGCCCCTGCTCAGCTTTGCGTAACAGGGCAATGTCCGGCGTGGTCCCGAGGATCGCGAACGACAGCGCGGTCGCTGTTTCACCCGGTGTCAGTGTGTAGGTGCCTGAGCGCTGCGCATCGGCAACACCCAGTTCCGAACGGTAGAGGAAGTTCGGCGACAGCAGCAGCGCGGCAATCAGCGATGTCTGGCCATGTTCATCCTTCAAGCGCTGATAACGTGTGCGTTCCTCATTCGACAGCGGCCGGCGGAACACCTTATGCCCCAGGTCTGCGAGCGTCTCGGTGTTTGCAGACGCCGCGTTGGCAACGAACCAGGCCATGTCGTAGAGCGATTTCACGTCATCGGCCTGCAGCAGGCCATGGTCTGCATCGCCCGGGTACTTGAAGGTTTTCGGTGATTTATCCGCCGGTAGTTTTTCAGTGTTTATCGTGACGCCAAACAGATCCTGAACACTGTTGGCATACTCTGACGGGGTCAGCAGCCGCAGTTGGCGCTTACCGTAAGACTCTGCCGGGTTCAGGTAGGGCGCCCAGACCACATCAAACAGGTGCCGGGAAATTTCCGACGCACACGTCACATCACAGTGCCCGCTCACGGGCATGCTCATGATCTGTTTGACCAGCGCATCACTACCGGCAACGTTCCAGGTGATCGCCTTGTTCTGATCGTTGAAGTAGTCGATGGAGTGGCAGGTGCTGCAGGTTTTTGCCAATACCTCTTGCCCCAGGTCAGTGACGGCGCGGTAGGTAATCGGCGTCAGTTCAATGTTGTTGCTGTCTTCGTTGATGGATACCGTTGTTTTCGTAGGTTCTGGAAGCTCCTTTGGATAGTAGGGGTAGATGAAGTCATATTCGCCATAGTTCAGGATTTCCTTGGCCTGACCGCCCCAGGGCACCTGGACCTCACGAGGTGCGGCGCCTGCGCTCTTGCTGAGCACGGTGACCTTCCAGAATGCGTCATTGACGGAGGCAGGTTTGGCGGGCGCCTTGAGTGTGGCTTCAACCTCCACATGTGTTGGCCGTTTACGGTATTCCAGTTTCACGGCCCGGGTCTGGGTATCGATCTTGGTTCCGGCCTGTGTGTTACTGGCGAACGTGACTTGTGTCTTGCGCGTTACCGGAATCCAGTCTGCGACGTCGTTCAAACGTACCTCGTAGGTGCCGGGTTTCAAGCCGAAAATCTGCAAGTCAGGGCTGCCCCAGGCCACCTGGAACAGTCGACTCCGCCCATCGGGGTCGATCAAATGCCCACTGACCATCTGATCGGCCAGGTGCGCATCCGGTACAACGGTAGGTTGAAGGTGCAACACCGTACCGGCCTGCCCCCACTCCTTGGCGTCGAAACTGACGCGGTAGATGACACCGGTCACATCGTCTGAAACCAGCAAGCTCTTGTCTGCAAGCTCGAGGAAGTCGGCAGGACGACCGACGCATTTGTCGGTCAGGCAGTAGACATCAATGCTGTCGGCGGATTTGCCCCAGCCATTGATCAACGGGATTTGGTTGATGACCTTTTCACCGTTCTGGATGCCCAGCATGCGAATTTCCATACCGGGCTCGCTCATCGAACCCGTCCCATGCACGGCAACCAGCAGGTGCTGTACGTCAGGCATGAGTGCTGGATAGGACTTCCAGAACTTCAAGCCCAGCGGTGCGGTGTTGGTCCCCATTTCATAGGCCGGCGGGCTGTAATCGCTCGGTTTGATCGCTGAGAGAGGCTTGTCGGAAACAATCGCACCCGTTGTCAGTTGCGGTGTGATCAACTCCGGTCTGTTGAACTCATCGGCGGTAAAACCGGGCGTACTGCGGCCAAATACGTAAGGCACGCCAAAGTGCTGACCCGAAGTGGCAATCCGGTTGACTTCATCAGCGTTGGGAAAGCCCTGGCGATTGTTATCGCTGAACCAGATTTTGCCATCGCTGGGGTTCCAGTCGAAACCGACCGAGTTGCGGACACCCTTGGCGAGGATTTCTGATTCACCGGTTTCAATGTTGTAGCGCAACAGCGTCCCATAGCGTTCATCCGTGGGAATCATGCACAGGTTGCAGGGGATGCCGACAGCGGTGTAAAGCCATTTGTCAGAGGGGTCTGAAGGGTTGAACTTGAGAGGGTGTTTTTGGTGCCAATAGCGGTATACCCCTGCGCCTAACGGCGCTTTTGTGTCATCTGCGGGGAAGGTAAGCACTCGCTCAGGTTTAGGGTCGGCGTACGTACTGTCAATATTGCGTACCCGATAGAGCCCGCCCGTGGTGGAGTAGAACAGGTCACCATCGCGGTACACCACGCCGTGAGGTTCTTCGAGCCCCGAAGCAACGATGTAGATACCCGTTGGCTTGCCTTCCGCGTTCAATGGCAGTGCGTAAATGAAGTTGGCTATGCGCCCTTCGTAGACGTAGCTGGGGATCGCACTGGAGCCGACGTACAAGACCTTGTTCCCCATCGCCATCTGGCGGGGCTGGGACAAGCCTTCGGCAAACACCTCAACCTTGATTCCAGGAAGCCTGTGTAGCTGGCTGATATCGAGCGGACGGCGGTACTTGACCGCAAACTGGTGTTTCTCACCGTTTTCCTGGGTGAACTTGACCTGGTTGGGGGTCGTCAACGGCAGGTAACCCTGCGCCGGGTCCATAATGATGTCGTAGTTGCAGGCTTTCAGGCCTTCTACGGTGATGGTCGTATTGGATTTGCCGGATATCGGGATTGTTTCACCTTTGCAACGCAGCACGCCGGTGACGGTAACATCGCCACCGGGGCCCACCCCCTGGGTGGTGGCCTTGTACGGAACATCGCCCGTAACGGTGGAAAAGCTCAGCTCAAGTTTGTTGCTGCTCGGCGCGGCGTTACATTCGCCGAGGTCTTTCCAGGCATCCCCCCAGTTCGCCGACTGGCCGGGCGCATAAGCCGGTTGGTTACACCAGGCCCAACTGCCCACGCCATAGGGGGCCTCACTGTCCTTCCAGCACTCAAATGCGTGACCGACATTCGTTACCCAGGCTCCTTGTTGGTACTTCAGGGTTTTGCCGGCGTTGGCGTTGGCGTTGCCTGGCTTGCCTTGCCCCTTCACGGCATCAAGCGCGTATTGCTCGGCTTTGCAGGCCTCGGCACTTGCCTGCTTACCCGGCTCGAACTGGCTGGAAGAGGGGCGCTGCATGACCTTGCCATCGATGGCGGTCTTGTTCTGTGCGTGAGCCTGCGTCGAAACAGCGCTACTGCACAGAACGGTCAGTGTAATAAACAGGTAAGGCGCACGCAGACGATGCTGCGCAGGTACGCGGGGAGTCGCCATAGTAGTAACCTCGTTGCACTCATACCAAGAGGAAATGACTTAGCCTTTGACTGCCGAGCAAGGGCCCAGCAAGCGCCAGACCTGGCTGTCTGGGGCAGGGGCTGTACCCTTGACCCACTGTTTTGCCGCATAGCGTTGCCCGTGGTAATGCACTTCATTGGGCGCGGTGTAATAGCGCTGGGCACTCCAGGGCACCGGGATGGTGCTGAGCAGGCTCCAGGCGTCGTTGCTGGAAGGCGGAGCGGTACCCGTCGACCAGGATGAGATCCACACCGCGTGCTCGGCGCTGACTTTGATGCCCGAGGCGTAATCCTTGGCCTCCCATGGCGTTACCTGCTCGGCCTCGGGGTCTCGATAGTCGCACCCTGACGGTGCCGCAGTGATGGTCACGGTCTGTTCTGCAGAGGTCACACGGTGCCCCGCACTGTCGCTGGCGCGGGCGCTTACGCGATAGACGCCTGCGCCCACGTTGTTCCAGGTAAAGGTGTAAGGTGACGTGCTGTCTTGCCCGATCACGTCGGTGCCACGAAGAAACTCCACGAGGTGAATTGTCGCGTTGCCACTGGCAGTGGCGTTAGCGCTCAGTTGAACCGTCGCAGGCTCTACGGTTCCGCCAGCGACGGACACGCTGACTTCGGGGGGCTTGGGGCTTGGGTCTGGCGCAGGGTAGTAGGCCGCTACAGTGGGCGCCGCATCGCGCAATACACGGGCGTTGTCATGCTTGTCTTTCGACCCCAGAGGCAAGCCCTGGTAACTCATCTGGGCATTCGACCAATAGTTTATGCGGCTGCAGCGCTGGCTGGTGCTACCCGGGCACTCATAGGCCATGACGGTACGCCAATGGCCGGGCCAGCGAATACCATGGGCATAAACAGGCGTGACAGGTGCGTCGTACTGGTCCGGATCATGCCGGGCAGCCAAATTGTGGCCCAACTCATGGGCGAAGGTATGGTTGCTAAGGCACTTCGGGTCGACGATGCTGACACCGGCATTCTTGTTCAAGGCGGTGTAAGCCAAGCCACACACATCGGGTATCACGGTGAGCAGGCTAAGCAGGTCGGCCCGACTGGCATCTCGTTGATACCTTGCGGGTTTTCCCAATTGTGCATCGTTGACATTCCACAACCGGGAGAGCACCTCTTTGCCGGTTGCAGTGCCCGATTCCGTCCAGTCGATGCGCTGCACACCGGCATTTTCAAACTGCACATTGATCTGACTGTTTTCCAGGCCGCTATTGGCCATGGCCAGCGCATTGGCGACGCTGGCGTCCATGTCGGGCATCAGCTCGAATGCTTTATTAGAAACCAGTGTCAGTACGCGAATCACAACGGGGGCCGCGTGTGCCGCGGGTTTGGCGGGCGCTGCCGGCGTTGTTGCAGGCATGCCCGCAGGCTCCTCGTTGACCTCGTCATTGCCCTCGGGGAATTTTGACGCGTCGACTTTGACGACCGCATGTCGCCCGTCACCCAGCGGCTCGATGCGATACAGTTGGCCATCAACCTTGACCACCCCCACCAGGTGCGCGCCATGCCGTGTCAGGTAGGCCGTATTCTGGTCATCTGTCGGGCCTTGCCTGGCGCTGACGGTACCCTGCCAAGTAACAATGCCATCAGGCTGAGTACTGATTCGGGCCTTGTGGAATACCCTGGAGACTCCGGCCTCAAGGTCCAGTTGCAAGTCCCGGCTGGTTGCAGCGATTAATTCGCCCTGTACCTGAACCAGCGATATCGACAGGGTCGTCTTATCGTCGGCAAGGTGTCGCAGAACAGGATTGGCGCTGCCGCGCAGTTGTTGTAATGGCTCCTCGGCCAGTGGCTTCAATGGCCGCTCAGCCGCATGAGCGAGCAGGCTCATGCCTAGAGACACAATCACGATGACCGATTTCAAACGTCGCGCCATTTCGCCACTCCTTCCTTGTTCACGAATGGGGTCAAAGTAGGCGCTGCGCGAAGAGGTCGTCTACTGACAGAAATACCAGGGGGGGAGGGAAATGGTGGTTTGAAGAGGGCCTACGACAGAGGTCGAGCGACGGATTGCTGGAACCGCTGGCCGTTCGCATGACAGAATATGTGACTGCATAACGTTTGCTGAAGGCTCCACTCCCAGGACTGGTACCTTCCCGAAAGGATGGTAATACATGACTGATTTACTGACCCGACGCCAGGTTGTCGCCGGGATCAGCCTGCTGGGCCTGGGTGCTCTCGTAGGTTGTGATAGCTCTGGTGGCTTGTCGTTCAAGCACGGTAAAGACATGAGCAATCAGATCCTCGGGCGCTCATTCAAGCTGAAAGACCCTCAAGGCAATGAAATAACCCTGTCGAGTTTCCGTGGCTCGATGCCCATGGTGTTCTTCGGCTTTACCCAATGCCCGGCGATTTGCCCGACGACGCTGGCACGTGCGGTGCAGATCAAGAAACTGATGGGCAAGGACGCCGATTTTCTTCAGGTGATCTTCATTACACTCGACCCAGAGCGCGACACGCCAGAGGTGCTCGACGCTTATGTAAAAGCCTTCGACCCTTCGTTTGTCGCATTGTCCGGCACGCTGGAAGAGACGGCGCAGACCGCCAAGGAGTTTGGTGTGTTCTACGAGAAAGTCCCTAGCGGCGAGACCTACACGTTGTCCCATACGGCAACCAGTTTTGTTTATGACTCCCGAGGCGTGCTACGTCTTGGCCTGTCGCATTCCCTGACGGCAAAGGAATGTGCAGAAGACCTGCTTACTGTTATGGAGGTATGTTGATGCGTTCCACATTCGCTAACGCGATGGTAGTCAAGCCACTCAACCGCGCTGTGGCGCTGTTCATGCTGCTGGGCGCAACATTGCCTGCGGTAGCGCAAACCGTCGTTGATGACGCCTGGGTACGGGCCACGGTGCCTCATCAGGCAGCAACCGGAGCATTCATGAAAGTGACTGCCGACAGTGACAGCACGTTGCTCAGCGTTGAGTCCCCGGTGGCCAAGACCGTGCAGATCCATCAGTCGCAGATGAAAAACGACGTCATGAGCATGCAGCCCGTGACGTCGGTGGCGCTGCCGGCAGGAACAGCCGTTACGCTGGAGCCTGCTGGCTACCATGTGATGCTGATCGACCTGGTCAAGCAGATCAAGGAAGGTGACGCGGTACCGCTGACGCTGGTGGTGAAAGATGCCAAGGGCCAGCTGCAACGCATCAACGTCAGCGCGCCGGCACGCGCACTGAACATGCCAGACCATGGCCACATGTCGGGTCACATGCACATGGAGTAATCCTGTTCCAACCGGGACGAGTCCGCGTCGTCCCGGTGCTTCAGAACGGTTCGCCGATGTATTTGAAGGGGTAGTCGATGTCCTTGTACCGGCCGATTCTGCGTTTTGGCAATTTGACCTTCGGCTGTTTGATTTCCTTGTAGGGGATTTGCGCAAGAAGGTGTGTCAGCAGGTTAAGCCGAACCCGCTTCTTGTCCTCCGACGGGGCAACGAACCACGGGGCCCATTGAGTGTCCGTTGCTTTGAACATCTCGTCCCGGGCACGTGTGTAGTCGTCCCAGCGATTGAAAGACAACACATCCATCGGCGACAACTTCCAGGTTTTTCGGCCATCGGTAATTCGTGCTCTGAGGCGACGCTCCTGTTCTTTGGGGCTCACCTCCAGCCAGTATTTGAGCAAGATGATGCCCGAGCGCACGATGTGCCGTTCAAACATTGGCGTCAGCTCAAGAAACGTGCGCACCTGGTCCTCGTCCGCAAACCCCATGACACGTTCGACACCCGCCCGGTTGTACCAACTGCGGTCGAAAATCACCACTTCACCACTGGCAGGGAAATGCGGCATATAGCGCTGCGAGTAGAGCTGGCTTTTCTCCCGCTCGGTAGGTGAGGGTAGTGCGATAACCCGAAAGACCCGCGGGCTGACACGCTCTGTCAATGCCTTGATGGTGCCGCCTTTGCCTGCGCCGTCGCGCCCTTCAAAAACCACCAGAACCTTTGCACCGGTCTCCACGACCCACTGCTGTAGCTTGACCAGCTCAACATGCAATGCCTTCAGTTGCTTTTCATAGGTCTTGCGGTCGAGCTTTTTTTGCGATGGCTTGGCAGGATTGCGCGCTGTAGATTTCTCGTTTTTCATCGTTGCTCCTTTGCGCTACGCAGCTCTATTGGAGTGAAGCGTAGCCACTGCCATCCGATATGCGCTGCCGATAGTCGGCGCCTGAACGGTATGTGTGCTCACTTCACTCAGGGTGTACGACGGACCAGGCGGGCCACCCACGGGTTGGCGCTCAGGCCATGCAACAGCACACTCAGCAGAACGGTACAAATGGCGGTGGCGACCAAGGTGCTGGTGGACGCCAGTGGGTAGTCAATGATCATCACCGCGAAGACAATTGTCGCCAGCCCTCGCGGGCCGAACCACGCCATGAACAGGCGCGTCTCAAGGTCGAAGCGCGTTCCCAGCAGGCACAGCAACACGGGAAGCATACGGACGAGGGTCAAGCTGAGCAGGGCGTATAGCCAAATATCCCAGGTCAGGCTGCTCCACGCTTTCGGTATTACCACCGCACCAAATACGCCCCAGGTGAGCACCGAGAGCAGGCTGGCAAACTCTTCGCTGGCCTGAAGCAGGTGATGCTTCTGATCCTTGAACAGGTACCCGGCAAGCAGGCCGCCGACGAATGCGGCAATAAAGCCGCTGCCACCCAGCACTTGCGCCGTGGCAAAGCACAGCACCGCAAGCCCCGGCAGGGTGAGTTGCGACCATACCTGCATTTGCCACTGATGTTTCCAGGAGAGCTTTTGTAGTTGCCAGGCGATGAGCGTGAGAAGTACCCCGCTGAGCGCACCAATGCCCAGCTCTTCGGCGACCAGTTCCAGGGCAAGTAGAACCGGATGCTGCGCTTGTTCCTCAACCAGTAACGCCAGGAAAAGCAAAAGTACCGGTACGCAAATCCCATCGTTAAGGCCGCTTTCTACGTTAAGCCCCTCGCGCACGGGTTCGGCGACCTTCGGATTGGTGACGACGGCTTTTCCCAGCGCCGCGTCGGTAGGCGCGAGTAGGGTTGCCAGGATTGCAAGCTCTATCAGCCGTACCTGCGGGAAGACCCAGAGCCCCACCAACCAGCCCAGTACGATGGTCAGCGGCAGACCGATCAACAGCAGGCGTAACGGCAACCCCTCATGGGCGCGCAGTACCTTGAGGTTTGCATTGGCAGCATCGCTGAACAATACAATGGCCAAGGTCAATTCTGCCAATGCCCTGAGGCCATCCTTGTCTATCCGCGGCTGCAGAATGCCCAAGAGCGCAGGGCCGAGTACGATCCCCACGAGCATGAACACCAGGGGGCCATTGAACAGCCGCTTCTCGAAACGCCCGGCGAAAATGCTGTAAACCAGCAGGAAGGCTGTGAATAGCGCAAGGTTCTGGTACATGTGCGGTTACTGTGGCGATGGACAGGTACTGCGCCCGTCACTGGCTGCTTGTGTAATCAACGTTGCCAGCGCTTGAACGTTATGCTGGTGCGCGGCAACCAAGTCCTCAATCGTTACCCCCGAGGCCGTTCTGAATACGCTCCGACAACTCAAGGAGGGCGTGTTGTCCCCTGTGGTCAACGCGCGAAGCCGCCATTTGGTCTCGAGCAAGGCGTATTGCCCAGGCACCGAGTCGAATCGCTGAACATCCAGCCTCAAGCCGATCTTGTGCGAGGCACCATTGCTGGGGAGCAAATCGACAAGCGCACTTTGCAGTTCGTCGGCGAGGCTCGCGCCCCACCATTCTGTCTCCAGAACGGCCAGGCCACTGTTGCCTTGGCGAACGACAATTTGCGGGCGGTCGACCTGCGGCGGCAGACTGAGCCGTTCAATCTGGATATCGAGGTGGCTGGAGCCCGATACGGCGGGGGCCTGGGTTGGCATCAGGGTGTGATAGTGAATCGGATCGCTGCGGCACGCTGTGAGCAACAGTGCCAAAGCGATCGACAATGGTTTGAGCGGTAGCCGCATGGTGCAAACTCCTGCAATCAGTTACGCGAGGGTTCCAGGTTTTCTGCGGGTGCATCCTTGGGTCTGCCGCGCAACAGCGACTCGGGATGACGCCCGAAATAGTCCGACAGCTCCCGCAGGGAGCGCGACATACGCCCCACGTCATCCAGGGTTTGCTTGAGCTGTTCTCGTTGTGGCGAGTCGTCGGCCAGGGTCGTATTTGCCGATTGCAGGGTTTTGCTGATTTCTTGCAATGTGCCGTGAACACCAGGCAGCGTGTTGCTGTTGAACTGTTGCAGGCCCTTGCGCAGTTCCACCAGATTACTGTCCAGGTTGTTGGCGATGCGCTCCAGTGGAAGTTTGTCCAGCTTGTCGAGCATTGACTGAAATTTTTCCTGCAGTTGCTCCAGGCTTCCTGGCACCGTAGGCAAGCTGACGGGGCGCGCGTTTGGATCGAAGACCACCTTCTTCGCATCAGGGTAAAAATCCAGCGCAATATACAACTGCCCGGTCAGCAGATTGCCACTGCGCGCCTGAGCCCTGAGGCCATTGTCGATGAAGGTGCCGAACAGGCGTACGCTTGCCTGTTCGTCACTGGGATCATGCTTGAGCGCCTTGAGCATCTTGGCGTGAGCGGGCCCCAAGCGTTGCGGATATATCACAATGCCAATGTTCGCCGGGAAGCTGTGACGCTGCTCATCGTAGTCCAGGTTGACCGAGACGACCTTGCCGATGTCGATGCCAAGAAACTCCACCGGAGCGCCGACTTTCAGGCCGCGCAGTGCTTCATCGAAACGCAGTGACAGGTACTGCGCCTTGCCGTTAGGTGGGGCGAGGGCGGTTTCCTGGTCGGCAAACAGTTCAAAGGGAGAATCCTCAAGAGCTGGCCGGTCGTCAGGGCTGTAGTCCGGTGCACGAAAGGCGATACCGCCGACCAACAAGGAAGACAACGATTCAGTGCTCACCGCAAACCCATTAGCGCTGAGTTCGACGTCGACGCCGCTGGCGTTCCAGAAACGGGTGTCATTGGTGACGAAGGCATCATTGGGCGCATGGACAAACACTTCAATGTCCACGCCCTTGCCATCGGGCGCCAGGGTGTAGGACACCACCTGGCCGACGGGAATCTTGCGGTAATACACAGGCGAGCCAATGCCAAGCGAACCCAGGTCAGGCGCGCGCAGTGTGAAACGCTTTCCCGGCTCGCCGTAGGTGATGGGAGGAGGCACCTCCAGGCCTTTGAACGCCTTGGATCGCCCCTCACCTTGACCGACATCGGCACCGATGAAGTCACCGGACAGCAGCGTGTCGATGCCAGAAACACCGCCGGCGCCGATGCGTGGACGCACGACCCAGAACTGCGAACCGGTGCGGGTAAAGTGTTCCGCCTGTTTATCCAGTTTCAGGGTTGCAGTCACATTTTTCTGGTCGCTGCTCAACTGGACGTCAGTGACTTGGCCAATCACGACGTTACGGTATTTCACCGGCGTTTTGTTGGCGGTCAGCCCCTCACCGGTCTTGAAGGTGACAGTAATGACAGGCCCTTGTTGCAGCCAGTTATGCACCACCAGGGAAATGCCCACCAGGACTGCAATGATCGGAACAATCCACACCAGCGAAACACTGACGCGGCGGGTCTTGATGCTGGGCTGGCCGGGCATGGCTTGGCTATCAGGGGTTGCTGGCTTCATCCATGCGCTCCTCGGTTTTTTTGGGTTCCCAGATCAGACGCGGGTCGAAACTCATCGCCGAAAGCATGGTGAACACCACCACCAGGCCGAAGAAGAGAATGCCCGGGCGCGGTTCAATGTCGCCAAGTGCCTGAAACTTGACCAGTGCCGCCACCAGGGCGACCACGATGACGTCGAGCATTGACCAGTAGCCAATGACCTCGACGAAGCGGTAGAGCTGTGCCCGCTCTCTGCGGGCCCAGTCACTCTGGCGTTGTACGGTGACCAATAGCAGGGTCAAGGCGACGAATTTGGTCGCGGGTACGGCGATACTGGCGATGAAGATAATCGAAGCAATGTCCCAGGCGCCGTGCCCCCAGAACTCGATGACACCACTCATGATCGTGCTGTCGGCACCACTGCCGAACAGGCTCGTGTTCATCACCGGTAAAAGGTTGGCAGGGATATAGAAGATCAAGGCGGCAAGCATATAGGCCCAGGTGCGGGCCAACGCATCAGGCTTGCGTACGTGCAGCGCCGCGCCGCAGCGAGGACAGGTGTGCGGGTGATCGGTCATGTCGCAAGCCATGTTGCAGGCATGGCACAGGGCAAGGTTCAGCTCGGCGGCGAGTGCAGGCGTGCTCACGGCAACATCTCCCACAGTTCGCGAACATCGCGCCCGGCAACCCTTATGATCAGCAAGCTCAACACAGCGAGGGCAATCAGGCCTATACCGGGCAGCACATCCAACATGCCCGCCAGTTTGAAAACTGCGACCATCGCGCCAAGCAGGCACACCTCAAGCATGCTCCAAGGCCTCAAGGTCTCAAGCCAACGCATGCACAGCTTGAATGCCGGAGAGCGTTTGGTGGCCATCGCAAAGGTCAGCACCCAGATCAACAGCACGAGTTGAAAGAGCGGCGCGATGATGATGGCGATGGCTGCCACGAGTGCAATAAAAGTGATAGGCCCGTTACTCAAGGCCCGCACCGAATCCCAGAGGGTTGCGCTGTTGCTCAGGCCTTGCAGGCTGATACTCATGACCGGGTAGAAGTTGGCGAAAATCCACAGCACTGCCGCCGTAAGGCTCAACGCCAGCCGTTGCTGCAAGGTCATTCCGTTGTAGCGTTGAAGCACTGCGCCGCAACGCTGACACAAGGCTTTCTGATGTTTGGCAAGCGTGACTTTTTCGTACACGCAGTCACAGTGTTCGCAAATGATCAGACGATCAGTTTTCACCATGATCTGTGCTCTAGCAAAGGGCGAGGAACCGCTGTCACTAGCTCAATATAGAAGTGCGCTGCAATTGAGCAAATCAACCGGCGCGTTTTTAATCGCCAAGCGCTACTGTAGCCCCATAATTTTTCACTTTGCTGCCTGCTTGAGGTGGCAGCAGCAGGGGCGGAGTGCCCCCACTGCAAACCGGTGTTCAGAGATCAAACGTGATGCCGGTGTAGAGCGCACGCCCGTCGCCAGGTGAGTGCAGTGACGCATCGGCGCCATCCGGGTCGTACCAGACGTATTCGTAATAGCGGTTTGTCAGGTTCTTGAGCTGTACGTCGACGCTGACCGACTCGGCCACCTTGTAGACAGCACCAAGGTTCATCAACACATAACCGCCGTAGGTACCTTGGGTGTTCTGCCGTTCCAGGTAGTAATTGGTCTGTCCATTCATCCATGCCGTCAACTGCAGGGCAGGGGTAGCCTGGTAGCTGACGCCGGCGTTGTACAAATGATGCGGTACGTGGTCGATTTCCTGGCCTTTACTGTCAGGCAAGGTCGCACTGGGCTGCAGGATTTTTGAATATTGCCAGGCGTAGGCCATCCAGAAATCGGTACGCTCGTTGGGATGCATGTTCACCTGCAGGTCGTATCCCCAGCGCCGGGTTTCACCAACGTTGTCCGATTCTCCGCTCGGGTCGTTGAGACGGCGGCTGACTTCACCGGTGGCCTCCTGTTGCCAATAGGCGATACGTCCATCGACCCAGTCACTCGGGGTGAATTTGACGCCGGTTTCCCAGCCCTCATTGATCGAGGGTTCCAGGTCGGTGGTACGCGGAGGAATCTTGTACGCGGCTGCGCCTGTACCCACCTGAAATGTACGCCCCCAGTTGGCATAAACGCTGGCCACTGCCCAGGGTGAGTAAACAATGCTGAGCTTGGGCTGTTTGATCAGCCCGTAGTCGTTGATGTCGTAATCCGTGCCGGTCATTTCATTGGTGAAATCACCCTGGATTTTATCGACCCGGTAGGCAGGGACGATTTTCAACGACTCGAACGGTTTGATCTCGGCCTGAACATAAGCACCGTACGTGTCAAAGTCGAATGCTTGATCCCGCGTCTGGGATTGGCGCACACGAGACTTGGTTTTGTAACGCTCACTCTTGTTCTGTTGCTGTTGCACATCTGCACCGCCTTCCAACGCAAAGTCATACAACCCGTTGACTTCAGGGCGCCAGGTCAGGGAGGTAAGGGCACCGTATTGGGTTTCATAGGTGTCGCGCTCCTGTTGGGAGCTGGTGCGCCAGTACTGTGTCCAGCGACGGTCATCGTAGGTATTGACGTAGGTTTTAGACGACCAGGCCAGGCTGTCGGTCAGCTCGGTATCGAAATGCAGGCTGACCTGGTTCATCCGCCGCGTGCCCTTGTCCGTCGCGTTGTAGCTGTTGGTCATAGTGGGATGATGGCGGGCGTCATCTTCTGTCAGGTAGCCGGGCTCCTGAGCTTCGGTTTCATAGTGACGGGCAATCAGGCCTATACGGTAGCTGTCGTCGTCCGGGGTATAGAACCACTTGCCTGACATGGAATACCGGTCAGCCTCGGCATGGTCACGGTAGCCATCGGCTTTCTGGTAGGCAATGAAGTAGTTTTGAGTCCAGTTGCTGCTTTCGATGCCCTTGGCCAATTGGGTCTCTTGGGTATTGAAGCTGCCATAGCGGACCCTGGCCTTGGTGTAGTCACCGCTGGTACGGGTCAACATGTTCACATTGCCTGCGATGTTGTTCAGACCGTAACGCGCATCACTGGTGCCGCGCACCACCTCGATGCTGTCGAGTTCGAGGGGGAAAATCATGTCCATATACGGCATGTTGCCGTCGTTGCTGTTGCTCGGAATGCCATCAATCAACAACTTGACGGCATTCACTTCGCCTTCACCGTTGAAGCCTCGGAAAGAAATTTTCCCCGAGGTAGTGCCTTGGTTGAACTCGGTGAGCATCACACCCGGTGCGCGGCTGAACAGCTCCCAGCTGTAGTTGACTGGCATTTTTTCGAGGATATCGCCCCCAAGAATATCGACAGAGCTGACTACGCTGCTGGTTGCCAAGGGGCCTGCTGCTGCACCTGAAACAGTGACAGTGCCAAGGGTGAGTGTGGAGTCTTCGCTGCTTGAGGTTGCTGCAACGGCGATTGAAAGTGGATCAAATGCAGACAGGCTGGCGCTGAGCAAGGCAAGAAACGAGTGGGAAACAACGCGTTGTTTTACACGCGGCAAACTACATGGAGCAGGCATAACGCATACGTCCTGATAACCAAGAAAACTCAATCGTGCCAATGGGCGGTGCGAAATCGCCCAGGGCCCGGCAATAAATGCCTTGCCAGATACGGTCTGGAAGGACTGGACTTAGTGATCAGGCAACAGGAGAGGCGCGGGGGTTGAGACGTGGCCAGAGCCGGCGGGGAGACGATGGTGGAAGCACCGGATTACGCAGTTCGGCATCGACAGCGAACAATCCAAAGACATGCCGAACGTATGGCGAAGGCAACGCAGCCTGGCCATTGTGGCCACAGCAGCAATCGCCATGCTGCATACTGATTTTCAGTGACGCGGGTGCATGCGTATCGATCAGTTTGTCGAGCGCAGGCACGCGAGGGGTAGAAGGGTTTGCGGAGCAGAAACCGCCCCACAGCGGCAACTGCACATCTTGCGTCTGTAGCGCACGGCCTATGGGCATGGCCAGCAGGTTGAGCAGCACAGCCAGGCAGGCAATCCAGGGGCTTATGCGTTTCAACGAGGCCATTAGGGGAAGGGCTGAGTTATGAAGCCACTATTTAGCCGCAGTGGGGCGCAGATGTAAAAGCGCGTCAGTGTGCCATTTTGTCACATCCGGCGTGAGTGTATTCGGCCACTCCTGGCAACGGCGCGGCGAGCGGCTGGGACAGACGTTCTCTACCATAAAGCGCCAGTGCGACCATCAACGTACTTAGCCAGACAAATATCCCCGACCAAAAGGTATGGGACATAAAGTGCCAGCCTTGCAGCACCCGCGTCGTGCCGAAGACAAAACCAAGCAATAGCGCCCCCATCAACACCTTTCTAGTGTGTTGCCAACGGTAGCGTCGCGCAATGAAGTACAGGGCCAGCATACTGAAGCCACCGGAAGCATGACCCCCTGGCCAACATCTTCCAGGGCCTGCCTTTTGCCACAAAGAGAAGTTATGGAA
Source organism: Pseudomonas sp. FFUP_PS_473 (assembly GCF_002858665.1). Taxonomy (NCBI): domain Bacteria; kingdom Pseudomonadati; phylum Pseudomonadota; class Gammaproteobacteria; order Pseudomonadales; family Pseudomonadaceae; genus Pseudomonas; species Pseudomonas sp. FFUP_PS_473. Next base: position 162,914 of record NZ_PJQQ01000008.1, read on the forward strand.
CCACTCCATGCGAATTTCCTTGCCGCCATACAGTGTGGTTTCTACGGGGCAATACACGCCCGTGTGGCTTTTCAGGTAGTGGATAACACCCGTGTTCAGAGAAAAGGCCAATACGACAAACAGAAAATCGCGGCGATAACGGGTGGTAAAGCGCAACACGGGCGCGATACGGACGGCTTCCAGGACAGTTGTGACCCGCGATTGGGGATGAGGGGCGAGTCGAGGCCAGATAAACGACAGCAGCAAGCCGATGATCGCTATTTCACCTGTCCAGTCCGGGATTACCCGGGCCCATTTATGAGTGATCTTTTCAAACAGCGTGTTGTGTTCAAGTGGAAACACACCGGTGACGGGGTCATAGAGCAGATCGCTGAATAAACGGTCAAGGTCTGCCAGGTCGAACAGGACAAACACCGCCAACGCAAACAACAGGACATAACCCACGTTCACCCGATAAAACGCTTCACGCGATATGGCCTGCATTGTTAGTTCACCGCTTGCTGTGCGACTTTCTGCCACTCATCAGCTGAAATGCTACCGAGAATTCGTGGCAGGCCTTTGTCACTGACTGAAACAAACAATGCCTGTGCATAGGCAATCGAGCGTTCGCCGCCCGGCACATTCTGCTCACGTTCAAACTGATCGATACAGCCACTGTGAGTCACCAGCACCAGATTCCGATTGGGCGTCTTGTGCTCAAGCACATTGTTGGCAAACCCCTTGTCGCAGAGCTTCAACCAGTCTTGACTGGCGACCGCATTACCGACAATCCAATCAGCTGTCTGCTGTGTCCTTAGCAAAGGACTGGCGAAAATATCGGTTTGCGCAAGACCAAGCGATTTGAGTCCCTTGCCGACCTGTGCAGCGGCCTGGCTACCATTGATGGTAATCCCCTCGGGCGCAGCAAGGCAGGGCGCCTTTGAGCGATCGCAGCGTTCCGCGTGGCGTATCAGTACAACAACTTCGCCTTTTTTCCAGCCCTCATAAATGCCGGCTTTGGCCATCGCACCGCTGGCGCTGAGGTCCGGCACATGCGGCCATGCCATGAACCAGACGGCAAGCGCCCCCAGTACAGCTGCCACCGCAAGGCCAGCGGCAAGTTTGAGAGGGCGCGCGTACTTGTGGCGTAGCGCAAGCGGAAGGGCTTCTGCCCGGCCAATCACTGCGTGCAGCATCATGCAACTCCAGTGCAATATTTTTGAGGGGGCTGCGGCAAAGCACCGCGAAAGAGCGTTGTGCGCAGAAGATAGCGACGCGGGAAGAAATGACTCGTCAAACGGGTGTGAAGGGCGTGTGAAAACGGCTAAGGGTCAGTAGCCGTCAAGCATCTGGCAATTCATCCGCGCGTCCCCACCCGGCAGGCCCGGGCAGGGAAACACAAGGGTAGTGTCACTGTGTGACAGAAAGAGGTGTTTTGGGGCAGGCCGTTCCAAGGCCGATCAACAGTGCGCGCCGTTTTGGTTTCAGATAGGGCTCAACCTGCGCCAGCACGCAGGGTTGCAGTGCGTTGAGTTCTGCCGGGAGTGGTGCCTGGACAAACAGCAACCCGGGGGCCTCGGTGCGTGCCAGCGCCTGCTCGGCACTTATCGTCGCAACTGGACGCCCCATGTAATAGACCAGGCGCATATCCGGGGGGAGCAGGCTGTAAGCAGGCAGTTCAGGATGGGCTGCAGCAGCGCTACTGATTTGTGGGAACCCAGCGATCCGATGCGCAAAGGCTCTGGACTCGAAGCCCATATAGAACACGGTAAAACCCGCCAGCACGACAAGCGGCAGACCGATCATCAGCTTGCGCCAGGCATTGCCCACGCGCGACAACACCTCGCTCCACTGCCAGGCCAGCAGCAATGCAACCGCCGGATAGGTGGGTAGCAGGTACTTGGCGTGTTTTTCGGTAAACAGTGAGAAGAGGATCAAGGGCAGTACACTGCAGCAAAACAGCAGCATCAGCTCGGGACGGGCGCGAAGGCTGCGCCACAGTTGGCGCGGTTGAACCAGCAACACCAGCCAGAATGGAAAGAAGTCGCCAGCCAGGTACAACAGGTAGGCATACCAGGACTCAGCCCCCTGGCCCGAGATTTTCTTGACAATATCTTCATTCAGGATGCCAGCCCAAATGCCCCAGCCTTCCTGCAGCGAAACAGCCAAGTACCACGAACTACCGATTGCCAAGGCGATCAGCCAGCCCCATCCGTCACACAGGTAAGCCTTGGCCTTTGCGGAGCGCGTAATGCATGCAAACGCCAGAACAGGCGCAGTCACCCACAGCAAACAAACAGGCCCCTTGGTAAGGAGCGCGCATCCCAACAGGGCGTAACTGAGCCATACCCAGCCCCGACGCCCCTCATGAAACAGGTACTGCCAGGCGGCAAGCAAGGCCATGAAGCATAGGCCCGTGAGCGTCATTTCAATTTCTGCGCGGCGCGCGAAGAGGCTGAAACCGGCATTGGCGGCAAGAAAAATCAACGCGAACAAACCAACCTGACGCCCTGCCAGACGCACCCCCTGCCAGTAGACAAGGCCGCAGCAAAGCGCGGCAAACAGGGCTGACGGCAGGCGCAGGCTCCATTCGCTCAGTGCCCCCAGCATTTGAGAGGACATCAGCGTCAACCAGTAGAAGAGCGGCGGCTTGGAGAGGTACAGATCACCGTTCATATACGGCAAAAGCCATTGACCGGTTTCCAGCATCTCTCGAGAAGTCACGGCACGGCGTGCCTCGTTCACACTCAAGAGCGGTATGCTGCCCAAGCCCCAGAACAGCAACAACAAGACCAGCATTAAAGCGATGATGGTGAAGGCGCGTGTTGCGTTGCCGGCAGCAAACTTCATGTGCAACCCCCTCAAACAGCCGCGTCAGGTGTATTTACTGTTTCTTGAACTGGTAAAACAGGTTCGGCTCACTGACCACATACAGGTTGCCATCACTGTCCATCGTCATGCCTTCGGCCTGAGGTGCGCTGTCCTTCATGTCGCTAATACCACCGCGCAGTGAACGAGTGCTGACAAAATTCCCGTCCTGATCCAGTTCGGTGATGGACTTCGATTGATCACTCAGAATCAGCATGTGGCCAGTGGCAGCGTCGTAGTAGCCATCCGACATATCCCTGGCAAAGACACTGCGATCGACCCACGAAGTAAGGTCAGCCACTTTGATCTTCAGTGGCGCCCCTATTGAATTAATCATCCCGGTGACTTCAAACAGCTGACGGGGATCCCGTTCCTTGATGGCGAACAACCGGTCATGTTCAGCATCGTAGGTCACACCCTCAAACCCTTTGTTTGTATTGGTAAGATTGATCGCCAGGCTGATGAATTGAGTGTCATCGGCTTTGATCGGGCGAACCTCTGTCGGCAGGGTGACCACATTGAGTCGTTGCAGGTCTTCGTCGGCTACCACCACACGGCCGTGCCCCAGGTAGGCCAAGCCTTCGGTGTCTTTAAAACCCTCCAGCGGGTAGCGACTGACGATATCGCCAGCCTTGCTCAGTACCAACAACTCCATTGGCGTGTTGTTGGTGATGGCCAGCAGGCGATTCTGATCGTAGTCGTACGTGATGGCTGAGAGATTCCTCAACGTGCTTTCCACCACCTTTCCATCAATGACCACCTTGTAGTCAGGTAACCAGATGTTCTGACCAGGCGCCGTGTCTCCTGCCCAGGCAGTGCGTAATTGAGCGTAGATCTGCTGATGTATGAAATAGCGTGACGATGCGGTATAGGCCAACACGAGCACGATCAACAATAACGCTGCGCCAATCCACTTCGGTGTAGCGAGAACCGGTAGCCCACGCGCTGTTTTCCCTGCAACTGAAATCACTGCATCAATCTCCAGGCAATACGAGGTAACCAGGCCGCTGACGGCCTGGTGATCAAATCAAGGAATTACAGGGGGCTGGTGTGCCAGCTGAAGCGGTACACGTTGGTTGGCGGTGCCGGGCGGCAACTACCGTTATCGGCGTCGGCACCGACCAGGAACCACTGCGCGCGCGACGTTTCGCCTAATTTACGAGCCTTGTCTGCCTGGAAGCAGCGCTCAAGTTCACTGGCGGGTACCAGTGCATAGGCCTTGGGATGCTCATGCAACCATAAGGCAGCCTGGTCGATCTTCGATCCGCTAAGGAAGCCAAAGTGGATAATTGGCTGCTTCGCGAACAACCAGTGCCCTTCGCGCCAATTGACAAGCACCAGATCGGCACCTTGGGTCAGTGCGGCGGTCTCGTTCATCAGCGTTTCATGTGGATTGCGACCTTCCTTGTGAGCTTCGACAAAACCGCGAGCAAACCAGAGGCAGAACCACAGGATCGCTACTGCTGTGAAAATCTTGCGCCCCATGGGGCGCTGGCCGAACCAGCGGCGAAGCAACCAAGGCACCAAGGGGGCAGCAACCAAGGCCAGGCCTGGCAGCGCCGGGTAGATGTACAACTTGCGTTTGCCGGTGCTCAAGCAGAAGAACAGCACCACGAGAATGACCCAGCCCAGCAATACCAGCACACGCCCGTCGTGCTTGAGCAGTTGCCGGCGCCACGCCGGTACCAGCCAGGGCAAGGCGAGGAACATCGGCAGCCAATACTGCGGGATTACCTTGACGAAAAAGTACCAGAACGGTTCACGGTGATCCCATGCACTGGCGTAGCGATGAGCGGTTTGGCGTAACAGAATTTCCTTGATATAGGCCAGCTCTGCAGCGTTGCCGCTCGACAGCGCTGTTACCACCAAAGGCACTAGCCAGACTGCAATGGCCAGCAGCATGACCAGCAACCCCAGCCACCAGCGTCGCCCTTGCCCAGGCATGGCAACCACACCCTTCCAGCCCTTGCTGACAGCATAGGCGTAGGGGATCAACATGAGCGCGGGGACAAAGCCGACCCCTTTACTGATCACCCCGAAGCCCATCGCCGCACAGCCCAGGTAGAACCAGCCCCAGGCGGGACCAAGCAAAAGATGACGAACCAGGCCGTACATGCCCAGCGCCACCCACAAGCATAAAAAGCTGTCGATCTGGCCAGTACGCAGAATACTGTAGGTCTGGTAGGTGGCAAGGAAGAGCAGGGCAGCAATGCGGCCGACGCGGCGGTTCCACAAGCGACGCCCGAGATCATGCAGCACTACCGTGGCGGTGACCGCCGAAAGTAGCCCGGGCAAGTACAATGCGACCTTTGGCAGGCCCGTCAACCAGGTGAAGAACGCAACCGCCCACATGAACAACGGCGGTTTATCTGGATAGATTTCAGCGGCACGATGTGGAATGAACCAGGAACCGCTTTGCAGCATTTCCAGAGCCACACCAAGAAAGCGCTCTTCGTCGACATTCATTGGTTGACGCAAGCCGAGGCCGGCGCCCACCAGTACAAGGGCTAGCAGGGCAAACGCGAGGCGTTCAGTCCTGTGGGAGGTGAACATACGCACCAGGCTTATTCCTTAAGCGTTTTGTTACGGGCAATCAGCTGCAGATTGCGCAAGTAGACGATGAAGCCGAAGGCTTGACCGGCGATGAAAACCGGGTCTTGCCGGTAGATCGCATACACCAGCAGCAGTGCACTGCCAAGAATGCTCAAGTACCAGAACCCCACAGGAATCAGGCTGCGTTTTTTGACTTCGCTATAGATCCACTGAAGCAAAAAGCGCCCGGTAAAGACAGCCTGCCCGGTAAACCCCAGTATGAGCCAGAGTGTTTCCCGAGTAATGTTCATACATCCACCTCTTGGGGGGTGGCGTCGAAACGGGTACGGCGGATTAGCCACCAGACACCCAGCAGGTCAAGAATCCCCACCAGTGCACGGTCCAGGTTGCCGTACTTCGAGGTCCCGGCCTGGCGATGGCGGTGATTGACTGGATGCACCAGCATTCGGCCTTTATTGCGCTGGATAAGTGCTGGCAGGTAACGGTGCATATGATCGAAGTAGGGCAGGCGCAAGAACGCTGCCCGCTCTATCAGCTTGAGCCCGCAACCGGTGTCTGGCGTAGCGTCCTTGAGCATGCGGCTGCGCAGGCCATTGGCGAATCGCGAAGCCCAGCGCTTGCTGGCCGTATCACGACGGTTCACCCGGTGTCCTGCGACGAGTTTGATGCCGTCGGCATCGCCTTCACTGCCACGAACCAATGCGATCATGCTTGGGATATCGGCGGGGTCATTCTGGCCGTCGCCGTCGAGCGTCACCAGCCAGTGCCCATGCGCGGCCTGGGCGGCGTTATAGATCGAAGTGCTCTGCCCGAGCGAACGCGCCTGATGCAAGATTCTCAACTGATCGAAACCGCCGCTTTTCAGGTTGCGCAGTTTTTCCAGCGTGTTGTCGGTACTACCATCGTCGACCACGATAATCTCGTACGCTTCGCCATCGAGAGCTGCACGTATCTCGTGCAGCAAAGGTGGTAGATTTGCCGCTTCATTCTTTGCTGGAATCAGCACAGAGATGTAAATGTTCTTGCTCATGACGCTCCCGCAACTATTTCTATGGTGTTGTGCCTTGCCTAGACGCGGTAATAGTTTCGGTACCACCTCACAAATTCAGCGACGCCCGTTTGAACTGTAACGGAAGGCGAAAAATCGACCCATTTGGCCAACGCCGAAACATCAGCCCAGGTTTTTTCAACATCGCCTGCCTGCATGGGCAACAAGTTGCGTTTTGCCTTGATACCCAGAGCGGACTCAAGGCACTCAACGAAGTCCAGAAGCTTTACCGGCTGACCGCGGCCAATGTTGTAAAGCTTGCTAGGAACGGCCGGTGCGACGGCGTCCTTCTCTGGCGACTGCCATGACGGAGGTCTTAACCGAAGGCGTACGATGCTCTCGACAATGTCGTCGACGTAGGTAAAGTCGCGTGACATATTTCCGTCGTTGTAGATATCGATTGGCTGGTTTTCGAGGATCGCCCGGGTAAATTTGAACAGCGCCATATCTGGACGTCCCCACGGCCCGTAGACCGTAAAGAAGCGCAAGCCACTGGCCTGAATACCAAACAAGTGGGAGTAACTGTGCGCCATCAGCTCATTGGCACGCTTGCTGGCGGCATACAGCGAAACCGGGTGATCGACGGCATCTTCGATACAGAACGGTAGCTTGTCGTTCGAGCCATAGACCGAGCTGCTCGAGGCGTAGATCAAATGCCGGGGCATGTGATACCGACAGGCTTCGAGCACATTCAGGAATCCAACCAGATTGGATGAGCCGTATGCATCCGGATTATCCAGGGAATAGCGAACGCCGGCCTGTGCAGCGAGGTGTATTACCTCGCTGAAGGCGTGCGCTTCGAACAAGGCGAGCAATGCTGGCTTGTCGACGATGTCCATGGTTTGAAAACGGAAGTTTTTAAACCCTGATAATGCCTTCAACCGGTCACGCTTGAGCTCAACGCTGTAGTAGTCATTGAGGTTGTCGATACCTAGAACGTCGACACCTTGCTCGCACAAGCGTTTAGCCGTGTGGAAGCCGATAAAACCTGCTGCGCCTGTAATCAGTACCGTCATTCGCTGTCCACCCGCCCACGTCCTATGCCGTAGTAGGCAAGGCCTGCGGCGGCCATGTGCTCGGGGTCAAACAGGTTTCTGCCGTCAAACACCACCCGGTCAGCAAGCAGTTGGGGAACCTGCTCCAGGTCAAGCACGCGGAAATCCTGCCATTCGGTGACGATGACCAACGCATCGGCACCTTGCAATGTGCCTTCCTTGGATGACATTAACTGCAAGTCAGAGCGTTGGCCATAATGACGCTCAAACTCCTGCATCGCTTGAGGATCATGGGCCTGAACCCGCGCACCGGCCTTCCACAAGGCTTCCAGCAACACGCGACTGGAGGCTTCACGAATGTCATCAGTGTTGGGTTTGAACGCAAGCCCCCACACCGCGAAGACCTTGCCGCGCAGTTCGTTGCGATAATGGCGCTGTATCTTTTCGAACAAGCGGTGCTTCTGTCGCTGATTGACCGCGTCTACGGCGCGCAACAGTTGGGTGTCGAAATCCACGAGTTCGGCTGTTTTTTGCAAGGCTGAGAGATCCTTGGGGAAACAGGAACCGCCAAAGCCGCAGCCGGGGTAGATGAAGTCGTAACCAATTCGCGAGTCGGAGCCGATGCCACGTCTGACCATCTCGATATCGGCACCCAAATGCTCCGCCAGGTTGGCCATCTCGTTGATGAAGGAGATTTTCGTGGCGAGCATGCAGTTAGCGGCGTACTTGGTGAGTTCGGCGCTGCGCGCATCCATCTCGATGATTTTTTCGCGATTCCGGCTGAACGGTTGGTAAAGCTCGCGAATCAATTCAATGGTGGCAGGTTGTGCGCCCCCAATAATGATGCGCTCAGGTCGCATGCAATCATTGACGGCGGAGCCTTCCTTGAGGAACTCGGGGTTGCTGACAACTTCAAAACGTAGCGCGCTGCCGTTGGATCGATCGGCAATCATGCTTTTGATCCGGTCGACGGTGCCTACAGGAGAGGTCGATTTATTGATAATGACCTTGTCGTGTGTGGCGTAAGCCATCAGTGTTTCGACCACCGCGAAAACGTTGCGCAGGTCAGCACTGCCGTCCTCACAGGGAGGGGTGCCCACTGCAATAAAGACGATGTCAGCAAAGGCAGTAGCCAACGCGGCGTCCGTGGTGAACTGGAGCCGCCCTGACGCGAGGTTTTTTTCCAACAAAGCTGGGAGACCGGGCTCGAAAATAGGGCAGTGCCCTTCAAGCAGAGAAGCTATACGCTGCTCGTCGACATCCACACAGCACACCGAATGCCCGACTTCGGCAAGGCATGCAGCTTGTGTAAGACCGACGTAGCCGGTTCCAAAAACAGTGACCTTCATCCTTTGCTATTCCTTATCGAAACGCATGCTATAAACCTGGTAGCAGGCAGGCCAAGATGCTTTGCGAGAGCTCTGAAAAAAAATGTCACAAATTTGTTAAAATTTTGTTATTGCACCAAATTAATCCAGAAATACAGGAATGCCGCTCAGCCTTGCAGGGCAAGGTGCGGTTCGCGGTAAACGGCTGGGTGTTTGGCTGAAAGAGGGTAGTCGATACAGTGATTACGGCCAGTTTCGCAGAACTGGAAATTCGCTTGTGAAGGGGGCGCCTGGGCCAAGAGCCCATAGATAGGCCTGCTTGTGGATGAAGGGGATTGCTCGAGATGGAAAAGGCGTACCGCAGAAGCCGGCCATCGAAACAGGAGGGAAGAGCACTCAGGGCTTGCGTAACGCGCGCGCAGGGTCCCTCGGCTGGAAGGCCGTTGATCGTTAAGGTGGAATTTTTCGCCAAGCCTTCGTACAGCATGCTCAATCACCTTGATCTGCAATGTCCGCCATTTGGGCGTCGGTGACGGCCTGCCGTCGCATTGCATTTCTTGTTTTTATTGTTGGGCCGATAGACCCATGCCTCATCATGCGTCGAACCTCAGCCTAGAGCGTTATGGCTGCGCCGGAGTTGTGCTACATCAGGTTTTCGCATGCTACCTAGCGATTGAGGAAAATTCCAGCGCAGGAAGACCCGAAACAAAGTGCAACACGCGTAGGGCAAGGGCCTGCACGGAGGAGGGTGTGGCCTTGCCAGGCTTAAGAAGAACGCAGGGTTTCTTACCGTAATAGACTTATAGTTATACGGTTCTTGTTGTATATTCTTACGAATAATAACCAGCGACTATCACGTGATGAGAGAACCAGAAAGGCGCGCTACTGCTCTAGCGTTGTACCCAGAGGACACACAAGAAGCGGCGGCCTTGCTGAAGCAAGCTGTACCCCTGATGATGCGTCACAGCATCCCTACCAACCCTGTGCACTACGCGCTTTGGTATACGTACTGTAGAGGGCAGGAGCCCGAGCTCAATCACCAACTGGATCGGCTTGTCCTGGAGGAAGGCGGTTTCCCCGCAGAGTCCGCCACCAAGCTCTTTCGCGACTTCATCATTCGAGACGAGTTGGAAGAGGCCCGCGCCGGGCAACAGCAAGCTATCGACCTCGTTGACGACATGGAGCGTGACGTCTCGCATAGCGTAAAGGTTAACCTGAACTTCCAGGCCAGCCTGGAGCATTGCATAGAGATGCTTGATGAACCGATCGCCTTGCCCAGCATACTGAGCGAGTTGCAACAGAGCACCCAGCTCATACAGGATCAACAGGCGCTTTTTCTCGGCCAGCTGCGCGCGGCCCAAAACGAGATCACCAGTCTGCGAGCAAAGCTTGAACGCGTTCAACTCGCGGCTACGGTCGACAGCCTGACACAGGTATTCAACCGAAACACCTTCACACGCTTGCTGGAGCAAGCACTGAGCAAAGGGCCTGATGGCGTAGCATTGGTCATGCTGGACATTGACCACTTCAAGCAGTTCAACGACCAGTACGGGCATCCACTAGGTGATCGCGTACTGCAGCATGTTGGCCAACTACTCCGCAACGCCCTTCCTCCTCATGGCGTAGCGGCGCGCTATGGCGGCGAAGAATTCTGCGTCATCCTGCAACGATGTGCCGATATTGATAGCGTCTATGCCTTTGCCGAGCAGTTGCGCCTGAAAATCCGAACGCTGCGAATCAAGACACGGAGCACAGATGAATTGCTCGACACCGTGACCGCATCATTCGGCGTTGCCTTTGCCGAAAGTGATGACAGCGTGGAGAGTCTTATCACGCGTGCCGACGATGCTCTGTACCGTGCCAAGCGCAATGGCCGTAACCAGGTACAGTGACATTAGCGAGGGGCTGTCAACAGGGCAGGGTGGCGAGTTGCACCTGCCCTATGTCAGCCGCTTTATCGTGGCGTCTGCAGCATGAAGGCTACACGCCGTCCGGGATCTTCGATTGCATCATTTTTCTTCGATCCAGTCTTCTACCGTCCACAATGAACGTGCCATCCCCCACAGCATGAAGCGTTCGCTGCTCTTTGCGTGAACTGTCGAAGTATGCGGCGATGCCTTCAAGGACAACGATGTTGTATTTTTCGACGATATCAATGACCTTGCATTCGATATTCGCCACGCACTCTTTAATCAAGGGCGCCCTAACATGCTTTCCTTTCACTGGCGTTAGCCCGAACGTTGCAAATTTGTTGGTGTCGGCGCCACTGCAGGTTCCAATACCCACAACATGATCAATCAGATCCACCGTAGGAATTGAAATCACGCACGCCCTGGATTTACTGAGCGCGGCGTATGAGTAGTTCCAAGGCCCCGTGGTGATCGCAATGATCGGCGTAAAGTCAACCACCATGGTCCACGAGAGGGTCATTATATTGTTCTTCTCACCCTCATTCGTGGTAACGAAAACAACCGGACCTGATTCGATCAGCGTGAACGCTTTACTGATGTTCATCTTTTCCATCACGTTGCGCTCACTCCAGCGTTTTTTTAGATCTGCCGTCGAGGGTGACACCATGACGCAGTACGTCAATACAGAATTCCGCTTCATAAGGCGGAACGTTGCATTCGACAATATCATGGGCAGCGACTTGTAGATGTACACCGACAATATCGGCATGGACTGGTTGTTGACAGACATGCCGGTCGACCAGTACTGCAGTGTAGATCCGGCGAGCGCCGAGTTGCGCGAGATAAGCGCAGGTACGCAGGAGCGAGTGGCCTTCAAAAAGCACATCATCGACAATCAACAAGGTGTTACCCGCGAGGTCTAGCGCACCCAGAAGCGGGTTTTCGGTCAATTGCGTGTAGGTATGCAGCACTTTCAGGTCATCGGCATAGCGCTTGACCTTCAGCGGATACAGCGGCAGTTCCGGCAGGCCGGTCTGACATGACAGAAGTCGTTGTAAACGCTGGGCCAGGGGCTCACCACGGCGCTGGATACCGATCAGTACGGCTTGAGTAGGCGGCAACAGCGCAGCAGCCTGTCTTGCCATCGCCTGCAATATGCAATCGAGTTCATCACTGTCGTACAAACGCAACCGCTGACCCGAAGGTGTGATCGGCATGGCACGCTCCCGTTGAGGGCGACAGATTGATCATAGCCCAAGGGGTGGTGTTGCTTTGGCGATTTCCCATGAAGTAAGGGCAGGGTTAGTAGTGGGGTGAATCACCGTGATTCATAATTTGGCGTACCCGATGGGTCAGGGCGCTTCTACCTATATTTTCGCATCGCCGTAAATATCTTCGATCTGCTGCCCCTGAAGGACCTGTATTGGCTAAGTGCCAGATCAGAGAGGCGAGGACTGCTAATGCGCAGGAAAATCCGCCTTGACGGCGATGGACCTTCTTCAGCCCCATCAACGGCAGGCGGATGTAAACGGTTTCCGCGGGCTACTGAATCAGCGGCACGCCACTGAGCTTCTGCAACTGGTCGAAGTCGATATCGGCACAGATCTCTAACACTTTCAGTCCATCGGACGTCACTTCCAGCACGGCCAGGTCGGTGTAGATGCGACTGACGCAACCGATGCCGGTCAGGGGGTAAGTGCACTCGGGCACGAGCTTGCTTTCGCCTGACTTGGTCAGGTGGTCCATCATCACGAACACCTGGCGGGCGCCTGTGGCGAGGTCCATCGCGCCGCCTACGGCCGGGATTGAACCTTCGGCGCCGGTGTGCCAGTTGGCAAGATCGCCCTTGACCGACACTTGGAAGGCGCCCAGTACGGCGATGTCAAGGTGGCCGCCACGCATCATCGAGAAGGAATCGGCGTGGTGGAAGTAGGCGCCACCGGTGAGCAGGGTCACGTGCTGCTTGCCTGCGTTGATCAGGTCATCGTCTTCCTCGCCTGGAGCGGGGCTCGGGCCCATGCCCAGTAGACCGTTCTCGCTGTGCAGGAATACTTCCTTGTCGCCCAGGTAGTTGGCCACCAGGGTCGGTGCGCCGATGCCCAGGTTTACGTACGCGCCTTCCTGGATGTCTGCAGCCACGCGCTGGGCCATCTCGGTGCGGGAGAACTTTTTGGTGATGGTCATGGCAGGCCTCAGACAGCTTTGGCGATCGAAGAAGCGGCAGCGCCGGTGACGGCGACCACGCGCTGGACAAAGATACCCGGGGTGATGATGTGTTCCGGGTCCAGCTCACCGAGTTCGACGATCTGGTCGACCTGGGCGATGGCAGTCTTGGCGGCCATGGCCATGATCGGGCCGAAGTTGCGGGCGGCCTTGCGGTAGATCAGGTTGCCCCAACGGTCACCCTTGTGCGCCTTGATCAGCGCGAAGTCGGCGTGCAGCGGCATTTCCAGAACGTACTGGCGGCCGTCGATTTCTCGGGTTTCCTTGCCCTCGGCAAGCAGGGTGCCGTAGCCGGTCGGCGAGAAGAAGGCACCGATGCCTGAGCCCGCAGCGCGGATACGCTCGGCCAGGTTACCTTGCGGTACCACTTCCAGCTCGATCTTGCCGGCTCGGTACAGTTCGTCGAACACGTAGGAGTCCGACTGGCGCGGGAAAGAGCAGACCACCTTACGTACGCTGCCCGCCTTGAGCAGAGCAGCAAGACCGACCTCACCGTTGCCGGCATTGTTGCTGATGATGGTCAGGTCGCGGGTACCGGTGGCGATCAGGGCATCGATCAGCTCAGACGGCATGCCGGCAGTGCCAAAGCCACCGACCATGATGGTCGAACCGTCGGTGATCCCTTCCACCGCGCTGGCGATGGACTCAAACGTTTTATTAATCAAAGCGAGCTCCTGGTTTTCCTGGAGTGTGAGTTGTCAAGCTGGCCCTCGCGCTGCGAAGCGGTGGGCCAATCAGCACCTAGGAAGTATTTGGTGACTGCGCAATAGCGTGCCGCAAGATTGGGCACAAGTAGAGAGACCTAAACGGATGTTGTGCGGTTATCGAACTGTTGTGCGAGATGCGACCATCAGATAGTGCCTGGAGAGCACAGGCAGCCGAGAACGCTTGGCTATGCTGGTTTCCCAGCGGCATTTACGGACAAGGGGCGGTAGCGAAGTATCACCTGAAGGCCATAGAACCCATGCGGGCTGGCATCTTGGGGCGGCAGGTCACCTAGTCACAGATGGCGGTTGAGGAGGAGGTTTTATGGGGCTAATTAACGCCCGGAATGTATTAATTCGCTTAAAGGTAAACGCTGTGAACCACCATAGAGCCGAGATAAGGCAGCGTGCGGTTTTCGCGGACTAATCGATGGGGCGATTTATAACTCGACTAAATAGTCATTTAGTCGAGTTATAACCTGATCGAATATTTAAAGGGTAGGGTACTGCAATAACGCTAAAGTTTGAAGCCTCTTGCGTGAGCCCTGTCCTGAAGCTTTGACTGAATGCCATCCCCTCAGAGAGCCCGTAATACTCGCATGAAGCTACATTTGCAGCCCTGGAGAGCTCCACGCTGCGGCTCGATATCTGGCAAAAGCACTGGCTGAGTATGATTTACGCAGCCAAAAAGGAATTAGAGATGCGTTGTACACGCCGCTTGATGAGGTGTATTGGCGGGAAGATCAGGCTATAAAAAAGTGCGCCGAATGATCAGGTGTTGAGTCAGAAAATAGCTCTAGCAAGGGAGCTTCGTCGGCAGCATTTTAACGAACCTGAGCGTGGACCAGGTGGAGCCCGTCACGCTGTCATCAACGCTATCCGGCATGCTTGGCTGGTCTGCCATGAAGGTTCCAGCTCTGTTAACTACGCTCGGCAAACAGACTACTGCGGCGACCACAGTGGGCCGCTGCATGATTTCATTCGGTCTGTAACTGAGCTTCTACGAACCGCACGGAACATAGATGGGCTGCACCGTGAAATTCGGTCGCTCGATCTTCAAATAATGCAGCTCATCACAGTTGCTATCCGTTTGCATGACGCTGTAACCGTTCATGGCCAGTGTGAGCGTAATGATATGGTGAGCCTGGCTTCAAATCTGACCACCCTCGGCCCCGGTAGCTCCATACGAAGGTGCTTATAATGTATATTATGTTAAATAGTGTTTCTAAAAAGATAGTGATGATGTGACCGGTACCTAAAAACCTGAATTGTAACCGTTGCGAATCACGGACACTCTTACCCCTTAAACCCCCTCAACCCCCAGCCCATAAGGCCTCCAGCCTCTCGGGGTTGCTTCCAAACGCCAGCAAACCTCAGAAATGCGGACACTTCTACCTCTGAGCGCCTTCCGCAAACCTCTGAATTCATTGGGTCTCGTCAAAAAACGCCCGTTTGAACCGTTGCTCCGGTTTTCTGCGCTATCAGGACACTCGAGTAATCTGCGGGATTTCCAGAACCACCCCTGTAAGCGAGTAAATCCAAAGCCTCCAGGTTTTTTTGCACCTAATGCGGACACCTTCCTGCGCACACGGCGAACCCCATAATCAGGACACTTTCCGTATTTTCAACGCTCAACGAGCCACAGTTCTCATCTGAAATACACGCACCCTGTGGCCCCTAAAGCCCAGCACCACCAAGCAAGCAAACGCTCCAAGCCACGCGCTCCGGGCCTCACAGGAGTCCCTCGATGTCGATCCTGGAATTTAGCTCCCTGGAAACCTCCTAGTAGCCAAGCTGTCGCACAGCTCATCCACGAACGACGCTCCGAGCCGTTTTCCTGCGAACGCGACGAAAATGCGGACACTTTCCAAAGCCCGCCCTGAGCAACCACCAGGCGGGATCCCCGATTCTGCTGCCTTTGGTGTTATTTGCGGTGAATGCGGACACTTTCCGAAATCAACCTGCCCGACAATAATGCGGACACTTTCGTTTGAATAAGCTTGTAATGCGGACACTTTCGGGAGCGAAATGGACATTGGGGTTATGAGGCGTATTTGTACGTATATTGCCACTTCACGCCAGTGACTAAAGAGCCTTAAAGAGGCTTCCTCATCCTACAAACAATATAAAGGGAATTCGCATAGCTCCTTAGGCCCCGCCCCTCAAGGTGGCGACTGAAGCGAAAATAACAATATTCTTATAAACCGAAATTTATCTGGGCGACAAGGAATTACCAATGCCTGACGCTGCCAGATGCGAATTGGTCATATATGACGCAGCGAGGCAGATCCACAACTCCGAATATCGCTTAATGCGTTTCTTGTCATATGTCAAGCAAGCATGATAGTCACTGACGGATGGAGTGGATGGGCGAAAAATTTGCCGAGGTTGCGGCCGGCCAAACTTGGCGCTACTATCCGGCAATTCCCATTAACTATGGTCAGTCGATTGAAGTGAGTAATTGAAGCGGGCGGTGCAGGAGGTAAAAACTTCCTAAAACAGCCAGATTAGGAAGTTTCAATTGCTGACGTCGACCGCCCTTATACGGTATGTAAGATGACCTGCAATCCCCGGCCCATATTTGAATCTCACAGTGATTTCGTTGATCAAGATTTCACTGTAGGCCGGCCATCGATCGCCAGCGTAGCGCGATTTTTGGAAGGCTTTGCTCCCGAACTCAAGGCCATTCCAGGGTTTCTGGCCATCAGGGGCTATCTGAGGTGTTATGCCGACAACGCGCTTACATACAGCACGTACCGAGGCCACGTTGAGCGGCTATTTCTCTGGGCGCTGATCGTCCGCCAGAAGCCTGTGCACGAGTTGAAACGGCTTGATGCCGAAGCGTATCTTGAGTTTTGCAAGCACCCGCCAGCCACTTGGGTTGGGCCAGTCATTCGTAATCGGTTCATTTCAGAAGATGCTTTAAGTAGTGCTGATCAGCCACCGGGCCTGGAGTTAGCGGCCAACCCAAAATGGAAGCCTTTCACACTGCGCGCCCCGAAACAAAATCGCAGCCTAAGTGAAAGTTTTGTGGATAATTCGTCGACCGACTATCACTCATCAACCGGTAGCATGAGCAATGTATTTAAGATTGCAAACGGCTTTTATGAGTATCTAGTGGAAGAAGAAATCGCCAGTTCGAATCCGTTTCGCAAGGTTACTAAAAAGGGGCAGTACAGTTCATCTCAGCTAGAATCCAGCACTTCTCGGGCGTTAACCCCTTTGCAATGGGATTATGTGATTGATACTGCAGAATCCATGGCCGCTGCTGACCCAAGGAAACATGAGCGCACCCTATTCGTGCTCGTTACGATGTTTAGCATGTATTTGCGCATATCGGACATCGTAGGGCGTACAAACTGGCAGCCCACCATGGGGGACTTTCGTCTAGATGCTGATGGGAACTGGTGGTTCCATGTTGTGGGTAAGGGCAACAAGTCCGGAAAAATCGCAGTGCGTGATGAGTATGTAACGAAGTATCTCACAAGGTACCGTACTTTCATTGGACTGAGTCCATTGCCTACTTATCAGGAGAAAACTCCACTCCTGAAAACGCTGAGCGGTCGCCCAGGCCTCTCGGATCGACAGGTGCGCGCCCTCCTCCAAACCGTTTTTGATCAAGCGCTCGTCAGAATGCGTGAAGAAGGACGTGAGCCTTATGAAATGGACAGCCTGCGCGTAGCATCATCGCACTGGCTACGTCATACCTCGGCGACCTTTGATGCGCCGTTCAGAAACGCGAAGGATCTCCAGTACGACCTGAGGCATTCCAACCTGGCGACTACCCAGAACACTTACTACCACTCACATGATCAAGAGCGAGCGCGGTCGGTCAAGCACTTAGGAACGCGAGACAGAGGCTGATGCTGCGCTGCCCTGCTCTTGCGTCACCATCTTGATGCTGCTAATCACAGCGTCAACAGTAGTGCCCGGGCGTCTCCCTGCGTGAGCTTCAGCGTACCGGTAGCCGGGGCGGCGGAAAACGGCCTGAGCGCTGATACCTACCCTTGATGTCCGCCAAGCCCTGGCCCGCGATAGCATCGTGGGCAAAAGGGCCAATTCGAGATCACTATCGCGGTGAAACCAGTCGCAGGAACTCCTGTGGGCTGGGCACTGCCTGCGGCATGGCTGTCGTGAACCAAGCCCCGACTGCGTCTGGGTCTTGGCCCTCCGGGCTTCCATCCTCGTGCTTGCGCGCTCCGCTTTCCTCATGGCTTCGATTAAAAAGTGCCCGGGCAGACATCATGCGACGTGTAGCGGCGGGCTTGCTCCATGGGCATCATGAATAAAACAACAACAATAAAGTCCGCACCCATTAGTTTATCGATCGCTACTGTTTTCGCCTTCATCCCGCAGCAGGCTCCCGCTTTACACAGGCGTGGAAAAGCGGCCAGAACACGAGGGACGGCAGGTGATATGGCAGGTCGCTGCCCGCCGCAGCACCTACAAACACTTGAGCAAACGCAGCGTGCTCTACCAAGCCAAGCGCAAGATCGAAAAGGCCAAGGCGCAAGTGCGTGCGAAGGTGGAGCACCCGTTCCGGGTGATCAAACGCCAGTTCGGCTATGTAAAGACTCGTTTTCGCGGCTTGGCCAAGAACACGGCGCAACTGACCACGCTGTTTGCCCTGTCGAATCTGTGGATGGTGCGCCGGCAATTATTGCCTGCTGCGGGAGAGGTGCGCCCGTGAGTCCGGATAACCAAGGCTTTGCCTTGGTTATCCAATAATCAGCGACTGAAAAGCGGGCTTTTCGGCATCCCTAAGCCGCCCATTTCTGAATCGCCCCTGGTTTTCTAGACACTCTCCAAGCTCAGGAAATAGCGTTTCTCATACTCTACTGGAGACAGCTGCA
>NZ_PJQQ01000090.1:0-1358 GCF_002858665.1 Pseudomonas sp. FFUP_PS_473
AACGGCAGCACCGTCAGCACCACGATTACCAGTGCTACGGGGGGTAACTTCGAGAACCTGGTGCCGAGCACCGAGCCGGCGGTGACCACCATCACCGATTCGATCGACCCCACCTCACTCACCCTGACGGCGACTTCGACGGTGGGTGAGAACGGTGTAATTACCTACACCGCTACGGTCGGTGCGCCTGTGACCGGTTCGCCACTGACAGTAACCCTGTCCAATGGCCAGACCATTACCATCCCGGTGGGTGAATCCGCCGGTACTGTGGACTTCACCGCGCCGAATGATGTGTACAACGGCGCCGACTCGATCATCACCACCATCACCGGCACCACAGGTGGTAACTACGAAAAGCTTGAACCGAGCGAAGAGCCTGCGATTACCGAAGTGGTCGACAGTACGGACACCACAAGCCTGAACGTGACGGCAACTGGCGAAGTCGCCGAAGGTGGCAAGATCGTCTACACCGCGACCTTGAGCAATCCGGCCGGTACCGAAATGCAGATCACCCTGAGCAATGGTGAGACCATCACCATTGCCGCAGGTGCGAAAGAAGGCAGCATCAGCATTGATGCGCCGGGCGATGATTCATACATTGATGCTGGCACACTGAGTGTTACGGTCACTGGTACCAGCGGTGGTAACTTTGAAGAGCTGGAGGTCAGTGACAAACCAGCAGTGACCACGGTGACCGACACCATCGACACCACTACCGTGACCCTGAGCGCTACACCCAGCGTGGCCGAAGGTGGCGTTGTCACCTACACCGCGTCGGTCAATGCCCCGGTTACCGGTACCCCGCTGGTGGTGACCCTGGCCAACGGCCAGACCATCACCATCCCGGTCGGCGAGTCCTCGGGCTCGGTGCCGTTCACTGCACCGAACAACGTTCACAACACCAACGCACCGCTGACCAACAGCATCACGGACATCAGTGGCGGCAACTACGAGAAAGTAGAAGCGGCAGGCACGCCAACCACGACCGTCACCGATGGTCCAGGCACCCAGGATTCGACTGGCCTGAGCGTCAGCGCGACTGGCGAAGTGACTGAAGGCGGCAAGATCGTCTACACCGTATCGCTGACCAACCCAGCGGGCACCGAAATGAAGGTGACCCTGAGCAACAACCAGGTCGTCACCATCGCCGCCGGCGCGAAAGAAGGTTCGATCACCGTTGATGCTCCGTCTGATGACGTCTACAAAGACGGCGAAACGCTGAACGTCACCATCACCGGCAGCACCGGCGGTGACTTCGAAAGCCTGGTGACCAGCCCAGATGCGGCAGTGACTGTCGTCACCGACACCATTGACACCACCACCGTGACCCTGAGCGCCACACCAAGCGTGGCTGAAGG
>NZ_PJQQ01000091.1:0-1331 GCF_002858665.1 Pseudomonas sp. FFUP_PS_473
GGCAGCGAGGATCCTCTATTGATGTAGAGGTGCTGCGGTCGGCCCGCTGCCGGGGGGAGGCGTCCATACCATCTGAAGAAGACTTCCCGAATCTGGTGAAATACGCCGATCCCGTTGCCCGAGTTTTCCGATGAAGCAGATGACCTTCGCCGACGCCGAGTACGCCGGTAAGCGTAAGCAAACCCGCAAGGAGTTGTTCCTGATCGAGATGGATCAGGTGGTGCCGTGGCAGGGTTTGATCGCCCTGATCGAGCCGCATTATCCGAAGGGCGAAGGTGGACGTCCGGCCTATCCGCTGATGGCGATGCTGCGCGTGCACCTGATGCAGAACTGGTTCGGCTACAGCGATCCTGCGATGGAGGAAGCGTTGTACGAAACCACCATCCTTCGCCAATTTTCTGGGCTGAGCCTGGAGCGCATCCCCGACGAAACTACCATCCTCAACTTCCGCCGCCTGCTGGAAAAGCATGAGTTGGCGTCCGGAATTCTGGCCGTGATCAACGGCTACCTGGGGGATCGCGGCCTGTCGCTGCGCCAGGGCACCATCGTCGATGCCACACTGATCCACGCGCCAAGTTCGACCAAAAATAAGGACGGTAAGCGCGACCCGGAAATGCACCAGACCAAAAAGGGCAACCAGTATTACTTCGGCGCGAAAGCCCACATTGGTGCCGACGAAGAATCGGGCCTGGTACATAGCGTGGTGGTCACGGCGGCCAATGTTGCGGACATCACTCAGGTCGACCAACTGCTACACGGCGAAGAACACGTGGTGTGCGCTGACGCTGGGTATACCGGAGTCGAGAAGCGTCCTGAACATGAAGGTCGTGCCGTTATCTGGCAGATCGCGGCTCGGCGCAGCACCTACAAGAAACACGGCAAGCGCAGCGCCTTGTACAAAGCGCTGCGCAAGATCGAGAAGGCCAAGGCCCAGATCCGTGCCAAGGTCGAACACCCGTTCCGCGTGATCAAACGGCAGTTTGGCTATACGAAGGTGCGCTTCCGAGGATTGGCCAAGAATGCGGCGCAGATGGTGACGCTGTTTGCCCTGTCGAATCTGTGGATGGCCCGCCGACATTTGCTGGCCAGCGCAGGAGAGGTGCGCCTGTAATGCGGAAAATGGCTGCGGTAACGTGCTGGCGGTAACGAAAAAGGTAGAAAAGCGCGACTGATCGGATTGTCTTGGATCAGTTGGGCGATTTTGAAATCGGCAGACGCTGAAGTCAGCCAGAGATGCATGGCTACTTCAGACCATCCTTAGAGGGTGTAGACAAAATAAAGTAAGCTGCTTGTCCCTTGCCTACACAGCATTGCACCATGCCTAAAACCGG
>NZ_PJQQ01000092.1:0-1313 GCF_002858665.1 Pseudomonas sp. FFUP_PS_473
TGTCTAGTCCTGAAATAGGTTTACACCTATTTCAGCCTCAAAACGCCCGATGCATCGCATCGGGCGTTTTGTATTTCAGGGCCAGATGCGGCCGCTCTCCGTTATAGATCCGTACCGATTCGTCCACCATCCTTACCGCGTCCGCCAGGTTCCTAGGACGACTCAGCAAGAACTCGGTCTTCAAAATCCCGTTTATCCGCTCGGCCATAGCGTTTTGATAGCAGTCATAGCCATCGGTCATTGAGCACTTGATCCCATGTTGCGCATGCAACCGCTGATACAGGTCAGAGCAGTACTGTGCGCCGCGATCTGAATGATGGATCAGCTGCTGTGTGGTTTTCCGCCCGATAACCGCTTTTTGCAACGCCTTAATCACAGACTCGGTGTGCAGGCTTTCATGCACATGATGGCCAACGATCTTGCGTGAATACGCGTCAGTCACCAGGCTCACGTAGGCCACGCTTTCCTGCGTTGGCAAATAGGTTATGTCTGCTACCCAGACCTGTTCGGGCCCACTGGCCACAACTTGTTCCGGGCCTGCTTTGAGCAGGTTGGGATGACGGCGAAAGCGATGATGGCTATGAGTGGTCTTGTGATAAGCCCGCTTGCGCGGAACCAGCTCGCGTGCGTCACGCAAGATGGCAAATAGGCGATCTCTACCCACGCACCACGGCGCAGGCGCTTGGGCGCTCATCAAGTAATGCAGCTTGCGCGTACCAAGCCTTGGCTGGCGACGCCGCTTCTCCAGCACAAAGTCCATCACCTCTTGGTCTTGGCGGACCCTCGCGTCAAAAGCGCGATTGCGCTTGTAATACGCTTGGCGCGAAATGCCCATGAACAGGCAAGCCCTGGTAATACTCAAGTCTTGGATTTGACCTTGCGAGAGGACTTGCCGGGTCGCTTTTTTACGACAGAAACGCCGTAGTCATTTTTCAGAACGTTGACGACTGCTTCAAAGAACTGAGCCTTCTGGTTGCTCAGCGCTAGCTGTTCTTCAAGTTCTTTGATTCGCTGCTCGGGTGTCAGCGGGAGGGTTGGCTCGGTCATGGACCTGCTCCTCGGCTCTCGAATTGATGCGCCTTGGCTCCAGTCCTGTCGACCATGCTTGCGTAACCAAACCAGCACCGTCGACCGGCCCTGAATGCCATAGCGCCGTTGGGCTTCTTTATAACCCAGCTCGCCTTTTTCAACTTGGTCTACGACGGATAATTTAAAAGCTAGCGTGTAGTCGCGCTGGCTGCGCCTTTTGCCCGAATCCATTGAATCCTCCTGAGGAAAGGTCAGAAGGTGTAAACCTTATTCAGGACGGGACA
>NZ_PJQQ01000093.1:0-1245 GCF_002858665.1 Pseudomonas sp. FFUP_PS_473
CTGAACTGGTCAAGTAAAAGTGGACACCGCTTTAGGTTTCACGCCGCCAGTTTCTCCATGGCTACAGGCGACAGATAGTCGTTGTAGCTGTGGAGCCTGACGTTGTTGTAACGCAGCACATAGCGCTGCAGGTCAGCCATTGCCTCTAATTCTGAGTCGTAACCGCCTTCAGGTACCCACTCAGATTTCAGGCTTCCGAAGAAACGTTCCACAGGTGCATTGTCCCAACACTCACCTTTACGGCTCATGCTCTGCCTGATCCCAAATCTAGCCAGCTCTTCCCTGAATTTATGACTGGTGTACTGGCAGCCTTGATCTGAATGAAACATCACACCAGTTGGTTTCCCTCTCAGTTCCGCTGCCATGCGAAGCGCCTTGCTCGCTAGCGTAGCGTCAGCGATCAGGGAAAACGCCCAACCGACGATACGTCTAGCAAACAAGTCCAAGACCGCTGCGAAATACAGCCAGCGTTTACCGATCTGGATATATGTCACATCTCCGCACCAGACCTGGTTAATCGCCCCCACATCAAAATGGCGCTTAAGCTCGTGTGGGGCCACCAGCGCCTCCACACCTGTCGAGCGGTAACGATGTCGTCGCCGTTGACGGCTCACAACCTGCGCCTCCTTCATCAAGTTCGCGGTCATGAAGCGGCCGACTTGATGACCTTTGTTTTGCAGCTCGCGGGCCAAAGTTCTGGCACCGGCAGAACCTCGTGAGGCCTTGTGCAGCTTGATCAAAGCTACCTTGAGCGCTTCACGATGCGGGTCGGTCTTTCCCTGCCGTTTACGCCAAGCATAGAAACTGCTGCGATTGATTTCGAACACCCGACAGCAGTCTGCTATGCCATAACGCTCGCCCAGCTCATCGATCAGCGGGAATGATCTTTGGCGTCCAAAAGCAGGAGAGCACTGGCCTTTTTTAGTATTTCGATATCCCGGTCCTTTTGCTTGAGCAGTGCCTTGAGCGCCTGAATTTCCTTCTGCTCGGGAGTGATTGCCTTGGCATTAACAGGCGTCACGCCCATCCGCTCTTTGCGAAGCTGTTCAACCCAACGGCGTAACGCGGTGGGACCAATACCCAAGCTGGCACAGACTTCGGGCACGGACTGGTCGTTGTCCAGAACCATGCTGGCCGCTTCAAGCTTGAACTCGTTCGAATAAGAATTTCGCATCGGAACATCCTCTGATATGGGCGCCATCATAGCGCCCGATCAAAGTGTCCAAAATCATTAGGCCAGTTCAG
>NZ_PJQQ01000094.1:0-1190 GCF_002858665.1 Pseudomonas sp. FFUP_PS_473
TCTGAAGTACCCACCGATTTTTGAGGCCCTCGCTGCTTGAGGTTCAAAAAATCCAAGTCGGCCGAAAAACAGACCCTTCTTGTCTTTAATTCACGGCTCTTTCCTCTTATCGTGCTGTTTCAGGGCGATCAGCCCGCATTACAGACGCACCTCTCCCGCATTCAACAACCGTTTTCGCACCATCCACAGGTTCGACAATGCGAACAAGGTTGTCTGTTGGGCGATGTTTTTCGACAAGCCACGAAAGCGTACTTTCGTGTAGCCAAACTGGAGCTTGATCACGCGAAAGGGATGTTCAACCTTGGCCCGCACCTGCGCTTTGGCGTATTCGATCTTGCGTCGCATACGCCCGATCAAACTCTTTTTTCCGTGCTTTCTATAGCTGCTGGGACGCGCGGCAATCGACCAAATCATCGTGCGGTTCTGATGCTCAGCACGCTTCTCCACACCGGTATAACCTGCATCGCCGCACACGTAAGTTTCCTCACCATGCAACAACTGATCGACCTGAGTCACGTCCGCCACATTCGCCGCCGTGCCCACCAGGCTGTGCACCAAGCCGGATTCGGCATCGACGCCGATGTGCGCTTTCATACCAAAAAAGTACTGATTTCCTTTTTTCGTCTGATGCATTTCCGGGTCGCGCTTGCCGTCCTTGTTCTTGGTCGAACTCGGGGCATGAATGATCGTCGCATCGACCACCGTGCCTTGGCGCAGCATCAAGCCACGGTCACCCAGATAGCCGTTGATGACCTGCAAGATCCCGCCCGCCAACTCATGTTTTTCCAGCAAGCGCCGGAAGTTGAGGATCGTGGTTTCATCGGGAATTCGATCCAGATGCAGCCCCGCGAACTGGCGCAGAATCGTCGTTTCATAGAGTGATTCTTCCATCGCCGGATCGCTGTAGCCGAACCAGTTCTGCATCAGATGAACCCGCAACATGGCCAGCAACGGATACGCCGGACGACCGCCTTCACCTTTCGGATAATGCGGCTCGATCAAGGCAATCAAGCCCTTCCAGGGCACGACCTGATCCATCTCGATCAGGAAGCGCTCACGGCGGGTCTGCTTACGTTTGCCGGCGTACTCAGCATCGGCGAAGGACATCTGTTTCATCGGGACTCAACCGTTCGATTCCTGTGAGGCGGGTATTTCACCAAATCTCGAAGCCTTTTTCAGAGTTTCCTTAG
>NZ_PJQQ01000095.1:0-1186 GCF_002858665.1 Pseudomonas sp. FFUP_PS_473
TCCTTAGAGGGTGTAGACAAAATAAAGTAAGCTGCTTGTCCCTTGCCTACACAGCATTGCACCATGCCTAAAACCGGACGCCCGCCCGTAATCGCTGCGGAGCATTACCCTCTGCTGACCAGACTCGCTCATGCGCAACCCTATTCCAGCCAAGCCGAACTGGCGCAAGCATTCCATGCTGAAACGGGTATCACCGCTCATCCCGACACCTTTGCCAAAGCACTCAAGCTGGCCGGGATCGTTCGTGTAAAGGAACGAGCCAAAGGTAGCTTCCAGCCACCCGAGCCTCGTAAGTCTTATGGTTACACCGAGGCCCATCGGCGTCAGTTGCCGGAACAGCGCTACCCCAGTTGTCTGACGGACGCAGAATGGACGCTGGTCGCTGATTTGTTTGAAGTCTCGGGAGGCCGTGGCGTGCCGCCTCGTCACTCCCGACGGACGCTTTTGGAAGCGTGCTGCTATGTCGTGCGCACGGGATGCTCATGGCGAATGCTGCCTCATGAGTTTCCGCATTGGGACAACGTCTATAAAACCTTTCGACGGTGGAGTGCTCAGGGCAAATTCGAGCAAATGCACGACCGGCTTCGTGCCCAGTGGCGAGAGCGGATGGATCGTGATGAAAAGCCGTCAGCCGCTGTTCTCGATTCCCAGTCAACTCGTGGCTCTCCCCAAGGCGGAGAAAGTGGGTACGACGCCGGCAAAAAGGTCAAAGGGCGCAAGCGAAGTCTGGTCGTTGATACCCTGGGCCTGCTCTTGGCAGTGAGTATCAGTGCAGCCAGCGTGCAGGATCGAGACGCGGCGGACGACGCGGTGACATCCTCGATGGGCAAATACCCATCCGTGCATACTCTGTTCGTTGACAGTGCCTACGCCGGAAAGTGGGCTCAGCGGACGCAAGACATTCATGCTGTCCAGGTTCAGGTCATAAGAGGATCGAATAATCGCCGTACCGGTAAATGGCATTCAGAACAAGGCGACCTGTTTGCGGCAACGCCAGCATCGAGTGGTTTTGTGGTTATGCCCAGGCGCTGGGTAGTGGAACGAACTCACGCCTGGAATGAACGAGCCAGGCGGCTGATCATGCATCACGATCGTTTGCTCGATGTAAGTGCGGCATGGGTATGGTTGGCTGAAGCTCGCATGCTGGCCCGTCGGCTTACTACTTGATTTTGTCTACACCCTCTTA
>NZ_PJQQ01000096.1:0-1178 GCF_002858665.1 Pseudomonas sp. FFUP_PS_473
TCTGTTGGAGATTCTATGTTTGGGGGGAACCCCCAAACATAGAGTTTGGTTGGTACTCACTTTGGTTTTTCATCAAGGCAAACACCACTCTGGCCAGTTTGCGAGCCAGAATCACCAAGGCCTGGGTACCCTTGAGGCCTCGGTCCAGGTAACGCTGATAGAACGGTCTCCAGGTTGGCGAGCGGCTGGCAGCCATTGCGCTGTTGTGAAATAAGCGCCGGAACTCCGAATCGCCCCGTTTGGACAAGTAGCGTTTCTGATCTTTCTTGCCTGATTGTCTCACTCGCGGATCCATGCCCAGGAAGGCAATGAAGCCATCGCTATCGGAAAACTCTCCGCGCATGAAGGCTGTTACCGCAGCTGTGGCAGTCAGGACGCCTATGCCTTCAACGGCTTGGCAGCGTTTTACCTGAGCGTCCATACCCGCTTCGCTAACGATGTTTTTCAGCGTCTTCTGAATGCCTTTTTCAATCTGCTCTACACAGCGCAGGTATTCATCCAGCGCCTCTTCGAGCAAGGGTTCGTCCCTCCAACTTTGCTTGATTGCCACCCGATGTCGAACGAGCTCAGCCCGGCGTCGCAGCAAGCTTTTGAGCTGCGTGTAAGCCTTGGGGGGCGGACTCCAGATTCTGAGTTTGTCGGACTCTTTGCCCAAATAACGCGCCAGCAAGACCGCGTCCAAAGCATCTGTTTTTGCCCGGACACCTATCCCATCGCGGTATTTATTGAGGCGGCTGCCATCAATGACATAAACGTCGTGACCCAGTTCATGAGCCATTTCCGTCGTGTCGAGGTGATAGGTGTTGGTCGCTTCAATCGCCAGTGCACAGTTGTCTGGCAATAACTTAAGCCAGTTTCTCAGTGCTGATCGTTCATTGGCGACGACCAAAATGCTCTCTTCGTCGCACCGATAGACAACGATCTCGTCCTTCGCGACATCCACACCAACGACCACCTGCGAATCAAGGATTGTCATCGCTCACCCTCCGAGCTAGGTTTTAGAAACTTGTCGGGGTTCACCGTTGCGCTGGCTTGTTGCTATCGTCGGTCCGAGCCGATGCATTCCTTATCGGCGCATTAGGTGAAGGGGTGGGACGATGTCTCCAACAGTCTGTACTGGTCAGAGTCAGAAGCGAGGCTTTAGTCCCACCCACCCCTTCAAGTCTAAACATACAAGC
>NZ_PJQQ01000097.1:0-1160 GCF_002858665.1 Pseudomonas sp. FFUP_PS_473
ACCGGCAGCACCGGTGGTGACTTCGAAAGCCTGGTGACCAGCCCAACGGCGGCAGTGACTGTCGTCACCGACACCATCGACACCACCACCGTGACCCTGAGCGCTACACCCAGCGTGGCTGAAGGTGGCGTTGTCACCTACACTGCGTCGGTCAATGCCCCGGTTACCGGCACCCCGCTGGTGGTGACCCTGGCCAACGGCCAGACCATTACCATTCCGGTCGGTGAGTCCTCCGGTTCGGTACCGTTTACCGCGCCGAACAACGTCCACAACACCAACGCACCGCTGACCAACAGCATTACCAATGTTGAAGGTGGTAACTACGAAAAAGTAGAAGCCGTTGGTAAGCCGTCCACGATTGTCACCGATGGTCCTGGCACCCAGGATTCGACTGGCCTGAGCGTCAGCGCGACTGGCGAAGTGACCGAAGGCGGCAAGATCGTCTACACCGTGTCGCTGACCAACCCAGCCGGCACTGAAATGAAGGTGACCCTGAGCAACAACCAGGTCGTCACCATCGCCGCCGGCGCGAAAGAAGGCAGCATCACCGTTGATGCTCCAGCCGACGACGTCTACAAAGACGGCGAGACGCTGAACGTCACCATCACCGGCAGCACCGGTGGTGACTTCGAAAGCCTGGTGACCAGCCCAGATGCGGCAGTGACTGTCGTTACCGACACCATCGACACCACCACCGTAACCCTGAGCGCCACTCCAAGCGTGGTTGAAGGTGGCGTTGTCACCTACACCGCGTCGGTCAACGCCCCGGTTACCGGTACCCCGCTGGTGGTGACCCTGGCCAACGGCCAGACCATCACCATCCCGGTGGGTGAGTCGTCGGGTTCGGTGCCGTTCACCGCGCCGAACAACGTCCACAACACCAACGCGCCACTGACCAACAGCATCACGGACATCAGTGGCGGCAACTACGAGAAAGTAGAAGCCACAGGCAAGCCAACCACGACCGTAACCGATGGTCCAGGCACGCAGGATTCGACTGGCCTGAGCGTCAGCGCGACTGGCGAAGTGACCGAAGGCGGCAAGATCGTCTACACCGTGTCGCTGACCAACCCAGCCGGCACTGAAATGAAGGTGACCCTGAGCAACAACCAGGTCGTCACCATCGCCGCGGGCGCGAAAGAAGGCAGCATCACCGTTGA
>NZ_PJQQ01000098.1:0-1113 GCF_002858665.1 Pseudomonas sp. FFUP_PS_473
GGCGGCGGCAAAAACTGAGTGCAACACCTGACCTTTCCGGTACGGTGCTGCCCCTATGTCTTATACCGAACTCAGCGTTGAAGAGCGCGCCACCATACAAATCGGTCGTACCCAAGGCTTCAGCCTGCGTAGGATTGCCTGCTTGATCAACCGATCCCCTTCGACCATCAGCCGGGAGCTGCGCCGTAACCGAGGTGCTTGCGGTGGCTACTCGGCCCGCCTGGCCCAGCAGCAAATGCAGGCCCGCCGCCAGGTTTGTCGACCGATGCGAAAACTGTTGCCGGGTAGCGAGCGCTTCGAACTGGTGACCCATATGCTGCGTGAGCGTTTGTCTCCCGAGCAGATTGCCGGCAAGCTGCGCAGCATGAACATACCCAACCTGCGAGATGCCTACGTCTGTCGCGAGACGATCTACAACGCGATCTATGCCCTGCCAGTGGGTGAGCTGCGTAAGGAGCTGATCATCTGTCTGCGCCAAGGCAAGACGACGCGCCGGCCGCGCTCTGGTGGCGTGGATCGGCGCGGCCAGATCCCCGAGATGGTCAGTATTCATGTGCGCCCGCCGGAGATTGAAGACAGGCTGATGCCGGGGCATTGGGAAGGCGACCTCATCAAGGGTAAGGCCAACGCCTCGTCCGTCGGTACGCTGGTGGAACGCACCAGTGGCTACCTGATGTTGGTGAAGATGAACGACGCGACGGCGACTTCGGCGCTGGAAGGCTTCAGTGCAGCGCTCAATGGCATGCCGCTGGAGATGCGCAAGAGCATGACTTACGACCAGGGCCGGGAGATGGCGCGACACGCCGAGATCACCCAAAGAACCGGCGTGGCGATCTACTTCTGCGACCCGCACAGCCCCTGGCAGCGCGGCAGCAACGAAAACATCAACGGCCTGATTCGCCAGTACTTGCCCAAGGGCACAGACCTGTCGATACATAGCCAGGAGGAGCTGGACGCCATTGCGCTGCAACTGAACATGCGACCGCGCAAGCGCTTCGACTTCAAATGCCCCATCGAGGTGATGGGAGAGGTCATGCAAAATGCCATGGCAATGCGGCATGATGCTCCGGCTTCAATTCAATAACCGTGTTGCACTCAGCTCCTGCAACCGCC
>NZ_PJQQ01000009.1:0-158542 GCF_002858665.1 Pseudomonas sp. FFUP_PS_473
CTGAACCGCCGTGTACGGAACCGTACGCACGGTGGTGTGAGAGGACGGCGGGTGTGAACTCGCCTCCTACTCGATTTTGCGAGCCAAGCACAGGACCGTGTTGGCTCGCTCGGACAGACCGTTAGTCGGTGAGCGCCCGTTTCATTACGTGATCACGGGATGCTGGCTTCAGATTTATGGCCGCCACGACTAGAGTTAGGTTCATATTTCAGCCGAAGTAGAGATCGGTCTCATAAGAGAAGCAGCATGGATTGCGCGCATACTCAGCATCAAAACGGCAACTCGGTGTTGCTGGTCGTTGATGATTACCCTGAAAACCTGATCAGCATGCGGGCGCTGTTGGCCCGGCGAGACTGGCAGGTACTGACGGCAAGCTCCGGGAGAGAAGCGCTGAGCGCGCTGCTCGAGCATGAAGTGGACCTCGTACTGCTTGATGTGCAAATGCCGGAGATGGATGGATTCGAAGTGGCCCGCCTGATGCGTGGCAGCCAGCGTACACGCATGACCCCGATTATTTTCCTGACAGCCAATGAGCAGTCCCAGGCGTCTGTGCTCAAGGGCTATGCCAGCGGGGCTGTTGATTACCTGTTCAAGCCTTTTGACCCGCAAATTCTCAAGCCCAAGGTGCAGACACTGCTTGAACAGCAGCGCAATCGCCGTGAGCTGCAACGCCTGAGTCGCGATCTGGAGGCGGCGCGCGCTTTCAATGCGTCGGTGCTTGAAAATGCCGCTGAAGGCATCCTGGTCGTGGCCGAGAATGGCCTCATCGAGTTTGCAAATCCGGCGATTTCACGCTTGCTTGAAATGCCCGTCGAGCGTTTGCAAGGTGTGGATCTGCTGACCTTCCTGCAGACGCCAGAGGCTACCCTATGGCGCGATTCAGCGTTCTACCAGGCTTACCAGAGCCGTGAAATCTACCGCCTGCATGATGCTGTGCTGCGTACCGGAACCGGCCAGTTGCTGCCGGTGGCATTGTCCTGCGCGCCGCTGCCTGGCGAGCAGCAGGCGATGGTTGTGACGGTGTTGGACATGTCAGTAGTGCGCAACCTGCATCAGCAGCTTGAACATCAGGCGGTCACTGATCCGTTGACCGGCCTGCTCAATCGCCGGGGGTTCTGTCAGGCAGCAGAGAGCGTGTTGCTGCGCAGTGAGCATTCCCAAAAGGCGCAGGCCCTGATGTACCTGGACCTGGATGGCTTCAAGCGCGTCAACGATACGCTGGGTCATGAAGCCGGCGACCGGGTGTTGCATTGGGTGGCCGAGCAACTGAAGGATTGCCTGGGGGCGCATGCGATCCTCGGGCGCATGGGCGGTGATGAGTTTACCGCCCTGCTTGATGCGCTGGACTACCCGGAGCAGGCGGCTCGTTTCGCGGAAAGGCTGATCGAACGGATGTCGATCTGCCAATTGATCGATGGCATGGAAGTCACCTTGGGCGTCAGCATCGGCATTGCCACGTGCCCTGATTGCGACACAGGCCTTGCCGGGCTGCTGCGTGCTGCCGATGCTGCCATGTACGCGGCGAAACAGGCGGGTCGTCAGCAGTACCGCTATTACGATCAGGAGCTCAATGGGCGTGCGCGTTCGCGCTTGATGCTCGAAGACAGCGTGCGTGATGCTATCGAGAACCACGATTTCAACCTGGTCTATCAGCCGCAGGTTGCATTTGCCGATGGCCGCTTGCGAGGCTTCGAGGCGCTGTTGCGCTGGCAGCACCCAAGTGTTGGCGATGTGCCGCCAGGGTTGTTCATTCCGTTGCTGGAGGAGGCGCGGCTGATTACCCGGCTGGCCAGTTGGATCTATCAGCAGGGCGCCGCGCAGCGCAAGGCCTGGGGGAATGTGTTAGGGGCTGACGTCGTGTTGAGTATCAGCCTGAGTCGGGCCCAGTTCTCCATGCCGAACCTAGCCGAAGAGCTCGGGCGGGTCATTCAGGGCCATGGTCTGATACCCGCGCAGTTGGAGCTCGAGGTTGCTGAAACATCGTTGAACTTCAGTAACGATATCGTGCTAAAGCAATTGCAGCGCCTACGGCAATTGGGAGTGCGGGTGGCGCTGGACGACTTTGGCGCCGGCGACTGTTCATTGCGCATGCTGCGCGATTTGCCGATAGACACCCTTAAACTCGACCGCCATCTGGTTGCCAGGTTGCCCGAGTCGACGATGGATGCAGTACTGGTTCGCGCCGTCATTGAATTGTGTCGGCAGTACGGAATCAGCGTGATTGCCGAGGGGGTCGAGTCACGTGCTCAGGCCGACTGGCTTCAGGCCAATGGCTGTGAGTACGTCCAGGGCTTTTTGGTGGCGCACCCATTGACGACCGAGGATGCGGGGGCTTTTCCGGCGTTTTTTGACTGGCAGCACAGGTAGTTGGTTACACTGCGTCTTTATCTATTCAGCTGTAGCCATGACCGCCCTCAAGTACCTGCAAGCCTACCCCGCCAACCTGCAAGATCAGGTGCGCCAGATGATCGCCAGCAACCGCCTCGGCGATTATCTGGCGCAGCGCTATAGCGAGCGGCATCAGGTGCAGAGCGACAAGGCGTTGTACACCTATGCCCAAGCCATCAGGCAGGAGTACCTGCGCAATGCGCCGAACCTGGATAAGGTCCTGTTCGACAATCGGCTCGACCTGACCCACCGGGCACTGGGTTTGCACACGGCGGTGTCGCGGGTGCAGGGAGGCAAACTCAAGGCGAAGAAAGAGATACGTATTGCTTCGTTGTTCAAGGAGGCGGCCCCGCAGTTTCTGCGCATGATCGTGGTTCATGAACTGGCGCACTTCAAGGAGGCCGAGCACAACAAGGCCTTCTATCAGCTCTGTGAATACATGCAGCCGGGCTACCATCAACTGGAGTTTGACCTGCGTGTTTACCTGACCTGGCGGGAGTTGCCTGCCCAGGCCTGACTGACAAGGATTTGCCGATGGATGTGAGCAAGACCAAGACCAGCTTCTACCGCCGCCTGTACGTTGCCTGGTTGATCGACAGCCAGACCGCCAGCAGCGTTCCCGCCCTGATGGATGCCACCGGCATGCCACGGCGTACCGCTCAGGACACGATTGCCGCGTTGAGTGACCTGGACATCCTCTGCGAGTTCGAACAGCAGGCTGGGGCGCGCAATCATGCCGGGCATTACCGTATTCGTGACTGGGGAGCGATTGATCCTCAGTGGGTCCTCCAGCACCTGGGGCAGATCCGCGAGGTGCTGGGTTATCCCTGATACCGCTGCGCAGACGACTGCGCCATGTGCCGTGGAGGTCAGTGGCTAGCGGCGCATGCCGACATGCGCAATACCGTCCTCCAGGTAGGCCTCACCTGCGACCTTGAAACCATGACGGGCGTAGTAGTCCTGCAGATGTGCTTGTGCTGACAGGTACACCGGCACGTCGGGCCAGAGCTGCTCGGCATGCTTCAAACCTTGCTCCATCAGTTCATGCCCCAAGCCTTTTCCGCGTGCGTGCGGTGCGATCACCACCCGACCGATCACCACGTCACCGCCCTGCGACGTGGGGTCGAGCAGGCGCAGATAAGCCACCAGCGTGTCGTCCTGCCATGCCATCAAGTGGCAGGTGTCACTGGCCAGGTCTTCCCCGTCGATGTCCAGATAGGGGCATTTCTGTTCAACGACGAATACTTCCGAGCGCAGTTTGAGGATGGCGTAGAGCTGTTCCTTGCCAAGGTCCGAGTGGTGTTTGCAGAGCCATTCGATGGGCATGATAGGCCTCGTCCTGATGTCAATGACTCATCATGGCAGAGCAATGTGCCCACGACGAGACTGAAGTTGCGGCGGATTGTGTCTGTTGTGCGCCCGATCAACGGTGAAGGCAAATAGCTATTATTTCTGCTGCCCGAGCCCTTCATCTTTGTGTAATCTGAATTCGCCTTCTAGAGTTCTGGCACCAGGTGCATTTTCAGGCAGTTGGACATTGGCGCGGGCAGGGTGCTCGCTAAGGGATTTGAGCATGTCTGTATTGCTTCGAGTCTTGGTTTTGCTTGGAATGCTTTGCGCAACATCCCCCCTGATCGCAGCGGACAAGCTCAAGCTTGTGGCGGATGCCTGGCCTCCGTTCACCGATGCCAGCCTGGAAGGGGGCGGGCTGGCTACGGCGCTTGTTACCACAGCGCTCAAGCGTGCCGGCTATGACAGCGAATTTGAGCAGGTCCCTTGGGCGCGGGCATTGATGGGCGTGGGCGAGGGCCGTTACGACATCCTGGTCAATGCGTGGTACAACGACTCACGTACTCGGATAGGGGAATTTTCGGCCGGGTACCTGACCAACCGCATACGCTTGCTCAAGCGCAGGGATGAAGCGATTACCTTCCAGACCCTGGCGGATTTGTATCCCTATCCGATCGCAGTCGT
Source organism: Pseudomonas sp. FFUP_PS_473 (assembly GCF_002858665.1). Taxonomy (NCBI): domain Bacteria; kingdom Pseudomonadati; phylum Pseudomonadota; class Gammaproteobacteria; order Pseudomonadales; family Pseudomonadaceae; genus Pseudomonas; species Pseudomonas sp. FFUP_PS_473. Next base: position 4,363 of record NZ_PJQQ01000009.1, read on the forward strand.
TCGTGACTATGCATACTCCCTCAGCTTCGATGCCGATAGCCGCTTGCAGAAGGTCCCGGTGCGCAGCTTTTCGGTGGCGGTGCGAATGCTGGCAGCAAGCCGGGTAAGCTTGACCCTTGAGGACGAGTACGTCGCTCGCCATTTTCTCAAGCAGGAACCTGCGCCTGTTCGCGACAGCGTTGAGTTTTTCGGCAAGCCGCTCAGTGAAAACAGCCTGCACATTCTGGTCAGCCTGAAAAACCCTCGTCATCAGCAAATCGTTGCCGCGTTCGATCAGGCTATCGTGGCGATGCGGGCCGATGGCAGCTATGCCCGCCTGCTCAAACAGTACGGTTTGTGATCAGGCCGCAGACTCTTTGATCAGATGCGCCGCCAAGGTGCGCAGCGGGCCCAGTTGGCGGCAGATCAAGGCCAGCTGGGTTTGGACCAGACGTTGGGTTTCGTCGATTTCCTCGGGTACCTGTTCCAGTCTGCTGGCGAGGGCTTCCTCGTCATCGCTGTGAATCGCAACGGGTAGTTTGGTCGACAGGCCGACGGCGATTTCATCGAGGCTGTCTGCCAGGCGTGCCCCGGCCCCTTCGACCAGATCGGTACGTGCCTCGGCCGCCAGGACGCTATCGCGATGGGCGCCGAGGCCTGAAAGGTAGCTGAGCAGGGTGTGCGACAACACCAGGAATCGAAAACCGACATCCGCCTCCTTTCGGAAATGCCCGGGCTCCATAAGCATGTTGGCCAAGGTGGTCGACAGCGCCGCATCGGCGTTGTGGGCGTTGCGGCGCGCCAGGCGGTAGGCCAGGTCGTCGCGCTTGCCGTTGGCATACTGTTGGAGGATCTGGCGCAGATAAATGCTGTTGCAACTCAGGGTATTGGCCAGCACCTTGTTCAACCGCCGCCCCTGCCAGTCTGGCAGGAACAGGAAGACTGCGAGGATGGCGATCAGGCTGCCAATCAACGTATCGAACAGGCGTGGCAAGAACAGCCCGTAGCCGTCACCGATCTGGTTGAAACAGAACAGCACCATCAGAGTGATCGCTGCCGTGGCCAGGGTGTAGCGGGTGGTTCGGTAGACGAAAAACACCACGCCGGCGACAACTGCGAACATCGACTGGATCAGCGGGTTGGGGAACAGGTCGAACAATGCCCAGCCAACGGTAAGGCCAATCCCCGTTCCAATGATCCGCTGCACCAGCTTGCGTCGCGTGGCGCCATAGTTGGGCTGGCAGACGAACAACGTGGTGAGGATGATCCAGTAGCCTTGGGTGGGGTGGATCAGGTGCACCATGCCATAACCGATCGACAGTGCCAGCGGCAGGCGCAACGCGTGACGAAACAGCAATGACGTCGGCGTCAGCTGTTGGCGTAGCCGATTCCAGACATCCGCCAGGCTGTGGGGCGAGCGGTCGAGCAGGCTGGAGTCACTATTGTCAGCCAGTTTGTCGGGGTTGCTCGCGTCGCTGAGCAGACGGTCCAGTGTGGCCAGGTTGGCCGCCAGGGCGCGAAGCGAACGGAGCAGGCCGCGCCAGGCTGGGTTGTTTTGACTGCGCAGGTGCTCGAGTGAGGCGTGCAGGTCTTCCTGGGCCTGGGCAAACCCTGTGTCGTAGGTGAATGGCTGACGCAGCTGGATCGATTCTGAAAGCTGTTGGCAGGCCACGCCCTGTTGGCGCAACAGGCGTTGGCAGCGAAACAGGACATCGCTGTGGAAGAACGCCTCGGCCAATGCGTTGTACGGGTAGTGCGACGAGCTGGCGCGCTCGTGGATGTCCTGGGCGAGGAAGTACAGCTTCAGGTAGCGACTGACTTTAGAGCCAGGGCGACCATTGCCGACCCGGTGCAGAATGATTTCCTTGGCGGCATTGAGCGCGGCCACCACCCGACCGTTCTGTTGTGCCAGTTCAAGACGTCGTGCTTCGACATCCAGCTGACGAATCGGCTCGAACAACGTGGACTTGAGCTTGAGGTAGCGGCTCAGCTCGCGAAACAGCCGGGCCAGGCTTTGCTGCACGGGCTGGTTGGAGAACAGGGCCTGCCAGAGAACCGAGAGCAGGCCGTACCAGGCAGCGCCGGCTACCAGCAGCAAGGGTTCGTGCCAGAAGTCGGTGACTTCGCCGCCGCGCTGGTCGACACCGATCATGGTGTACACCGAGAGAATCAGCGTCGCCGAGGCGATCGCGCCGTAGCGTTCGCCCAGTGCGCCGAGCATGGTCAGGCCGAAGGCCGCCAATGCCATGGCGCAGACAAACACAATGGGGTAAGGGAACAGCATCTCTACCGACAGCGCGGCGACGGTAAAGCAGACCAGGGTAACGGCCAGGGCGTTGAGTCGGCCTTGCCAGCTGTCATCGGTTTCTGCCAGGGCGCTGGCAATGATACCGAGGAACAGCGGGATCAGCAGGCCCATTTCGTCCCGGTACCAACACAGCGCCATGCTTCCGGTCAGGGCGATCGATACCCGGATGCTGTAGCTGAATTTATCCAGAGCCCAGAGGCGACGCAGTGAATGGCGCAACGATGTGGATGACATGGCGGGAGTCAGGCCTGCAGGGCAGTGATCGAAATTGAGCGGGTCGCGACGGCAAGCTGCCGTCGCGGTAATGTCCCAGCAAAATTTGTTCCGTGATGCGCCGATTCTACCGCGAAGGTTAGACGAATTGTGCGGCGGCGTAGGCCGAAGCCCACGCCCACTGGAAGTTGAAGCCACCGAGGTGGCCGCTGACATCCAGCACTTCGCCAATGAAATACAGGCCAGGGCTCTTGAGTGACTCCATGGTTTTGGAGGACACCTCGCGGGTGTCGACGCCGCCCAGGGTCACTTCGGCAGTGCGGTAGCCTTCAGTGCCGGCGGGAACCAGTTGCCAGGCGCCGAGTTTCTCCGCGACCTGAGCCAGTTCAGCCGGGGTGTACTGTTTCATTGGCTTGGACACGAACCACTGCTCGGCCAGCAGGTTGGCCATTTTCTTGGTGAAGAGTTCACCGAGCAGGGTTTTCAGCTCGCTGTTGGGGCGTTCGGCTTGCTGCTGTTGCAGCCAGGTCAACGCGTCGTGGTCCGGCAGCAGGTTGATTTCCAGCGTATCACCGGCTTCCCAGAACGAGGAAATCTGCAGGATCGCCGGGCCGCTGAGGCCGCGGTGGGTGAACAGCAGGTTTTCGCGGAAGCTGACGCCGTTGCAGCTGGCGATACAGTCGACCGAGGTGCCGGACAGCTCGGTGCAGAGCGCTTTGAGCTGGTCGGTGATGGTGAAGGGCACCAGGCCTGCGCGGGTCGGCAGTACGCTGTGACCGAACTGACGCGCCACCTGATAACCAAAGCCGGTCGCCCCCAGCGTCGGGATCGACAAGCCGCCGGTGGCGATCACCAGCGACTGGCATTGCAGCTTGCCTGCACTGGTTTCCAGCAAATAGCCGCTTTCGAGTTTTTCGATCTGATCGATGCGGGTGTTCATGTTCAATTCGGCGCCTGCGGCATCGCACTCGGCCAGGAGCATGTAGAGGATGTCGCTGGATTTATGGTCGCAGAACAGCTGGCCGAGTTTCTTCTCGTGGTACGGCACGCCATGCTTGCTGACCATCTCGATAAAATCCCACTGGGTGTAACGTGCCAGCGCGGATTTGCAGAAATGCGGGTTCTGCGAGAGAAAATTGCTCGGCTCGGTGTACATGTTGGTGAAATTGCAGCGGCCACCACCCGACATCAGGATTTTCTTGCCCGGTTTGTTGGCGTGGTCAAGCAATACAACCTGACGGCCACGCTTGGCGGCGGTCAGGGCGCACATCAGGCCGGCGGCGCCTGCGCCGATGATGATGACTTCGGTGGAACGCACTGCAAAATCCTCGGGGTAGAAAGCTGAAACCGTGTCGTCCTGTCGCCAGCCAAGCCCGCTCCCGCAGGGGCGGGAGCCGGCTTTGCGGGTAATGGGATCAGACGATCCGCACGCGCAACGAGCGCCCTTTGATCTTGCCGCTGTTCAGGCGCTGCAAGGCCTGCTTGGCCACCGCACGTTCCACTGCGACAAAGGCCTGGAAGTCGAAGATCGCGATCTTGCCGACCTGAGTGCCGGGCAAACCGGCATCGCCGGTCAGGGCACCCAGAATGTCGCCCGGACGCAGTTTGTCCTTGCGGCCGGCAGCGATGCACAGGGTGCTCATGACCGGCAGCAGCGGGGCGCCGCTCTGGGGCTTGAGGCTGTCGAGCTGTTCCCAGCGCAGCGGCGCCTTTTGCAGGGCTTCGATCGCTTGGGCGCGATGACCTTCGGCAGGCGCCACCAGGCTTACGGCCAGGCCTTTCTCGCCTGCGCGTCCGGTACGGCCGACACGGTGTACATGAATCTCGGCATCACGGGCCAGTTCGACGTTGATGACCATGTCCAGAGCGTCGATGTCCAAGCCGCGGGCGGCGACGTCGGTGGCGACCAGGACCGAGCTGCTGCGGTTGGCGAACAGGGTCAGGACCTGATCGCGGTCGCGCTGTTCCAGGTCGCCGTGCAGGGCCGCGGCGACGATGCCTTTGGCCTGCAGGTGCTCCACCACTTCCTGGCACTGCTGTTTGGTAAAGCAGAACGCCACGCAGGACTGTGGGCGGAAATGCCCGAGTACGCGGGTTACGGCTTCCAGGCGCTGTTCCGGATCAATTTCGTAGAAGCGTTGTTCGATCTGGTTGTCGGCGTGCAGGGCTTCAACCTTGACCTGCTGCGGGTCGCGCATGAAGGCTGCCGACAGTTGCTTGATGCCGGCCGGGTAGGTTGCCGAGAACAGCAAGGTCTGACGGCGTTTCGGCGTTTGCCCGATGATGTCGGCGATGGCGTCGTAGAACCCCATGTCGAGCATCCGGTCTGCTTCATCGAGTACCAGGGTGTTGAGCCCGTCGAGCACCAGGGTGCCTTTGCTCAGGTGCTGCTGAATCCGCCCCGGGGTACCGACGATGATATGCGCGCCGTGTTCCAGCGAGGCGATCTGCGGGCCGAGCGAAACCCCGCCGCAGAGGGTCAGGATCTTGATGTTGTCTTCGGCGCGGGCCAGCCGCCGCAGTTCCTTGGCGACCTGGTCGGCCAGCTCACGGGTTGGGCACAGCACCAAGGCCTGGCAGCCGAAGTAGCGCGGGTTGATCGGGTTGAGCAGGCCGATGCCGAAAGCGGCGGTCTTGCCGCTGCCGGTCTTGGCCTGTGCGATCAGGTCCATGCCCTTGAGAATCACCGGCAGGCTCTGGGCCTGAATCGGGGTCATCTGGGCGTAGCCGAGGGCGTCCAGGTTGGCCAGCATGGCGCTGGACAGCGGCAGGGTATCGAAGGCGGTGGCAATGGTGGTCACGAGGCGGGCCTGCAAAACAAAATGTCGCGCAGTGTACCAGCCTCGTGGCCATTCGCCCTAAGGCTCGATTTCAGGTTCCAGACGACGGGCACGCCTTCCGTCCGTCTTTGACAGCTGCATGAAGATCGCTGCGGCCAACATGGCCATCAGGCCGATGGTCAGGAAGGTCAGTTGGAACGCACCCAGTGTGCTTTCCACCCCTTCGGCACTGCCCGCTGCGGTGAACCCGCCCAGCAGCGCACCGGCACAGGCGACACCCAGGCTCAGCGAAAGTTGTGCCACCACGGAAAGCAGGCTGTTGCCGCTGCTGGCGCTGGCATCGTCAAGGTCGATCAGGGTCACGGTATTCATTGCAGTGAATTGCAGCGAGTTGACGGCCCCAAGCAGTGCCAATTGGACCAGCAGCACGGCGTAGGGCGTCTGTTCATCGACCAGTCCCATGCTGGCCAGCAGCACGCCCAGCAGCAGGGTGTTGCCGGTGAGGATCGTACGGTAGCCGAGGCGCTCGATCAGGGGTTGGGCCACCGACTTGGCCAGCATCGCCGCGGCCGCCAGCGGAATCATGCTCATGCCGGCTTCTGAAGGCGAATAGCCCAGCGCGACCTGCAGCAGCAGTGGCACCAGAAAAGGCAGGGCGCCACTGCCCAGGCGGGCGAACAGGTTGCCAAGAATACCCACCGAAAAGGTCCGGGTGCGAAACAAACGAGGCGAGAACAGCGGGTCCTCCGTACTGCCGGCGCGCAGCCAATAGGCTGCCAGGCAGGCCATGCCGGCGAACAGCAGCAACATCACCCGCAGGTGTGGCAGGTGCAGCTCGCCCAAGCCCTCCATGGCAATGGTGATCAGCACCATTGCCGCGCCGAACAGCAGGAAACCCATGCCGTCGAAGCGCGTGCGCTCGGTACCGCGCAAGTCGGGGATGAATTTCCACACGGCATAGCAACCCACCGCCCCGACGGGCAGGTTGAGCAGGAAGATCCAGTGCCAGCTGAGTATTTCCACGAGCCAGCCGCCCAGGGTCGGCCCCAGCAGTGGGCCGAGCAGGCCGGGAATGGTGATGAAGCTCATGATCCGCACCAGCTCGGAGCGTGGGTAGGCGCGCAACACCACCAGGCGTCCGACGGGCAGCATCAGCGCGCCGCCCAGCCCCTGGATCACCCGTGCGGCGACCAGCATCCCGAGGCTGTCGGCCAAGGCGCAGAGCAGCGAGCCGATACTGAACAGCAAAATCGCGCCGAAAAAGATCCGTTTGGTGCCAAAGCGGTCGGCGATCCAGCCCGACGCGGGAATCAGCAAGGCCACAGTGAGCATGTAGGCGATGATGACAGACTGCATGCGCAGGGGGTCTTCGGCCAAGTCGCGGGCCATGGCGGGCAGGGCGGTGTTGAGGATGGTGCCGTCGAGTGACTGCATGAAGAAAGCGATGGCCACCACCCAGGGAATCCAGCGGGCGGTGGTGCTGTCTAGGGGCGCGCGATCAGGCATAGGGCCTCTCTCCGAGGTGGGGCCTTATCGCCGGTATTGCCGGCGATAAGTAGCTATCACAGGGTCAGCGTCAGGCATTTGACCAGCGCGCCCGGCAGGTGCGTAGAGCGGGTCTGGCGTTGGTCATAGGTGCTGGTCGACAGGATCAGCTCGCGGTCGCAGGTCAGTGCTTCCAACTGCGTACCGAGCAGGCTGTAGACGCTGTCGTCAAAGCGCATGGTGCTGACCGGTGCCTGGATTTTCCCGTCCTCAACCCAGAAGGTCGCGAAGCGGGTCAGGCCGGTCATGCGCGCTGCTGGCAGGTCTGAGTAGTTCAGGTACCAGAGGTTGCTGATGTACAGGCCTGTGCCCAGTTGGGCGAGGATTGCATCCGCCGCCAGTTCGCCGGGGGCCATGCTCAGTGCGCAGGGTGACTCATCGCTGTCGGCGCCATTGGCCAGCAACTCGAACTCGGCTGCACTGCGGGCACCGACCAGTCGTTGGTGGGCCTTGCCCTGTGCGATCAGCGAGAGGTCGCTGCGCGGGTAGCCTTCCTCGGAGAACGCTGGGCTGAGCGAGCCGCTGACCTGTTCGGCGATGCCGATCAGCGGGCTCAACTGTGCATCGCTGGCGTAAAGACGTTGTAGCGGGCTGTCCTTGTTGGCGATGGCCTGGGCGGAAAAACCACCCCAGCAGAGCATGCCGATGATTTCGTCCAGCGCTGCGGGCGCCAGGTAGGCACGGTACTGGCCGGGTGCGAGGACCTTGAGTGGGCGGTCCAGGTAGTCCAGTTGCTCGCGGGCCTGATGCAGGCGCAAGGCCAATGTCGCGGCGTCCCAGCATTGGCCGGCATAGTTGGCTTTGACGGCCTGCCCGTTGGCATGGAACAGGCTCCAGTCGAGGTTGAAGCTGTTGGCCTGATGCCAGCCAAAGGCGCCAAATGAGCTGGCGAAGCCTCGGCAGATCGGGCCTGCTGCGTAGATCCCGACCAGGTCCAGCCCCGTGGCACCTGCGGCGATCTGGGCGAGTACCTCGGCGGTGTCTGGCAGAGGCGTGTTCTGCACGTTGTGGCTATGCCAGACGGCCTCGTTCAGTTTCAGGTAGGGGTCGACCGGGATCAGCGGCAAGGTCTGTCGCAGTTGTGCCAGGGCCTGCTGCAGGCGTTGTAGGTCAACGTCGCTGTCCCCGCTGAGGGTGAGTTGAAAGTCGGCCTGACGTCCGCTGTCGATCAGTTTGAGGCTGGCGCTGGCCTGCGCGACGTTGCCGGCCTGGCGGACCTGGGCATGGTTGAAACGAATGAACTGCGACTGCTCGGCGCTGTAGCTCAGGGTGAAGTGTTCGGGGGCGCGTACGGCATCGCGCAGGCTGTTCACCAGGCGTTGGAAATGTTCCAGGTAGGCCATCAGGCATCTCCTCCGAATACGTCGATCTGGCTGAACACGCAGGCCGGTGAGGCATGCCCGACCCGAATCACCTGGTTGGGTTCGCCCTTGCCGCAGTTAGGTGTGCCGAGTACCTGGAAGGTGCTGGCATCGCCCACGGCGCTGAGGTTGCGCCAGAACTGTGCTGAAACGCCCCGATAATTTGGATTTTTGACCACGCCCTTGAGCTCGCCGTTTTCGATCAACTGGCCCCACTCGCAGCCGAACTGGAACTTGTTGCGCGCATCGTCGATGGACCACGAACGGTTGGTTTTCATCAGAATGCCGTGTTCGATGCCGCTGATCAGTTGCGCCAGGCTCTGTTCGCCCGGCTCGATATTGAGGTTGGCCATGCGGTCGATCGGTGCACGGTTCCAGCCACAGGCGCGGCTGTTGGCAACGCCATCGAGGCCGGAGCGAAACTGCGACAACGCACTGCCCAGGGGGCGTAGTAGCAGGCCGTCACGGATCAGGAAGGTCTTGTGTGCCGGCGTACCATCATCGTCATGGGCATAGCTGGCCAGTTGTTCCGGGATATCGGGGTCGAAGGTGACATTCAGCAACGTAGAGCCGTACTGTAAATGGCCGAAGTCGCTGGCGTTGACGAAGCTGGTGCCCGCGTAGTTGCGCTCGTCACCGAGGATGCGGTCCATTTCAAGCGGGTGGCCGATGGACTCGTGGATCTGCAGCATCATCTGGTCGGGCATCAACAGCAGGTCGCGTACGCCGCTGGGCGTATTGGGTGCCAGCAGCAGTTGCAGTGCCTGGTCGGCGACCAAGGCGCCGGCACCTATCAGCCCGCAACGCTCGATCACATCGAACCCGCCCTGCTGGCCGAAATTTTCCCGGCCCAGGCTGCGGCTTTGGCTGTCCTGACCGTCAAAGGCGGTGACCCCGAACCCTGGATAAACGAAGCGCTGGGCCTGGCGCAGCTGCGCGCCAGCGTTGTTCAGGTAAATCTGTTCGACCGTGGTGATGCCCAGGCTGGCCTGCCAATTCACCAGGCGCGAGTCCGCCGGTACGCTGGCTGATTCGCTGGCCAGTAGCGCATAGCAGTCGCTAAGGCTGGGAAACGGCTGCGCAAGGTTGGGGGAGCAGTAGTCGGCCTGAGCGCTGGTCACCGGCTGCTGGCTCAGGTTGAGCAGGGCGTGGCCGTTGATGCTTCGGGCCAGTGTTTCGGCCTGCTCCAGCGCGCGTTGCAGGCCCGCCTGGGACAGGTCGGCGGTTGCTGCATAGGCTTCCACGCCGTTGAGGCGTACTGTCAGCATCGCCCCTTCATCGCAACCCAGGCTGGGTGGCTCGGCGACGTTCTTGCGTACCGACAGGTGTTGTCGGGACTCCTGCACATAGCGCAGCGAGAAGAATTCGGCGGTGCTGCGCAAGGCTGCGAAGCGCTGGCGCAGCAATGCGGTGACATCGAACATGGGTGAACCTCCGTGCGCGCGGTGGCTCCCCCTCAGAACCACTCGTGATGCGCCCTCATTATGGCAGCCCGTTACTTTCCGGGTGAGGAAAAAGCGCGCTGTGCATTGAGTGCCTTTTTTGGGGTTTGGGATGCGTCCTACTTGCCGCTGGGATGCGGACTACATCAAAGGGATTGTTCGATCTGGCTTGATGGCAAACCAACACGTCTCTAGGTCGCTGCCGTGCAAATCGAAATACGCGAACTTCAACTTACGTCAGCGTGTCACGTTCGGCCGAAGCGCCAATGTGGGCAGAAGAAAGGTTTGTACTGAATGAGCGCAAAAGACAGTGGCTGCAAGTCGACGGTATGGTTTGCATGGGGATGGTTTGATGTTCTCTACATCGCGTTGTACGTGACGACAAATCTACGGCACGACAAAGTGCCGTACCTGGCTGCGTGGGAAATGACATTGGCTTATTGGGGTGACCTGGGGCCTGCCCAAGCGCTGAAGCTCGTACTGAATTGGGTGTTGCAGGTGTCGTTATTTGTCAGCTGTTTTTTATTCTTGGCCCAGCGAGATGCCGCGAGGTGGGTTGGCTACTTGCAGATGCCCTTGAGGATTTTTTTCATTGCGCCCTCAGTGTCGGTTTTAGTGCTGGGTGCTCAATTTTTTCCGGACCGTAGCACGGTGTTAATGGTGGTGTTGGCTATTGCGTCTGAACTAATGAAATTCTGGAGTCTTCGCACGTTTGGTGGGCGCGCTGCAGCTTGCTGATAAAGCCAACTTCCACAGTGGTTAGCGCCAGCACGCTGTGGCGGTTACTGTCTTTGGCTTGAAAAACAAACCCCCGCTAAAGAGCGGGGGTTTGTCAGCTGTCTGAGGTGCGCGAACGCGCCTCTTTTGCTTGTTTGGGTGCGAATCGCTTAGCCGATGGTCATCAGGCTCGCGTTACCACCCGCTGCAGCGGTGTTGACGCTCAGTGCACGTTCGATCACCAGGCGCTCCAGAGCAATCGTGGTTTCGCCCGAGGACAGGCCCTGGACGCCGACGATGGCACCGGCACGCTTGGCCACCTGCTCGCAAACGCTGCGCAGTTGGTCGGAGTCGCCGTGGTGCAGAACAGCGTCGAATACGACGTCGTCCTTGTTCCACTCGGCCACCAGCTTGATGCGGGCTTGTACGTCTTTTGGCAGGCGAGTGCGCAGGGTTTTGCCCAGTGCATTGTCTGGCCATACCGCCGAACTACCGACCGCCAGTACCGCCGCCAGTTGTGTCAGCAGGTCAGCTTCGCCTTCGGCCAGGCACAGTACATGCTCGCGTGGCAGGATGGTGTAGCTGTTGCGCTCGCCGGTCGGGCCGGTGAGGACGCGTGTGATCCCGCTTTGCGACTGCTCGGCAAACTGCTCGCAGAGTGCGCCCAGCTCGACCATCTGGTTGCTGCCAGCCCAGGCTTTCAGGGCCTGCAGTGGCTTGGTCAGGCTGTCGTGCATCTGGGTGTCTGGCGTGTTTTCGCCGTCGGTACGCTTGAACGATTGTTCGATGGCGTTGGCCGGACGGGTCGACAGCAGGCGGTACAGGTACAGCGGGCCACCTGCTTTCGGGCCGGTGCCCGACAGGCCTTCACCGCCGAACGGTTGTACACCGACCACGGCGCCGACGATGTTGCGGTTGACGTAGACGTTGCCGGCGTTGACGCTGCCGACGACCTTGGCAATGGTCTCGTCGATACGGGTGTGCACGCCCAGGGTCAGGCCGTAACCGGAGCCGTTGATCTGGTCGATCAACTGGTCCATCTCCTTGCGCTTGTAGCGCACGACGTGCAGTACCGGGCCGAAGATCTCGCGTTGCAGCTCATCGAAGCTTTCCAGCTCGATCAGTGTCGGCATGACGAAGGTGCCGCGTTTGCATTCTTCGGTATCGGCGATAGCCACTTGATAGACCGAGCGGCCTTTCTCGCGCATGCCCTGGATGTGCTTCTCGATGCCGGCCTTGGCTTCGGCGTCGATCACCGGGCCAATGTCCACGGACAGACGTTCCGGGTTGCCCATGCGGTATTCCGCCATGGCGCCCTTGAGCATTTCGATCACGCGGTCAGCCGAGTCTTCCTGCAGGCACAGCACGCGCAGTGCCGAGCAACGTTGACCGGCGCTGTCGAAGGCCGACGTCACCACGTCCATGACCACTTGTTCGGTCAGTGCCGAGGAGTCGACGATCATGGCGTTCTGGCCACCGGTTTCGGCGATCAGCGGAATCGGACGGCCCTGGTTGTCGAGACGACCGGCGATGTTGCGTTGCAGCAGACGCGCGACTTCGGTGGAACCGGTGAACATGACACCTTTGACGCGCTCGTCACCAACCAGGCGGGCACCGACGCTTTCGCCGCGGCCTGGCAGCAGTTGCAGCACGCCTTCTGGAATGCCGGCTTCGAGCAGCAGGCGTACCGCTTGCGCTGCGACCAGCGGGGTTTGTTCGGCAGGCTTGGCCAGTACCGGGTTGCCTGCGGCGAGCGCAGCTGCGACCTGACCGCTGAAGATTGCCAGTGGGAAGTTCCACGGGCTGATGCAGACCACTGGGCCCAGTGGGCGGTGGGCGTCGTTGCTGAAGTCGTTGCGTGCCTGCACTGCGTAGTAGCGCAGGAAGTCTACGGCTTCACGCACTTCGGCGATGGCGTTGGCAAAGGTCTTGCCAGCTTCGCGAGCCAGCAGGCCCATCAGCGGCTGGATATCGGCTTCCATCAGGTCGGCGGCGCGCTCCAGAATGGCGGCGCGTTCTGCCGGAGGCGTGGCCTGCCAGATCGGTGCGGCATTCAATGCACACTGAATGGCGTTGTCGACGTCTTCGATGTTGGCTTCCTGAACGTGACCGACCTGATCGCGATGATCGGCGGGGTTCAGTACCGGCTGCTGAGTGCCGGCGCTGGCAGCGCAACCGAGCATCGGCGCGGCCAACCAGTTGTTGTGGGCGCTGCTGAGCAGAGCACAGGACAGCGAAGCCAGGCGGTGTTCGTTGGCCATGTCGATGCCGGCGGAGTTCGCCCGCTCGCTGCCATACAGTTCACGCGGCAATGGAATGCGTGGGTGCGGCAAGCCAGCGCTGCCCTCTTGGGTGGCCATGCGCTCGATGGTTGCAACCGGGTCGGCCACCAGTTCCTGAATGGAGATGGAGTGGTCGGCAATACGGTTGACGAACGAGGTGTTCGCGCCGTTTTCCAGCAGGCGGCGAACCAGGTAGGCCAGCAGCGTTTCGTGGGTACCGACCGGGGCATACACGCGGCATGGACGGTTCAGCTTGCCATCGGCAACCTTGCCCACGACTTGTTCGTACAGTGGTTCACCCATGCCGTGCAGGCACTGGAACTCGTACTGACCCGGGTAGTAGTTCTGCCCGGCGATCTGATAGATGGCCGACAGGGTGTGGGCGTTGTGGGTAGCGAACTGCGGGTAGATGGCTTCCGGTACCGACAGCAGCTTGCGGGCGCAGGCGATATAGGAAACGTCGGTGTACACCTTGCGGGTGTAGACCGGGTAGCCTTCCAGACCTTCGACCTGGGCGCGCTTGATCTCGCTGTCCCAGTACGCGCCTTTCACCAGGCGGATCATCAGGCGGTGACGGCTGCGGCGTGCCAGGTCGATCACGTAGTCGATGACGTGTGGGCAGCGCTTCTGATAAGCCTGGATAACGAAGCCGATACCGTTCCAGCCCGCCAGTTGTGGTTCGAAGCACAGGCGCTCGAGCAGGTCCAGCGACAGCTCCAGGCGGTCGGCTTCCTCGGCGTCGATGTTCAGGCCGATGTCGTACTGCTTGGCCAGCAGGGTCAGCGACAGCAGGCGTGGGTACAGCTCGTTCATCACGCGCTCGTACTGGGCGCGGCTGTAGCGAGGGTGCAGGGCCGAGAGCTTGATCGAGATGCCCGGGCCTTCATAGATGCCACGGCCGTGAGACGCTTTGCCGATCGAGTGAATCGCCTGCTCGTAAGAGGCCAGGTATTTCTGTGCGTCATGCTCGGTCAGTGCGGCTTCGCCAAGCATGTCGTAGGAGTAGCGGAAGCCTTTGGCTTCAAAGCGAGTGGCGTTGGCCAGCGCTTCGGCAATGGTTTCGCCGGTGACGAACTGCTCGCCCATCAGGCGCATGGCCATGTCGACGCCCTTGCGGATCATCGGCTCGCCGCTCTTGCCGATGATGCGGCTGAGCGAAGCGGTGAGGCCGGATTCGTTGTGGGTCGAGACCAGTTTGCCGGTCAGCAGCAAGCCCCACGTGGCCGCGTTGACGAACAGCGACGGGCTGTTGCCCAGGTGCGGCTGCCAGTTGCCAGTGCTGATCTTGTCGCGGATCAGGGCGTCACGGGTGCCTTTGTCCGGGATGCGCAGCAGCGCTTCGGCCAGGCACATCAGTGCTACGCCTTCCTGGGACGACAGGGAGAACTCCTGCAGCAGGCCCTGAACGACACCGGCGCGACCGCTGGCGCTCTTCTGGTTACGCAGCTTCTCGGCGATACCGGCGGCCAGTTTGTTGGCGGCATCGGCCATGGCTGCCGGCAGGCGAGCCTGCTCCAGCAGCATCGGCACGACTTCCTGCTCGGGGCGGCGATAGGCCGATGTAATGGCCGAGCGCAGAACGGACTGCGGCAGGATGCTTTCGGCGAACTCGAGGAAGCACTGGTGAGCGTGATCAGGTTGCACTTCGCCGGCTTCGTCAGCGTGGTTGTGGGCCTGTCCGGCGAGTTCGGTCAGGGTGGCGCCACCCTCGAGCCTTTCCAGGTAATTGAAAATCGCCTGTTTGATCAACCAGTGCGGCGTGCGGTCAATGGACTGCGCAGCTGCTTTGAGTCGCTCACGGGTCGGGTCGTCGAGTTTGACCCCTAGGGTGGTCGTCGCCATTTCTTATCCTCATTATCGCCACGTGATGTGGCACTAGCTGGCGCAAAGATTAGCTGTGGCGGGGTCAGGGTGCAACCTGGTGCAACCCAATTTTCGTACAAAAAAAGTGCAGCTCGTCCGACAGTTTGAGGGGCTCAGCCGTTTTGGCTGTTTAGGGTGCATTTACTTCTGTAGATCGTGCTTTTTGCTCCATAAGGGAGCAAAAAGTGGTCGTCATCGGAAATATCCGACGAGGTGCAACTGGATTGCAGAAATTGGTTGCACCTTCTTTGCGTTGTTGCATAGCATTCGCGGCCTCGGTGCAACCTCGCTTGAGGTCAGGTGTACCCGTGCGGGGCTTTATCTGGAAGTCTTCGCATCACTCCATGCGCGGTTGGGCTTCAGTGCTACCCGTGACGAGCGTTCAGGGAATGAACGGCTTTGCCGGCGGCATCAGCCAACTGCGGCTACCATAAAAACAAATTCCAGGGCGCAACATCATGAGTGTAAGCAACCCAACCCTGATCACCTTCGTGATCTACATCTTGGCGATGGTGCTGATCGGCTTCATGGCCTATCGCTCCACCAACAACCTTTCCGACTACATTCTGGGCGGCCGCAGCCTGGGTAGCGTGGTAACCGCGCTCTCGGCGGGTGCCTCGGACATGAGCGGCTGGCTGCTGATGGGCCTGCCAGGCGCGATCTACATGTCGGGTCTGTCGGAGGTCTGGATCGCTATCGGCCTGATCATCGGTGCCTACTTGAACTGGCTGTTCGTTGCCGGGCGCCTGCGTGTT
Source organism: Pseudomonas sp. FFUP_PS_473 (assembly GCF_002858665.1). Taxonomy (NCBI): domain Bacteria; kingdom Pseudomonadati; phylum Pseudomonadota; class Gammaproteobacteria; order Pseudomonadales; family Pseudomonadaceae; genus Pseudomonas; species Pseudomonas sp. FFUP_PS_473. Next base: position 19,608 of record NZ_PJQQ01000009.1, read on the forward strand.
CAAACCGAATACAACGGTGACGCGCTGACCCTGCCGGACTACTTCACCAGCCGTTTTGAAGACAAGAGCGGCCTGCTGCGGATCATCTCCGCGGTGGTGATTCTGGTGTTCTTCACAATCTACTGTGCTTCCGGCATCGTTGCAGGTGCCCGTCTGTTCGAAAGCACCTTCGGCATGTCCTATGAAACTGCCCTGTGGGCAGGTGCAGCCGCCACGATCGCCTACACCTTTGTTGGTGGTTTCCTCGCTGTGAGCTGGACCGATACCGTTCAGGCGACCCTGATGATCTTCGCGCTGATTCTGACGCCGATCATTGTTCTGCTCGCCACCGGTGGCGTCGATACGACCTTCCTGGCCATCGAAGCGCAAGACCCGGCGAACTTCGACATGCTCAAAGGCACTACCTTTATCGGCATCATCTCGCTGATGGGCTGGGGTCTGGGTTACTTTGGTCAGCCGCACATCCTGGCGCGCTTCATGGCGGCAGATTCGGTCAAGTCGATCGCCAAGGCTCGCCGTATCTCCATGACCTGGATGATCCTGTGCCTGGTCGGTACCTGTGCCGTCGGTTTCTTCGGTATTGCCTACTTCTCGGCGCACCCTGATCTGGCCGGTCCTGTGACCGAGAACCATGAGCGTGTGTTCATCGAACTGGCCAAAATCCTGTTCAACCCATGGATCGCAGGCGTGCTGCTGTCGGCTATTCTGGCTGCCGTAATGAGCACCCTGAGCTGCCAGTTGCTGGTGTGCTCCAGTGCGTTGACCGAAGACTTCTACAAGGCTTTCCTGCGCAAGAGTGCTTCTCAGCTTGAGCTGGTCTGGGTCGGTCGTCTGATGGTGCTGGCCGTAGCGCTGATTGCGATTGGTATCGCCGCCAACCCTGAGAACAAGGTCCTGGGCCTGGTGAGCTATGCCTGGGCGGGCTTCGGCGCTGCCTTCGGTCCTGTGGTACTGATCTCCGTACTGTGGAAAGGCATGACCCGTAATGGTGCGCTGGCCGGTATCCTGGTCGGTGCGATTACCGTGGTTGTCTGGAAGCATTTCGCCCTGCTGGGTCTGTACGAAATCATCCCGGGCTTCATCCTGGGCGCCCTGGCAATCCTGCTGGTCAGCACCCTGGGTCGTCCGTCGCAAGGTATGGTTGCCCGTTTTGAGAAGGCCGACGAGGCGTTCAAGAAAGGTCATTGATCGGTTAATGCTGGTCTGTGCCTGACAACGGCCCGATCTCTTCCAGGGGTCGGGCCGTTGTCGTTTTGCCTGGCCCCTGCGACAGGGTAAACTTGTCGGCCTTGCAGGAGTTGCCATGAACTATCGTCACGCCTTCCACGCCGGCAACCATGCCGACGTCTTCAAACACCTTGTGTTGACCCGCCTCATTGCGCTGATGTCGCGCAAGGAGCAGCCGTTCGCCTATATCGATACCCACGCCGGCCTTGGCTTGTATGACTTGCAGGGCGATCAGGCGACACGCACCGGCGAGTACCTTGAGGGTATCGGGCGCCTGTGGGGGCGTGACGACCTGCCCGAGTTGGCTGCCGATTACCTGCGCATCCTCAAACGCATGAACCGGGATGGCGAACTGCGCTATTACCCAGGTTCGCCTGAGCTGGCGCGGCGTCTGGTGCGTGATCAGGATCGCGTGCTGCTCAACGAAAAACACCCGGAAGACGGTCGTCTGCTCAAAGAGAACATGAAAGGTGATCGACGCGTTGCAGTGCACCTTGGCGAAGGCTGGCACGTGCCGCGTGCCTTGCTGCCCGTTCAGGAGAAGCGTGCGGTGATGCTGATCGACCCGCCTTTTGAGCAACTCGATGAGCTCAAGCGATGCAGTCAGGCCATGAAAGAGGCCATCGGCCGTATGCGACAGACCGTCGCGGCGATCTGGTACCCGATCAAGGAAGAGCGTCAACTGACGCGCTTTTATCAGGACCTGACCAGTACAGGGGCGCCGAAACTGCTGCGGGTTGAATTGCTGGTGCATCCCTTGGATACCCCGCAAAGCCTGAACGGTTCCGGCCTGGCCATTGCCAATCCGCCATGGGGGCTGGAAGAGGAGTTGCGCGAGCTGCTGCCATGGCTTGCGCAAGTACTCGGTCAGACACAAGGCAGCTGGCGTATGGACTGGTTGATCGCTGAATGAGTCGGCGCGCAGTGCTGGGTTGCGCGCTGCTTTACGTTATAATCCCGCTCTTTGGCTGCCGCTTGCCACACGCGCAGGGGCACATTTTAAAAGTTTGAAGAGGCTAGACCCTTGGCATTGACGATTCTTGGCCTGTCCGGCGCCCTTAGCCATGATCCTTCCGCGGCCCTGTATATCGACGGCAAACTGATTGCTGCCGCTGAAGAAGAGCGCTTCGTGCGCGATAAACATGCAAAGAACCGCATGCCCTACGAATCGGCGAAGTTCTGCCTGGAGCAGGCCGGGATCAAACCGTCCGACGTCGATGTCGTCGCGATTCCGTTTGCCCCGATCAGCCTGTTCGGCAAGGCTCGCTGGCACTACGCCAAGCGTTACTGGTATGCCCCTGATCGTGCCCTTGACGCGATTCTGATGGGCAACCGCCGCTACAAGCGTTACCGCAAGAAAATCGTCTGGTGCCTGGAGCAACTGGGCTTTGATCCGAAGAAGATCAAGATCGAGCCGGTCGAGCACCACCTGGCTCACGCTTCCAGCGCTTACCACTGCTCTGGCTTCAAGGAGAAGACTGCGATCCTCGGGATCGACGGTAAGGGCGAGTACGCCACCACGTTCTTCGGCTATGGCGAAAACGGCAAGATTCACAAGATCAAGGAGTTCTTCGATCCGGACTCCCTCGGTGGCCTTTACGGTGCGATCACCGAGTTCCTCGGTTTCGAAATGCTCGATGGCGAGTTCAAGGTCATGGGCATGGCGCCGTATGGCGATGCCAGCAAGTATGACTTCTCGCGCCTGGCCAGCTTTGAGAATGGCGAGCTGGAAATCAACACCGAATACGCCAACGTCATCGGCCTGCGCCGCCATAAAGAGAAGGGCAAGGGCTTCTACTTCTCGCCAAAACTGATCGAGTGGCTGGGGCCGAAGCGTGAAGGCGATATCGCCGACGAGCCGTACATCCACTATGCGGCCAGCATGCAGGCGCTGTTCGAAAAACTGGCGTTGCAGATGATCGACCATTACCTGGGCGACATCCTCAAGGAAACCGGCAAGCTGGCGTTTGCCGGTGGTTGTGCGCTGAACGTCAAGCTGAACCAGAAGATCATCGCCCGTCCGGACCTGAAGGAGCTGTTCGTTCAACCGGCTTCCGGTGACGCCGGTACCGCTGTCGGTGCGGCGGCCTATGTGTCGCACGCCCGTGGCGTTCCGGTCGAGAAGATGGAGCACGTCTACCTCGGCCCTGCGTACTCCAACGAGGACGTGATCGCCGCCTGTGCCCGTCATCCGAGCCAGCCAAAATGGCGCAAGATCGACGACATGCCGCAGCGCATCGCCAAGATCATGGTCGACGGCAATCCCGTGGCCTGGTTCCAGGGCCGCATGGAGTTTGGGCCACGTGCCCTGGGTGGTCGTTCGATCATTGGCTGCCCGAGCGTGCCGGGCGTGGCTAACCGGATTAACGAGCAGATCAAGTTCCGCGAGCGCTGGAGGCCATTCTGCCCGTCGATGCTCGACACGGTTGGCCCGCAGATGATCAAGGTCGATCACCCGGCGCCATTCATGACCTTCACCTTTGAAGTGGCGGAGGAGTGGAAAACCCGCGTGCCGGAAGTTGTCCATGAAGACGGCACTTCGCGGGCACAAGTACTCAAGCGTGAGTACAACCCGCGTTACTACGACATGATGAAAGCGCTGGAAGACCTGACGGGTAACGGTGTGTCGCTGAACACCTCGCTCAACCGTCGTGGCGAACCGATGATCTGCTCGCCGACCGACGCCTTGAACATGTTCTTCGGCTCCGACCTGCAATACCTGATCATGGAAGACATTCTGGTGGTCAAGGACGGTGCGGACAGTTATGACACCATCGGCTGAGCGGCATGTCCTGCAGTTCTGTCATGGTTATGACGGGCCGTTCCTGGACTGTGCCCGTCAGTATGCCAGCCTGTTTGCGGGCACGGGTTACCGGGTTACCACGGTTTTCCTGACCGGTGCTGCCGATCCACAGGTGGCTGCTGGCTGTGCGTCTGACGAAGTGCTGTTCATGGAATTCAGCTCGAAGGCCATTCGCGGCCTGAAGCTGGGGGCGATTCGCGCATTGCGCCGGATCGCTTCCAGCCGCCGTTTCAGCTTCTGCATTGCCCACCGTTTCAAGCCGATCTATGTGGCCTTGCTGGCGACGAATGTGCCGGTGATCGGTGTGCATCACGCATTCAGCGATTACAAGCGTGGCAGCCGGCAGTTGTTTGCCAACCTGTTCCGTCGACGCCTGAGCCTGCTCGGCGTCTCTGATGCAGTGCGCGACGACATGCGCCACTGTTTGCCCAAGTGGCCGGAGCAGCGTATCCAGACCCTCTACAACCGTGTCGACATCGAGGCACTGCAGGCGAGCCTATTGCCTGCTGCCGAAGCGCGTCAGGCCCTGGGGTTGGACCCGCAGGCCTGGATCGTCGCCAACGTCGGTCGCCTGCACCCGGACAAGGACCAAGCCACGCTGCTGCGCGGCTTTGCCAAGGCGCTGCCGGGGCTGCCGGCCGGTGCTCGTCTGGCGATCATGGGCAAGGGGCGCCTGGACGAGAGCCTCAAGGCGCTGGCTGCCGAACTGGGAATCGCCGGACAGGTCGATTTCCTGGGCCAGGTAGCAGACGGTCGTCGCTATTTCCGCGCATTCGATGCTTTTGCCCTGAGCTCCGATCACGAGCCGTTCGGGATGGTTCTGCTGGAGGCCATGGTTGCTGGCTTGCCGCTGTTGGCGACAGCTTGTGGTGGGGCAAAGGAGGTCGTCGAGGGGGTCGGTATTCTGTTCCCACTGGGTGATGCCGAGCGCCTTGCTCAAGGGCTGCAGCACCTGGCCGGCTTGGATGAGTCGCAACGCCAGGCCTGCGCCGAGCGCATGCTGCAGCGTCTGCGTGAACGTTTTTCCGATGTTGCCGTACGTGAGTCCTTCTGGCAGCTGCCAGCCGTCAGCGCATTGGCTGCGGAGGCTTGATGCTCAATCGAATCAAAGGCTGGCGCGAACGTGGCTGGCACGAAGTAGATGCTGCTGCCTATGAACAGGCCTGGCAGCGTTTTGGTGGCAGCGTTGCCACTCACCCGTTGGTGGTCGCGCAATTGGCTGACCTTGCCGAGATCCCGGTGCGCTACCTGGCCTGGGAAGCACAGGGTGAGCTGAAGGCGGTGATTCCAACCTGGGGGCGCTACCTGGCGCTGTCCAAGGACGTGCTCAAGCGTGCGGGCAAGAAAGGCTTGTTCGACTTGGGTAATGCCGAGTTGATTCTGCCTGCTGCGACCGATGCTCAGGTGCCGCTGCGGCATGCCGGGCGTTACCTCTCCGAGTTGAATCAGGGCCGTTTCGCCAACCTCAAACCGCAAGTGGAGTCCTTGGCCATGGCCAGGACCCCGGAAGACCTGTCGAAGAAATTCCGTTACAACCAGCGCCGCGAGTTGCGTCTGCTGGAAGAGGCGGGTGGGCAGGTTCGTCCTGTGACCGACTTCAGCAGTGCGGAGCTGGCGGCCATGTACTGCGACCTGTTCCAGCGCCGCTGGACGTTCCCGGCCACCGGTGCCGAGCGTATGGCCGAAGTGCTTGAGCGCTTGCGTGAGCTGTTGATCGGTTCGGTGTTGTTTCTTGACGGTGCCCCCATCGCCATTCAATTGGTGTATCGGGTTGAAGCGCCGGAATGGATCAGCGTTGAGTACGTCAATGGCGGTGTCGATCCCGAAACCAAGGCGTTCAGCCCTGGCAGCGTATTGAGCTTCCTCAACACACAGAGCGCCTGGGAAGACGCCCGTGCGCGGAACAAGCCGTTGCGGTTTTCTTTCGGTCGTTCCGATCGCGAGTACAAGGACCGATGGTGCAACCCCGTTCCGGTGTTTCAGGTGTGAGCCGCAAGCAACAGTTGCTCAAGCGCCATCGGCGCAACAAGCGTCTGGGCTTGCTGCTCGGCCTGCTCGTGCTGCTCGGCGTGGGTGTCGGCGTTCACTGGTGGTTGCCACTGGTGCTGTTGCCGCTGCTGTGGGTGGCCCACGAAGCGTGGTTCGCCGACCACTTGTTCTATTCGCCAGCCGAGGATTACCAGTACACCTTCCCTGAAGGCTGTGAGCCGGTTGCGGTGTCACTGGTCGGCCAGGCCCTGCGCGTGACTCAGCCACTGCCAGTAACGGGTGACGAAACATTGATTCTTCAGGTCCGCCTTAAGTGCACCTGGCTAGGGCGTTTCTTCGACCCTGCCGTCGAGGTGCTGGGCGGTGACGTCCCAGACCTGCAGACGTTCGAGCGCGGTGTGCGAGGCATGCGCTACCTCAACCTGACGGGCCAGGCGGCGGCTGTCATGGCGGGTAATCTGCGCCTGCGTGGCCGGCATTGTCGGGTGCTGGATGCATCGCAACTGTGGGTTGTGCGCAGCGGTGACCTGCACCCGCGGCGGGTCATGGTCATTGCGCCCCATGCCGATGATGCCGAGCTGGCCGCCTATGGCCTTTACAGCAAGGCCGCAGAATCCTGGATCGTGACACTGACGGCGGGTGAGATCGAGGCAGAGCATTACCAGCAGATGGGCCTTGAGCGTGCCGAGGCTGCACGCCTCAAGGGGCGTCTGCGTGCCTGGGACAGTATTGCGGTGCCACGCTGGGCGGGTGTACCGCAGGCGCAGTGCGTACAGCTGGGGTACTTCTGCCTGCAGTTGCCCGCCATGCAAGCCGCACCGGATCAGCCAATGGCTTCTCGGGAAGCCGAGATGGCCGACACGCGGCTGTTCCGGCAGTTCAATAGTCTTGCCTTGCCAGGCGATCACGATGGTGCTCCGACCTGGAACAACCTGCTGGCTGACTTGCGAGCGCTGATTGTGCTGGCGCGTCCACAGGTGCTGGTGATGCCGCACCCTACACTCGACCCTCACCCCGATCACGTGTGCGCTCAGGCGGCGGTGCTTGAAGCCTTGCAAGGCCTTGAATGGCAGCCTGAAACCCTGTTGTGCTACGCCAACCACCTGCATGACAACGATCGTTGGCCGATGGGCGACAGCGGTGCAGGCGTGGCGTTGCCACCGCAAATGGAGGCTGGCCAAGGCTGGACTCCGCATAGCCTGGTGCTTGACCTGAATGCACAGCGTGACAAGGCCATGGCGCTGGGCATGATGCATGACCTGCAGCCTGCTCCCCCGTTCAAGCGGCGCCTGCGACGCCTGTTGCAGCGCTGGCTGGCAGGCCGCAAAGCGTCGCCCTACGGTGAGAATGAGTTTTTCCGTAAAGCAGTGCGTCGACATGAATTGTTCTGGCGCCGGGATCTGTAGGTCCAGGGCGTGATTGATAGCGGTAGCGCATGCGCCGTAAGGAAGACAATGAAAGTTCTATTTCTGGTGCAGAAGGAACAGCGGGCCATTCTGGATCGCTTGTACGAAGGGGTTGCTGCGCATTGCGAGTGCGACCTGCGTTGGTTGACCAGCGCCGATCAGCGCAATCTACGTGCGTACTTTCGCCGTGAAATCGACGTCAGCCAGTATGACCGGATCATCTTCTTCCTGCGCTTCAAGCAGGAGATACGGCAGGTCGGTTTCATTCGTACGGTTCCCAACCTGGTCATCCTCGAGCACGATGCTTACCAGAATTACATTCCCTGCAAGTACACCGGTGCTTTCAGCAAGCATTATCGCAAGCTGCCTTGGGCGCGCGTGATCAGCTCCGGCTTCATGGTCAGCGAGCGTCTGCGGCAGGAAGGGTTTGATGCAGTGTTCGTGCCCAAGGGGTATGACCAGCAGTTGCTGGCTGATCAGGGGCGTGAGCGGGACATCGAGTTGGCATTCGTTGGCAGCACCAACAGCGTTGCCTACAGCGGTCGCAAAGCCTTGCTCGATGAACTGGCTCAGGTCGAAAATCTGGTCGTTACCCGAACAAAATCGGGTGAAGAGTACTGCGATACGCTTAACCGGATTCGTTTTTTTGTAAGCGCTGATGTTGGCATGGGCGAGTACATGATCAAGAACTTCGAAGCCATGGCGTGTGGCTGCGTACTGCTCGCTTACGATCAGGGCGATGCCGAAAACCGTGCGCTGGGTTTGCAGGATATGCACAACGTCGTGCTGTATGGCAGCATTCCCCAGTTGCAGGAAAAGTTGAACATCCTGCGTGCAGATCCTGCGCTGGCGCAGCGTATTGCTGTCAACGGCCGTGATCTTGCGGTTTCGCGCTTCAGTTTTGCTCAGGTCGGACGCAGCATTGTCGAACAGTTGCAACCGCCTCTTCGGCCTCGCCCGGCGTTGACCGGTTGGCAGCGCCTACGGCTAAGCCTGGGTTTCTGAGTGGCCCAGGCAATGTGCCGGTATGCCCTGGTTTCAGCAGGCATGCCGGCGTAACGTCTTCGATTACTTCAACCTGAGCCTTTTGCGCTTGTGGGGTTAGCCAGGTGCAGGCGGCGAAGGGCAGAACTGCTCCGCATCAGGCGCTCGGTTTGTGGCAATATCCTGCCTTTTTGGCGTCATGTATTCGTCGTGTTCATGCGCGCTGTTCGGATTGTGCAGTAAAGTGTGGAATGGATTTTATCAATGGAGATGACATTGGCTTTTTCAGTGGATGCGTTCGCCTGTGTCATTTTCGTATGGCGTGAAGCAGAGTGTGCTGCCTCATGAACGTGATCAACATCATGTGGGCTGGTGGCTCGCCTTTTGTTTCAGTGCACAAGGTCCATCAGCAGATTCTTTCGCTGGCGGCGCCCGGAACTTCAGTCATCAACTGGTTGCTGCAAGGCCGTGCCTTGTCCGACAGTGCTGGATCGCCAAGCCTGGAATGGAACCTGTCCTCGCGCTTGATCAAGGGGCGGCACGTCTGGAAACTGCTTGGCCCTTGGTTGCGCGCGCGTTTTCGCAAGGCCTTGCTGGAGGCTGATGCCGGTGCGGTGCTGCTCGACGGTGTGGGTGTAGCGCGCTTGTTGCTCCCGGTCCTGCGCAGCTTGCCCAGTGTCCGGGTTGCCGTCCTTTTTCATGGCGAGACACGTCTGAGTACGGCTGATGTCTCGTTGCTCAAGTCCCTCCCTACCTCTCAGCTGACGTTGGTTGCCGTTTCTCGCACGCTTGCCGATGCACTGCAAGGCACGACAGGCTTGCCGGTGACCGTGTTGCGCAGCGCGCTTGAGCCCTCGTGCTTTGAAGCCGCACTGTTCGCACGTGAACAGGCTCGGCAGACACTGGGGGTGAGTACGGACGGGGTCAGGGTAATGGGCGCTGTCGGGCGCCTGGTCGCTAGCAAGGGTTTCGATTATCTGATCGATGCCTTTGCCCAGGCATCCAGGGCGCACCCCGATCTGCGTTTGTTTATTCTTGGTGAGGGTGCTGAGCGCGTGAATCTTGAAGCGCGTGTCGAGCGACTCGGGCTGCTCGGGAAGGTCATTCTGCCGGGGCACTTTTCTGGCTGTGATCAGCTCTATCGCGCTTTCGACTGGGTGTTGATTCCCTCCTATTCGGAAGGGCTGGGCCTGGTGCTGCAGGAGGCTGTTCTGGCCGGTGTGCCGGTGCTATGCAGCGATCTGGCCGTTTTCCGCGAGCAACTGGGCGAGGATGGATGCTACGCGCCCGTGGGTGATACCCAGGCATGGGCGCAGGCCATCGAGCGCTGTGCTGCGCTACCTGCCGTCGAGGTAGCGAGTGCCCAGTACCGAGCCTTGGCACCCGTGCAGGCCTGGCAAACGTTCAGCCAGACCTCCCGCGATCTGCTGGCTCCGGTGTCTGCTTCAGCGGGCCAGTAACGCATGTTCCAGCTCAACGAGTGGAAACGCTTCGCTGAGCTGCTCGCGAGACAGGTAACGGGCAAAATGCTGCACGTTGCGTTTGATCATGCGTTCAGGCAAGGGTGCCCGGAGAAATTTCATGTCCGCTACGTCGATGAGCCCCAGGTGACTGTCGGGTGTCACGACGATATTGCCCAGGTGCAGTGAACGAAAATAGATCCCGCAGTGGTGCAGCTTGCGAATCAGCGACACCATTTCCGGCAGCGTTTTCTGCCAGCTGAAGCCGGGCTGTTGGCTGATTTGGCGCAAGGTCTTGCCGGGCAGCGGGCGGTACAGCACTGCAGTCTTGCCGGGTTCGTCGAGTCGGTAATGGGCTAGTACATGCAGTGTGGGGATGCCAAATGCTTCCAGGCGTAGGGCATTGTCGATGAAGCGACGGGAGTAGGGTCGCAGCAGCGCCGAAGAGAAAAAACGCTTGCGCCTGAAGAGTTTAAGAATATTACCGTTCTCGAGCAGGTAGACTTTCGCGCCAAAGCTATCGGCCTCCAGGATCTGGGCGCCGAGTATCAGCTGTTCGAGGTCGGCCTGAGTGAGTCGGGAGCATTGCATGGTTGAGGCCTTGTTGAAAATGGCACGCAAAATGACAGGCCATAATGCCGAAAACTTCAGGAATGCACCATGGCAGGATGCTTTGATTCATTGGCAGTGCGGGCATCATGAGCCTGTGATTGCTCTTTACGGTGAGCCGAGTTCCTGTGATGGCATGCCCATCACGTCGGCTGTGATAAAATTTTCCGTTCTACCAGAACAGTGAGCTCGAAGATGGCTGAAACACCGCGAGAGGCGGAGCAGGGCTCCAGTCTGAAAATTTACTTTCGGCTGCTGAGCTATGTGAAGCCTTATATAGGCATTTTCCTGCTGAGCATTGTTGGCTTTGTGATCTTTGCCTCGACCCAGCCGATGCTGGCGGGCATTCTCAAATACTTCGTCGACGGCTTGAGCAACCCCGAAGCGGTGTTGTTCCCCAATGTGCCGTACCTGCGCGACCTGCAGTTGCTCCAGGCGGTGCCCTTGCTGATCGTGGCCATTGCCGCGTGGCAGGGGCTCGGCTCCTTCCTGGGTAACTACTTTCTGGCCAAGGTTTCCCTTGGCCTGGTGCATGACCTGCGGGTTGAGCTGTTCAACAATCTGCTGGTTCTGCCCAATCGCTACTTCGACAGCCACAACTCCGGCCATCTGATCTCGCGGATTACCTTCAACGTGACCATGGTCACGGGGGCGGCGACCGATGCGATCAAGGTGGTGATTCGCGAAGGCCTGACCGTTGTTTTCCTGTTCATCTACCTGTTGTGGATGAACTGGAAGCTGACGCTGGTCATGCTGGCGATCCTGCCGCTTATTGCAGTCATGGTCGGTACCGCCAGCAAGAAATTCCGCAAGCAGAGCAAGAAAATCCAGGTGGCCATGGGGGATGTGACCCATGTCGCTTCGGAAACCATTCAAGGCTATCGCGTGGTGCGCAGTTTTGGGGGTGAACGCTATGAGCAGGAGCGGTTTGCCAACGCCAGTCAGAGCAACACCAACAAACAGCTGCGGATGACCAAGACTGGTGCGATCTATACACCAATGCTGCAATTGGTGATCTATTCGGCCATGGCCGTGCTGATGTTCCTGGTGCTGTTCTTGCGCGGAGATGCTTCTGCCGGTGATCTGGTGGCTTACATTACTGCCGCGGGCTTGTTGCCCAAGCCGATTCGCCAGTTGTCGGAAGTCAGCTCGACCATCCAGAAGGGTGTGGCCGGGGCCGAGAGTATTTTCGAGCAGTTGGATGTTGAGCCCGAGTGTGACACTGGGACGGTGGAGCGTGAGCGCGTCAGCGGTCGCCTTGAAGTGCGCAACCTGAGCTTTACCTACCCGGGCACCGAGCGTCAGGTGCTCAATGACATCAGTTTCAGTGCCGAGCCCGGTCAGATGATCGCACTGGTGGGGCGTTCCGGCAGCGGCAAGTCGACCCTCGCCAGCCTGCTTCCGCGGTTCTACAACCACGAGCAGGGCCAGATCCTGCTGGACGGCGTGGAAATCGAGGAGTATCGCCTGCGTAACCTGCGTCGGCACATTGCCCAGGTCACCCAGCACGTCACCTTGTTCAACGATACTGTGGCCAACAACATCGCCTATGGCGACCTGGCCGGAGCACCGCGTGAGCAGATCGAAGCAGCGGCTGCCGATGCCTATGCCAAGGACTTCATCGAGCAGTTGCCGCAGGGTTTCGACACCGAGGTTGGTGAGAACGGCGTGCTGTTGTCCGGTGGCCAGCGTCAGCGCCTGGCAATTGCTCGGGCATTGCTCAAGAATGCCCCGCTGTTGATTCTTGACGAGGCAACCTCGGCGCTGGATACCGAGTCGGAGCGGCACATTCAGGCTGCGCTGGATCAGGTCATGAAAGGCCGAACCACCCTGGTGATCGCCCACCGACTGTCGACCATCGAAAAGGCCAACCTGATTCTCGTGATGGATCAGGGGCGTATCGTCGAGCGCGGTACACACAGCCAGTTGATCGCGGAGAACGGCTATTACGCCCGCCTGCATGCGATGGGGCTGGACGAGCCAAGCAAGGCCGACATCACTTGATGCATGAATGCCGGGGCCTGCTGTGCCCCGGCTGCCAATCGGCGTGTGAGCGCCCGCGTGTACAGCGGCAATCAAGCCTCTGTTTCGCCTGTGCTAATATTCCGCCCCTGTTCATTTTGTATATGGGTTACCCATGAAGTTGTCCATGCCGCGTTTCGATCAAGCCCCGGTATTGGTGGTCGGCGATGTCATGCTCGACCGCTACTGGCATGGCGGCACCTCACGTATTTCGCCTGAGGCCCCGGTGCCGGTGGTCAAGGTCGAACAGATCGAGGACCGCCCGGGCGGTGCAGCGAACGTTGCCTTGAACATTGCTGCGCTGGGTGCGCCGGCGTTGCTGATCGGCGTTACCGGCCAGGACGAAGCGGCCGACAGCTTGACCAATAGCCTGAAGGCGGCCGGTGTCCGTTCGATCTTCCAGCGTATTGCCCATCAGCCGACCATCGTCAAATTGCGGGTGATGAGTCGTCACCAGCAGTTGCTGCGTATCGACTTTGAAGAACCTTTTGCCACCGACCCGTTGTCGCTCGGTGCCGAAGTCGATGCCTTGCTGGACGGCGTCAAGGTGCTGGTGTTGTCGGACTACGGCAAGGGTGCCTTGAAGAACCATCAAAGCCTGATCCAGGCCGCCCGTGCCAAAGGTATTCCGGTGTTGGCTGATCCCAAGGGCAAGGATTTCTCCATCTACCGTGGTGCCAGCCTGATCACGCCTAACCTGAGCGAGTTCGAGGCCATCGTTGGACGTTGCGCTGACGAGACCGAGTTGGTCGCCAAGGGCAGTCAGTTGATGCGCGAACTTGAATTGGGTGCGTTGCTGGTGACTCGTGGCGAGCATGGCATGACCCTGCTGCGTCCAGAGCAACCGGCCTTGCACTTGCCTGCGCGTGCGCGTGAAGTCTTCGACGTCACCGGTGCTGGCGATACGGTCATTTCCACCCTGGCGGCGGCCATCGCGGCCGGAGAAGCACTTCCGCAGGCAGTGGGCCTGGCTAACCTGGCCGCCAGTATCGTGGTGGGCAAGCTCGGTACTGCAGCCATCAGTGCACCGGAGCTGCGCCGCGCCATTCAGCGCGAGGAAGGTTCCGAACGCGGCGTGTTGGGCTTGGAGCAGTTGCTGCTGGCCATCGATGATGCCCGGGCGCACAACGAGAAAATCGTGTTCACCAACGGCTGTTTCGACATTCTGCACGCGGGCCACGTGACCTACCTGGAGCAGGCGCGTGCCCAGGGTGATCGACTGATCGTGGCGGTAAACGATGATGCATCGGTCAGCCGCCTGAAAGGGCCAGGTCGCCCGATCAACAGCGTGGACCGGCGGATGGCGGTGCTGGCAGGCCTGGGTGCTGTCGACTGGGTCATCAGCTTCCCTGAAGCGACCCCGGAGAACCTGCTCAGCCAGCTCAAGCCGGACGTGCTGGTCAAAGGTGGCGACTATGGTATTGACCAGGTGGTCGGCGCCGAGATCGTCAGAGCCTATGGCGGAACCGTGAAGGTGTTGGGGCTGGTGGAAAACAGCTCGACCACAGCGATCGTCGAGAAGATCCGCAAAAACTGACCCGAACAGCCTGCGCTACTTGTGCAGGCTGCCACGGGCCATCTGCAGCAGTTGCCTGGCCTTGCCCGTCAGGCGACTCAGCCCGGACTCGCTGCGGGCCGGGCTCAGGCCTTCCTGCCTGAGCCAGTCCTTCCAGCGAATACGCTCTTCCTTGACGACCCAGCCGTCCTGCCGGGCAAAACTCTCAGCCAGATACACGCCGCGGGTGCTGGCCGGGTTCAGACGATCCTTCTTCAGCGTGTAGAGCTCAGCCAGCGGTCGCCCGTCTTCGAGTGGCATCAGGTAAAGGTCGGGCCGGCTGCGATTCAGCCGAGCGACCAGTTGGTCACCTTCCAGGCGTTCGTCGACGTGGAACAGGCTCAGCGACCTCGCTTCCTTGGGTACCTGAAGGCGCAGGTCATAGACCAGTTGTAGCGACGCCGTGGGTAGATGCACATAGGCCCGTGGCCGTTCCAACAGTTGCAGGTTGGCGCAGTGTACGGGCTGTGCGGCACCTGAAAGTGGCGTCACGACAAAGGGCAGGGTGTCACGGTAGTGCAGGGCTTCAGCATAGGGCGCCGGTAACCAGGTTTCGTTGAAGCGTCCACTCAGCCACCCCTCGGGCGTCTCCAGCAGGCATTCCTCGGCCACTTCCTGTATCGCAGTGTGCAGCGGCAGGTTCAGTTCCTGAGCGGGGACATAACCGGAGATCAGCTTGAGCACGACATCGCCCCGGTCCTGGCGGCGCTGGCGCACCAGTACCCAATAGTCGCGGTTCTGCCATTGCAGCGTCAGTCGCACCGACACCCCGAGGTTGGCCAGCTCGGCCACGAAGTGTTGGTGATCGCCCAACTGGATGGGTTTGCGCCGCTGCAGGGTCTGGGCAAAATTCAGCGGTTTGCCGATGCTCTGGTAGCTCAGCCCTTCCGGGCTGGCTTCGACATGGAGCGGCAGTGTCTTGAAGTTGCTGGGGTTCTTGCGGATCAGCGTTCGCGGCATGTCGGCTCCTTCTTGCGTTGGGGTCGGCCGCGACGGCGGCTCAGCGCTTGCTTAATACCTGGGCAACGGTGGCCACGTTATGGGCCAGGTGTACGGGGTTGATGGTGCCGACAATAGCACTGCTAACGCCGGGATGGGCAAACAGTAGCTCAAAGCTGGCACGCACGGGATCTTCGTCCGCGTGCAGGCAGACATGGCCGCTGGCCAGTGCCTTCTTCACCAGAATGGCTTTACCGTGCGCGGCGGCATAGTCCAGTACCGGTCGTTCGCCCTGCTCGTTGAGATTGTAGGTGACCATGGCGCAATCGCCTTGTTCCAGAGCCTTCAAACCACCGGCGACGGTTTTTCCGGAGAGGCCAAAGCCGCGAATCTTGCCTTCCTGCTTGAGCTGCGCGAGGGCTTCGTAAACGCCTTCCTGCTCAAGGATACGCAGATCGTTGCCGTCAGAGTGCACCAGTACCAGGTCGATACAGTCGGTTTCCAGGCGCGTCAGGCTGCGCTCGACCGAGAGGCGGGTATGGGCCGCGCTGAAGTTGAAGCTCGAAAGGCCGTTGTCGAACTCTTCGCCCACTTTGCTGACGATCACCCATTCATGCCGCTGGCCACGCAGCAACGGGCCAAGGCGTTCTTCGCTGCGGCCATAGGCGGGCGCGGTGTCGATCAGGTTGATGCCCAGGTCGCGGGCCTGGTCGAGCAGCTGACGGGCTTCACGGTCATCCGGGATCGTGAAGCCGTTGGGGTATTTCACGCCTTGGTCGCGGCCCAGTTTGACGGTGCCCAGGCCCAGTGGCGAGACCATCAGGCCCAGGCTGCCCAGCGGGCGGTGCAGGTCATGCAGGGTGGCTTGGTTCATGGCAGCAACTGTTCCCAGACAGGTGGAGCAATGGGCGGCTTTGGCAGTTCCGGCAGTGTGCTACAGGCCCCTGGCGTAATGCCGTCGCGCGTCAGGCTGGCCATTACGCGATCGGCGAAGTCGGGGGCCAGTGCCAGTTTGGTTGGCCAGCCGACCAGCAAGCGCTGCTGCTCGGCGAGGAAGGCGTTGTCTGGGCGTACCAGGCCTGACTGTGCCGGCTCTGCCCGATCAACCCGCAGGGTTGCCCAGCGCACCTGACTGAGATCGACCCAGGGTAGCAGGCTGGCCACTTCCTTCTTCGCTGCCGCGACCTGTGCATCCGGTTCGCGTGCAACGCCGTCTGCTTCTGCAAGGTCGCCGCCCAGGTACCACACCCACTGGCCATCGGCCGCCGGGTGGGTGGTGACGGTGACGCGTGGTTTGGGGCCGCCACCGAGGCAATGGGCATAGAGGGGTTTCAGGCTTGGCCCTTTGGCCAGCACCATGTGCAGGGGGCGTGTTTGCATGGCCGGCTGGCTAAGGCCAAGTGCCGTGAGCAGTTCGGCGTTGCCGGCGCCCGCGCTCAGCACCACGCGCTGCGCACGGATCTCGCGGCCATCGACCCGCAGGCCGACCAGTTCATCGCCTTCACGCAGCGGCTCGATCCGCTCACCGGCGAGCAGGCTGTCACCGGCCAGGGTCGCCAGGCGATCGAGCAGGCTGGGGACATCAATGACCAGTTCGGCCAGGCGATAGACTTTGCCTTTGAAGGCGCGATCCTGCAGGGCAGGTGGCAGCTGCTCGCCCTTGACCTGATCGACCCGGCCGCGCACGGCCTTGCTGGCAAAGAAACTGGTGAGATTGCCCGCCAGGGTACCCGGGGACCACAGGTAGTGCGCTTCTGACAGCAGGCGCACGCCGGACAGGTCCAGTTCGCCGCTACCGGCCAGGGCTTCGCGCCAGCGCCGAGGCATGTCGGCAATGGCTTCCGAGGCACCGGTCAGGGCGCCGTGCAGGGCGTACTTGGCGCCGCCATGGATGATCCCCTGGGATTTCAGGGTTTGCCCGCCACCGAGGCTGTCGCGCTCTACCAGAACCGTCGAATAGCCCTGACGACGCAGGCGCGCATTGAGCCAGAGGCCTGCGACCCCTGCGCCGACAATCAGGACGTCGGTAGAAATAACCGATGGCATGTACAAACCTCACAAGCTGGGACAGGAGCGCAGTATACAGCCTGTGGCGGTTTGCACCCTGCCTGGCATCAATGCCCGGCGTTTTTTGAGAACACCTGAATCACCACCACGCCGCCGACAATCATCGCCATGCCCAGGATGGCGGGGGTATCGAGCTTTTGGCCATAGAGGAGCAATGCGGCGATGCTGATCAGGACGATACCCAGCCCTGACCAGATCGCATACGCGATGCCCACCGGAATGCTGCGCACGACCAGGGTCAGCATCCAGAACGCCACGGCATACCCACAGACCATCAGCAGTAGGGGCAGTGGTGTGCTCAGGCCTTTGACAGCTTTCATGGAGGCGGTGGCAATGACTTCCGCGAAGATGGCAATAGCGAGGTAGGTGTAGGCGTTCATGGTGGGTGTCCTCTGTAGTTGGTGGGCATTCTAGAGGATGGCCGAATGCGGTAAAGTCATTAGCTATCTGGATTGGAGATAGGTTGCGATGAGCGAGCAGTGGAGTCTGGAGCAGGTGCGGCTGTTCGTGCGGGTGGCGGAGTTGCGCTCGTTTTCCGCTGTTGCCCGTGAGCAGCGCAAGGCGCAGTCGGCGATCAGCAGTGGCATTGCCTTGTTGGAAGAGGACCTGGGGGTCGTCCTGTTCGAGCGCAGTAGCGGCCGCCAACCGCGCCTGACCGAAGCAGGCGCGGCGTTGCTGGAGGACGCCCGCGAACTGTTGCGCCAATGCGAGCGCCTGGATGGCCGGGCCCTGGCGCTGATGCGCGGGCAGGAGGCGCAATTGCGTGTGGCCCAGGATGAGGCCATGCCTTATCAGCCGGTGATTGACAGCCTGGATGAACTGGCCCAGCGTTTTCCGCTGCTTGAAGTGCAGTTGGCCAGCGGGGCACAGGGGGATGTGGCGCGCAAGTTGGTTGAGCGTCGGGCAGACCTCGGGTTGCTGTTCCATCATGACCATATGCCTGCCGCGCTGGAACGTCGGGCGTTGGGCAGCGTCGAGATGGTCACGGTGTGTGCGATCCATCACCCGTTGGCGCAACTGCCGTGGGTCAGTCGGCAGCAATTGGCGCAGCACCGTCAGTTGTTGATTACCCCTCAGGAGAGCGGCTACCCCGGTGGTGAGCCGATCAGCCCGCAGATCTGGCGTGCAGACAGTTTCTACGCCATCGCCGAGCTGCTGATGCGAGGTCTGGGATGGGCCTGGTTGCCCCGGCATGTGGTGCAGTACCCGACTTACCAGACGCAGATGGTCGAGTTGGCCAGCGAATGGACGCCGCCAGCATTGGTGGTGGAACTGGCATGGCGGCGGGATGAGCCCCTGGGGCCGGCCGCACAGTGGTTGGCTGAACGCTTCGCACTGCACTTGCGCGCCATTGGCTAGTACACTGCGGCGCCATGAACAGAACCCTTTATACCCTGTTGTTTCACCTGGGCCTGCCGCTGGTCGCGCTGCGCCTGTACCTGCGCTCGCGCAAGGCGCCAGCCTATGCGAAACGTATCGGCGAGCGCTTTGCCAAGGGCCTTGCACCGATGCAGACCGGCGGCATCTGGGTGCATGCCGTGTCGGTGGGCGAAAGTATTGCTGCAGCGCCGATGGTGCGGGCCTTGCTCAAACGTTATCCACAGCTGCCCATCACCATCACGTGCATGACCCCGACCGGCTCCGAGCGGGTCAGGGCTATGTTTGCCGATGAGCCGCGCGTTCAGCACTGCTACCTGCCGTACGATCTGCCCTGGGCGGCGGCACGTTTTCTGGATCACGTACAGCCGCGCCTGGCGGTGATCATGGAAACCGAGCTCTGGCCCAACCACATCAACCAGTGCGCCAAACGAGGTATACCGGTGGCTTTGGCCAATGCCCGGTTGTCTGAGCGCTCTGCGCGTGGCTACGGGCGATTTGCCAGGCTGACCCAGCCGATGTTGGCGCAGATGAGCCTGATTGCAGTTCAGACCGAGGCCGAGGCCGAGCGTTTCCGTCAGTTGGGCGCCCGTCCCGAATGTGTTGAGGTTACCGGGTCGATCAAGTTCGACCTGAGCATCGATCCTCAGCTGTTGGTCCGTGCCGGTCAGTTACGTGCCCAGTGGCAAGCGGATCGGCGCCCAGTATGGATCGCGGCGAGTACCCATGAGGGCGAAGACGCGATCATTCTGCAGGCGCACCGGCAACTGCTGGAACACCACGCCGACGCCTTGCTGATTCTCGTGCCGCGTCACCCTGAGCGATTCAACGCTGTGTTCGAACTCTGTCAGCAGCAGTGTGTGACACAGCGCCGCTCCAGTGGCGAAGCGGTCACTGAGCAAACCCAGGTACTGCTCGGTGACACCATGGGCGAGTTGCTGTTCCTGTATGCGTTGGCAGACATTGCCTTCGTCGGCGGTAGCCTGGTCGCCAATGGTGGGCATAACGTCCTGGAACCGGCGGCCTTGTCCAAGCCGGTGCTCAGTGGGCCGCACCTGTTCAACTTTCTGGAAATCGCAGCGATGTTGCGTGAAGCGGGGGCTTTGCAGGAAGTGGACGACGCGCAAGGCCTGGCTGCACAGGTGCGCCGCTTGATTGAATTGCCAATCGACGCTCGGCGCATGGGTGATGCCGGGTTGTCAGTGATGCGCGCCAACCAGGGGGCATTGCAGCGCTTGCTGGACGGGTTGGCGCGGTTGTTCTGAGGATGTCACCGGCACGCCAGCACGGTCCATTGCGGTCCCGTGTGCGGCTTGCCGGTGATGCGGTCAGGGGCGGCGCTCGAAGTTCGCTTGTGCGGCCTTGGCCAGGTCTGGCGGCAGGAAGTCCTTGTCCGGGTTATAGTCGGCTTTCAGGTAGCGCGTCAGGTCTTGCAGGTCCTGCGGGCTCAGTGTGCCAGCGGCTTGCTTGAGGCGCAGGTTGTCGAGGATGTAGTCGTAGCGGGTGTTGTTGTAGTCCCGCACCGAGGTGTACAGCTGACGTTGGGCATCGAGTACGTCGACGATGTTGCGTGTCCCGACCTGGTAGCCGATCTCGGTCGCTTCCAGTGCGCTCTGGTTGGAGATGATCGACTGCTTGCGCGCTTGCACCTGCTCCACATCGGTGTTCACTGCACGGTGCAGGTTGCGGGTGTTTTCCACCACTTGGCGGCGCAGGCTCTCGCGTTGCTGTTCAGTCTGGTTCAGGCGCTGGTAGGCCTCACGCACCTGCGAGCTGGTCAGCCCGCCACTGTAGATCGGAATGTTCAACTGCAGGCCAATGCTGCGTTGTTCGACATCGCCTCCGTATCGAACACCCGGCGTTGGGTTGCTGAACCCCAGGTTGTCGTTGTCGCCTTTCTGATAGTTGGCCACTGCATCGAGCGTCGGGGCATGCCCGGCCTTGCGTTGACGCAGGGTTTCCTCCGCGGCGCTGACGGCATAGTTGGTCGCCTGCAAGGTCAGGTTCTGCCGTGCGGCGGTGTCGACCCAGGCGGTGGCGTCGTTCGGAACCGGCACCTGCACGGGCAGGGTATGGACGATGCCCTGGATCGCGTTGTACTCACGGTTGGTCAGGGTGATCAGTGCCTGGAAGGCGTCTTCGACCTGACGTTGGGCAAGGATCCGGTTGGCCCGCGCCGTGTCATAGCTGGCCTGGGACTGCAGTACGTCGGTCTTGTCCGACAGACCCACGTCAAAGCGTTCGTTGGATTGGTCCAGCTGGCGCTTGAACGCGGCTTCCTCGGCCTTGGTCGCCGCCAGATTGTCCTGGGCACGCAGCACGCTGAAATAGCTGTCTGCACTCTGCAGAATCAGATTCTGTTCGGTAGCCGAAAGCTCCAGTGCCGCTTGTTCATTGACGGCCTGTGCCGCTTGTAACTGGAACCAGCGATCGGCACGGAAAATCGGCTGCGACAGGGTCGCTTGCCACGAGTTGCCACTGCGGTTGGCGGTGGTCGAGGGTTCATCGAACTGGGTGCGGGTGCTCTGCATCTCGGCCCCGGCCGAGAGGTTTGGCAGTAGCCCGGCACGCGCCTGGGGTACGACCTCGCGGCGAGCACCGTAGTTGGCCTGGGCCGCTGCCAGATCGGCGTTATTGTTGACTGCTTCTTGATAGACGCTGACCAGGTCGGTCTTTGCGGACAAGGGCGCTTCTGCTGCCCAGGCCATTCCGTTGGTAGCACAAGACACGGCAAGGGCCAGTGAAAGTTTGCGCAGCATAGGGCAATCCTTGAACGAGTTAGATAGTCGCTTAGTTCAGAGCGTAGTGCAGTGTAGTTGCGCTGGCATGTTGCAACAATCTGCCATATCCGCCATTGATCGTACGCAGTTTTACAGTGGTGGCTTTACGCGTCACTCCAGTCTAGACTGACCCGGTTCTTGTCGGGGTGCCTTGTGTTGAGGCTGAGATCGGATAATTCCGGATCCCGTTGAACCTGATCAGGTTAGCGCCTGCGTAGGGAACAAGATTGCTCGCCTTCCCGCGAGCCCTCTTGTGCCAGGGTCCGGGAATGTCGAGTCAGCTTCAGGCTGCCAGGCATCGCCGACTATGGCACAGCACCAGTCCAGGTGCGTCCGTGCCTTTCAGGTTCACTCCGACATTCCACCGCTGGATGCCGTCTGGAGAGCCTGTGATGAGTAAACAAGAAAAATACGCCAACCTGAGTGAATCGGCTCAGGTCGATCAGCAGTCCGTGCAACCTTTTACCCGTTCGCGAAAAATTTATGTCGAAGGCTCGCGCCCTGACATTCGTGTGCCGATGCGTGAAATCAGCCTGGACGACACGCCGACCGACTTCGGTGGCGAGCCTAACGCTCCGGTGCTGGTCTACGATACTTCGGGCCCTTACACCGACCCGAACGTGGTGATCGATGTGCGTAAAGGCCTGGGCGACGTGCGCTCGGCCTGGATCGAAGCCCGTGGCGACACCGAGCGCCTCGACGGCCTCAGCTCGCATTTCGGCCAGCAACGCCTGAGTGACCCGGAGCTGACCGCACTGCGTTTTGCCCACGTCAAAAACCCGCGTCGGGCCAAGGCCGGTGCCAACGTCAGCCAGATGCACTATGCGCGCAAGGGCATCATCACGGCCGAGATGGAGTACGTTGCCCTTCGCGAAAACATGAAGCTGCAAGAAGCCCGTGCCGCAGGCCTGCTCAAGCAGCAGCACGCCGGTCACAGCTTCGGTGCCAGTATTCCGAAAGAGATCACCCCGGAGTTCGTCCGCGAGGAAATTGCCCGTGGCCGTGCGATCATTCCGGCCAACATCAACCACGTTGAACTGGAACCGATGATCATCGGGCGTAACTTCCTGGTGAAGATCAACGGCAACATTGGCAACAGTGCCCTGGGCTCGTCCATTGAAGAAGAAGTGGCCAAGCTGACCTGGGGTATTCGCTGGGGTTCGGACACTGTCATGGACCTGTCCACCGGCAAGCACATTCATGAAACCCGCGAGTGGATCATCCGCAACTCGCCGGTTCCGATCGGTACCGTGCCGATCTACCAGGCATTGGAGAAGGTCAATGGTGTCGCCGAGAACCTGACCTGGGAACTGTTCCGTGACACCTTGATCGAGCAGGCCGAGCAGGGTGTGGACTATTTCACCATCCACGCCGGTGTGCTGCTGCGTTACGTGCCACTGACCGCCAAGCGTGTGACCGGTATCGTCAGCCGTGGTGGCTCGATCATGGCCAAGTGGTGCCTGGCGCACCACAAGGAAAACTTCCTATACACCCATTTCGACGAAATTTGCGAAATCATGAAGGCCTACGACGTCAGCTTCTCGCTGGGTGACGGCCTGCGTCCGGGTTCGATTGCCGACGCCAACGATGAAGCGCAGTTCGGTGAGCTGGAAACCCTTGGCGAGCTGACCAAGATCGCCTGGAAGCATGACGTTCAGTGCATGATCGAAGGCCCTGGCCACGTGCCGATGCAGTTGATCAAAGAGAACATGGACAAGCAGCTGGAGTGCTGCGACGAGGCGCCGTTCTATACCCTCGGCCCACTGACCACGGACATCGCTCCTGGCTATGACCACATCACCTCCGGTATCGGTGCGGCGATGATCGGCTGGTTTGGCTGCGCCATGCTCTGCTATGTGACGCCCAAAGAACACTTGGGCCTGCCGAACAAGGATGACGTCAAGACCGGCATCATTACCTACAAGATCGCCGCGCATGCTGCCGACCTTGCCAAGGGCCATCCGGGGGCGCAAATCCGTGACAATGCCTTGTCCAAGGCGCGCTTCGAGTTTCGTTGGGAAGACCAGTTCAACCTTGGCCTGGACCCGGACACTGCACGCAGCTTCCATGACGAAACCCTGCCGAAGGATTCGGCCAAGGTCGCGCACTTCTGCTCCATGTGCGGGCCGAAGTTCTGCTCGATGAAGATCACTCAGGAAGTGCGCGAGTACGCCGCCAACCAACGCATCGAAGCTCTGGATGTATCGGTCGAGGAAGGCATGCGTGAGCAGGCCGAGCGGTTCCGCCAGGAAGGCAGCCAGTTGTACAAAAAGGTCTAAGGACACCCTGGGGCGGCGCGCCATGCGCACCGCCTCGCAACCAGGCCAACCCCTACAGGCACTGCACATGCCGGTGCCTGTGGGGGTTGGCTTGGCCGCAATGGGATTCAAACGACTACCTGACTCTCTCCCTGTCGAGACCATCGCCGTGAGCACATCCAGCCACTACTCCCCCGACCATCCTGTTCCCAGTCATCAGCGTACCTTCGGTGCACGTGACCTGTTTTCCCTGTGGTTTTCCCTTGGCATTGGCCTGATGGTGCTGCAGACCGGCGCCTTGCTTGGTCCGGGGCTGGGGCTTGCGGGTGCGTTACTGGCGATTATCCTCGGCACGGCCGTGGGCGTGTTGTTGCTGGCGGCGGTCGGCGTCATCGGCAGTGATACCGGCCTTTCGGCCATGGCCGCTTTGCGGTTGAGCCTGGGGCGGCAGGGGGCGGCCTTGCCGGCACTGTTGAACCTGCTGCAACTGATCGGTTGGGGCGCGTTCGAGATCATTGTCATGCGCGATGCCGCCAGCTTGTTAGGGGCGCGGGCGTTCGGTGACGGGAGTCTCTGGGCCGGTCCGTTGCTTTGGACGCTGTTCTTTGGTGGCCTGGCGACCTTGCTGGCCGTCAGTGGCCCGTTGACCTTCGTACGGCGGATCCTGCGCAAGTGGGGCATCTGGTTGCTGCTGGGTGCCTGCCTGTGGCTGACCTGGAACCTGTTCGCCAAGGCAGATCTGGCCAGCCTCTGGCAACGTACGGGAGATGGTTCGCTGTCATTTGCACTGGGCTTTGATATCGCGATTGCGATGCCGTTGTCCTGGCTGCCGTTGATTGCCGACTACTCGCGTTTCGGTCAGCGTGCTTCGCGGGTGTTCGGTGGCACGGCGCTCGGCTTTTTTATCGGTAACTTCTGGCTGATGAGCCTGGGCGTAGCGTACACCCTGGCATTTGCCCCAAGCGGTGAAACCAATGCACTGCTGTTGGCCCTGGCCGGTGCTGGCCTGGGCATTCCCTTGTTATTGATTTTGCTCGACGAGTCGGAAAACGCGTTTGCCGATATTCACTCGGCCGCTGTTTCGACAGGCCTGCTGCTGCCCTTGAAAGTCGAGCATCTGGCGTTGGTCATCGGCCTGGTGTGCACACTGATCGCGTGTTTTGCGCCACTGGCGCAGTACCAGAACTTCTTGTTGCTGATTGGCTCGGTGTTTGCCCCGCTGTTTGGCGTCGTGCTGGTGGATCACTTCATCTGGCGCCGCCGCCGTGCGGACGTCAGCATACGGGCACTGCACTGGGGGGCATTGCTGGCCTGGTGCGGCGGTGTGCTGATCTACCACCTGCTGGCGAATTACTACCCTGAAGTCGGCGCAACCCTGCCCGCATTGCTTTCGGCAGGGTTGTTGTACGGGCTCTCAGCGGGCGTATTCAGCCGCGGCCAGGAAAAAGCTCCGGCTTGAGGATGCCGTTCAGGCGCGGGTAAGGGATCTTCAGCTCAGTGTGGCCCATGGAGTAGGGCGCGATGGTGTAGACCTCATATTTGAGCACCAGCGCGCCGTACGTCAGGGCAATGTGTGGGGTCTTGCGGAAGGGCCAGGTTTGCACGAACTCCGGGTCCTGATCCATCTTGACGCTCGCCAGCCAGCTCTTGTGAGCCAGTTGCGCTTGCTGCCAGAAGGCTTCCTCCTGACCAGGCAGGAGCATGTCCTGCAACGTCAGTACCTTGTCCTGTTGGCGCGAGTAGTTGATGAAGCCGCGCCCGGGCATACCGTGGGCACCGCCGGTGTCCAGGTAGCTGGACAGTTCAATGATCACCAGTCCGTCATGCTGTTCACGTACCTTGGCTTGCAGGTAGCTGCTGTTGCGGCTTTCTGCGTCACGCAAAAACTGTTCTTCGTAGGCTTTGAGCGAGGCAGGCAGTGCTGTGCGGTTGTTGTCCTGGGTCATTTGCAACAGGCGCCGCTCGACGAGTGCATCCAGCTTTGGCTGTGCCGGGAAGTGAATCGTGTCGATGTTTACCAGCGGGCAGTCGGTGTTGTTGCAGCCTGGCTTGATGTGTTCCCAGGCCTCGCGTTTGACCTCCAGTGGCGTACGCATGTTGGGCTGGAACACGCTTTGGCAAGCGCCCAGCGCCAGTGCCAGTACGGCCACGGAAGTCAGTTTCGCAAGCGTCATGATGGTCCCTGTAAGGCTAAGGTAATCGGGCTTTGACCGTCGGCGGCGCCTTCGGTTCGCCACTAAGCTGAATAGACCAGCGGGCTGCCTATCCTCGCAGCCTCGCCGGTATCTTTAAAGAGGTGAAAGCTGGCCGAGTGCGCGTTAGGATGGCGCCAAGCGGTACACCGAAGCAATGAGGATTTCCATGACAGACAAGGCTAGTGCTGTGCCCAGCGCCGTTGAGATCGTTCAACGGGACAACTGCTACAAGGGCTTTTACCGGCTCGATAAGGTGCGCCTGCGTCATGAGCTGTTCGCAGGCGGCATGGGGCGGGAGATAAGCCGTGAGCTGTTTGTGCGTCACGATGCCGTGTGTGTGCTGCCGTACGACCCGCAGCGTGATGAAGTAGTGCTGATCGAGCAGTTTCGCGTCGGTGCCATAGGCAAGGTTGAGAACCCTTGGCTGATAGAACTGGTTGCTGGTCTGATCGATAAGGACGAACAACCGGAAGAAGTTGCACACCGCGAAGCCGAGGAGGAAGCTGGCCTGAAGTTCACTGCCCTGTGGCCCATGACGCGGTATTTTCCATCGCCGGGCGGCAGTGATGAGTACGTTCATTTGTACCTTGGCCGTTGCAGCAGCGTGGGGGCGGGTGGCTTGCACGGTTTGGAGGCTGAGGGCGAAGATATTCGCGTGAAGGTCTGGGCATTCGAGGATGCCCTTCAGGCCGTGCGCGATGGGCAAATCATCAACGCGGCAAGCATCATTGCCTTGCAATGGTT
This sequence comes from Pseudomonas sp. FFUP_PS_473, assembly GCF_002858665.1. NCBI lineage: Bacteria > Pseudomonadati > Pseudomonadota > Gammaproteobacteria > Pseudomonadales > Pseudomonadaceae > Pseudomonas > Pseudomonas sp. FFUP_PS_473. The sequence continues at coordinate 46,023 of NZ_PJQQ01000009.1, forward strand.
GGCGTTGAACCGCGATGAAGTCAGGGGGCTATGGTCGTGAATCTGTTGCGTGAGCGCTATCGGGTCGATCTGGTGGGCTTGCAGGCTGCCTGCGAGGCCAACTATGCGCGCCTGATGCGGCTGTTGCCGGACATGCGCAACACCCAAAGCTCGCGCCGTATCGGTATGACCCAGGGCGACCAGATGCTTGGCGTTCTGGTGCTCGATGTTGTCCTTGCCTGTCCTTACACCACCACGCTCCGCGTACGTCAGGAACACAGCCTGCCCTGGTTGCCGGTGCCGCAGTTGGAGGTGCAGGTCTATCATGATGCGCGCATGGCCGAAGTGGTCAGCGCTGAGCATGCCCGACGCTTTCGCAGCATCTACCCTTATCCGAACACGCAGATGCATCAGCCGGATGAAAAGGCTCAGCTCAACCTGTTCCTCGGCGAGTGGCTGAGCCACTGCCTGGCCTGTGGGCACGAGTTGGCGGCGGTGCGTTAAAAATGTGAAGCCGGTCGTGTAACGGGTTTGCTCCGACGTTTCCTCGCCACCATAATCGTGCCGAATCCGCCCCAGGAGCGAGCCTTGCAACCTCAATCGACTTCCACCAGTGATGCCTCAGTGCTACTGGTCCAGCTTTCCGACAGCCATCTGTTTGCCGATGAAGGCAGCACGCTGCTTGGCATGAACACCGGTGACAGCCTGCAGCGGGTCATCGGGCAGGTGCTGAACGAGCAGCCACGTATCGATCTGGTGTTGGCAACGGGCGATCTGTCCCAGGACGGTACGCAGGCGTCCTACGAGCGGTTTCGCCAGATGAGCGAGCAAATTTCTGCACCGGTACGCTGGTTGGCGGGCAATCATGACGAGCCCTTGCCCATGGCGCAGGCCGCGCAAGGCTCGGATGCGCTTGAACCGGTCATGGATATCGGCGCCTGGCGGGTCATTCTGCTCAATTCGGCGGTGTCGGGTGCCGTGCCAGGCCTGCTGGCCGATGATCAACTGCAATTGCTTGAGCAGGCGCTGGCCACGGCGCCCGAGCGCCATCATCTGGTCTGCCTGCATCATCATCCGGTCTCGATTGACTGCGCCTGGTTGGCGCCGATCGGCCTGCGTAATGGCGATGCCCTGTTCGCCGTACTTGAGCGTTATCCACAGGTCAGGGCAGTACTCTGGGGGCATGTCCATCAGGAGTGGGATGAACAGCGTGGTGACATTCGTCTGCTCGCCTCACCGTCCACCTGTATTCAGTTCGAGCCAGGCAGCGAAGACTTCACCGTAGGTGCACAGGCGCCGGGGTACCGCTGGTTGCGACTCCACGGCAACGGTCAGATCGATACCGGCGTGTCCCGTGTCAGCGATTTTGCCTTCACGGTGGACTACGGTAGCACGGGTTACTGAGTACAAAGTGTTGCGAAGTCTCCAAAGCTGATCCAACGCCCGCCGGACACGCTAAACTGCATGCTTTTGCGCCCGCAGTGTGGGCCATGTCGATGCGCGGGGGTGGTATGTCGGGTTCGATTCTTTATATCCACGGGTTCAATAGCGCGCCGTCATCGAAAAAGGCCACTCAGTTGGTGGCGGTCATGCAGCAGCTGGGCTTGGAGGAACAGCTTCGGGTTCCGGCGCTGCACCACCATCCCCGTGAGGCAATCGCGCAACTGGAAGCAGCCATCGCCGAACTCGGTGCGCCATTACTGGTCGGCAGCTCACTCGGCGGCTACTATGCGACCAGCCTGGCCGAGCGCCACGGTCTGAAGGCTCTGTTGATCAACCCGGCAGTCAATCCGCACCAGTTGTTCGACGGCTACCTGGGTAGCCAGCAGAACCTCTACACCGGTGAAACATGGGAACTGACGGTCGATCATGTGCACGCATTGGCCGAACTGGAAGTGGCCCCGCCACGCGATGCCGAGCGCTTCCAGGTCTGGTTGCAGACCGCTGATGAAACCCTTGATTATCGCCGTGCCGAAGCCTTCTACCGGGCATGCGCCTTGCGGATCCAGGCAGGGGGCGACCATAGCTTCCAGGGCTTCGCCGAACGTTTGCCGGCCTTGCTGAACTTTGCAGGAATTGCGCCGAAACAGTATCAAACGCTCGATTTTTCTGTATTTTGATTGCTTATTTTTACCTACGAATGACGACGAGAACCCATGGCCAATCCCAGCGCTAGCGCCTATAACGCAGACGCCATCGAAGTCCTCTCCGGCCTTGACCCTGTGCGCAAGCGCCCGGGCATGTACACCGATACCAGCCGGCCGAACCACCTTGCTCAGGAAGTCATCGACAACAGTGTCGACGAGGCCTTGGCCGGGCACGCCAAGTCGGTTCAGGTAATCCTGCACGCCGACCATTCTCTGGAAGTCTCGGATGACGGTCGTGGCATGCCGGTGGACATCCACCCTGAAGAAGGGGTCAGCGGGGTCGAGCTGATCCTGACCAAACTGCACGCGGGCGGTAAGTTTTCCAATAAGAACTACCAGTTCTCCGGCGGTTTGCATGGGGTCGGTATTTCGGTGGTCAACGCCTTGTCCAGTCAGGTTCGGGTCAAGGTCAAGCGTGATGGCAACGAGTACCAGATGACCTTCGCCGACGGCTACAAGGCCAGCGAGCTGGAAGTGGTCGGTACGGTCGGCAAGCGCAACACGGGTACCAGCGTCTACTTCGCGCCCGATCCAAAGTACTTCGACTCGCCGAAGTTCTCCATCAGCCGCCTCAAGCATGTGCTCAAGGCCAAGGCGGTGTTGTGCCCGGGGTTGCTGGTCAGCTTCGAGGACAAGGCCAGTGGTGAGAAAGTCGAGTGGCACTACGAAGACGGCCTGCGTTCCTACCTGGTCGACTCGGTCAGCGACTACCTGCGTCTGCCGGACGAACCGTTCTGCGGCAGCCTGGCCGGTAACAAGGAAGCCGTGGACTGGGCCTTGCTGTGGCTGCCCGAAGGCGGCGACAGCGTTCAGGAAAGCTACGTCAACCTGATCCCGACCGCCCAGGGCGGTACCCACGTCAACGGCCTGCGTCAGGGGCTGCTCGACGCCATGCGGGAGTTCTGCGAGTTCCGCAACCTGCTGCCGCGTGGGGTCAAGCTGGCGCCTGAAGATGTCTGGGAGCGCATTACCTTTGTGCTCTCGATGAAAATGCAGGAACCGCAGTTCTCCGGGCAGACCAAGGAACGCCTGTCCTCACGCGAGGCGGCTGCGTTTGTCTCCGGCGTGGTCAAGGATGCCTTCAGCCTGTGGCTCAACGCCCACCCAGAGCTGGGCATGCAACTGGCCGAACTGGCGATCAGTAACGCCGGGCGTCGCCTCAAGGCGAGCAAGAAGGTTGAGCGCAAGCGTGTCACTCAAGGGCCGGCCCTGCCCGGCAAGCTTGCTGACTGCGCCGGGCAGGACCCGATGCGCGCTGAACTGTTCCTGGTCGAGGGTGATTCGGCAGGCGGCTCGGCCAAGCAGGCACGGGACAAGGAGTTCCAGGCGATCCTGCCGTTGCGCGGGAAGATCCTCAATACCTGGGAGGTCGATGGTGGTGAAGTCCTGGCCAGCCAGGAAGTGCACAACATTGCAGTCGCCATCGGTGTCGATCCAGGTGCCAGTGACATGAGCCAACTGCGTTACGGCAAGATCTGCATCCTGGCCGACGCCGACTCCGACGGCCTGCATATCGCCACTTTGCTGTGCGCGTTGTTCGTTCAGCACTTCCGCCCGCTGGTCGAGGCGGGCCATGTCTACGTCGCCATGCCGCCGTTGTACCGGATCGACCTGGGCAAGGAGATCTACTACGCCCTCGACGAGGCGGAGCGCGATGGCATTCTCGATCGCCTGGTCGCCGAGAAGAAGCGTGGCAAGCCTCAGGTGACGCGCTTCAAAGGTCTGGGTGAGATGAACCCGCCACAACTGCGCGAAACCACGATGGACCCAAACACCCGGCGCCTGGTTCAACTGACCCTGGATGATTTCGCGCAAACCAGCGAGATCATGGACATGCTGCTGGCCAAGAAGCGTGCGGGCGACCGCAAGAACTGGCTGGAAACCAAAGGGAATCTGGCCGAGGTCATGGCTTGATTCGTTCGCTGCTGGCGAGCGTGCTGCTGCTTTTCGCCTTGCCGACGCTGGCTGCGCCCTGGCCGGAACTGACACTCCAGGCCGAGCATCCTGTCGACGGCATGCGTGGCGGCAACCTTTCGGGGCTGGCCTTGTGTGGCAAGGACCTGTGGGCGGTCTCGGATCGTGATGATGACCTGCTGTACCGCCTGGACACCTCGGCGCCCGTCTGGCAGGCCATCGCTAGCACAATGGTGTTGCCCCCTGCGCCGACCAGCGCATTGCCTTGGGGGGTGCGCATGCGTAACTGGGCTGCGTCCTGGGTGCGGGGTGGCTCGATTGATTTCGAAGCCGTGAGCTGTGACGCCGCTGGCAACAAGTACCTGGTCAGCGAGGCCCATGCGGCCGTACTTCAGGTGCCGGTTGATGGTGCGCCAAACTGGTTGAAAATTGACCCCGGCGTTATTCGTCAGGCTCGTGGCAGTGGCATGCTGCTGCACTTCAATGCCTTGTTTGAGGGGCTTGCCGTCAACCCGTCCGGTGACCGTATCTGGCTGGCTGCCGAGCGTGAAAGGCGCGGTTTGCTGTTGATCAAGCGACAGCAGACGACCTGGGACTGCAATGGCGGTTGTGTATTGCTCAGTGAAGGGGGGGCTGAACTTCAGCCGTCGCAGATGCCCAACGCGAAAGCCTGGGAGCGTGATTTTGCCGACCTGGCGTTGTTCAATGACAAGCTGTTCACCCTGGAACGCAATGCGTTTCGAATCTGCCGCCGAGACCCCGCCACGGCCGTGGTCGAGCGCTGCTGGTCGTTTGCTGCTGAAGCCTTGACGGAGCCGCGTCGCTATTCACAGCCCTTCGGCCTGGCTGAAGCGTTGGTGATTGACGCTGAAGGTGCCTGGGTAGGCCTGGATAACAATGGTGGCAGCCGTGCCGATGGCGAAAGTCGCCCGATCGTCTGGCGCTTTGCTGCGCCCAAGGACGGCTGGAGCGCCAAACCATGAGCCAGGCCCCGGGCAAGCGTGCCGGTCGGGTGTTCCTGATTCTGGCGTGGGCCGCCGGTCTGTTTCTGGCGACACGCTTTTTCGGGCAGTGGGAGCAGCGTCAGGAAAACCCGAACAAGGTCGTCAGTTCGGTGCGGGGCGAGGATTACATCGAGGTGCAACTGGTCGGTAATGGCCAGGGTCACTTCGTCGCCGATGGCCAGATCAATGGTCAGGCGGTGCATTTTATGCTGGATACCGGGGCGACCGATGTGGCTATCCCCGAGCGTCTGGCAACCCGGCTCGGTCTTGAGCGCGGCGCTCCGGTCACCCTGAGCACTGCCAATGGCCGTACAGAGGGTTACCGCACGCGGCTGGACGAACTGCAGTTGGGCGATATTCGCTTGCTCGATGTGCGTGCCCTGGTGGTGCCGGGGCTAGGCGGCGAGCAGGTGCTGTTGGGCATGAGTGCCCTGAAACGACTTGAATTTACCCAGCGCAGCGGCACCTTGCTGCTGCGCCAGACCTTGAAATGATGAGGCCCGCATGAGCGACTCCCTTGATCTCAGCCTCGATGGCGTAGAGCGCCGGTCACTGGCTGACTTCACCGAACAGGCCTACCTCAACTACTCCATGTACGTGATCATGGACCGTGCGCTGCCACATATCGGCGATGGCCTGAAACCGGTGCAGCGACGTATCGTCTATGCCATGAGCGAGCTGGGGCTGGATGCTGACGCCAAGCACAAGAAATCAGCACGTACCGTTGGTGATGTACTCGGCAAATTCCACCCCCATGGTGATTCGGCCTGTTATGAAGCCATGGTGTTGATGGCTCAGCCGTTCAGTTACCGCTACACACTGGTCGATGGCCAGGGTAACTGGGGCGCACCGGATGATCCGAAGTCCTTTGCCGCCATGCGTTACACCGAGGCACGCCTGTCGCGTTACTCCGAAGTACTGCTCAGTGAGCTGGGCCAGGGTACCGCCGACTGGGTGCCGAACTTTGACGGTACCCTCGACGAACCTGCCGTGCTGCCAGCACGTCTGCCGAACATTCTGCTCAACGGTACCACCGGTATCGCAGTGGGCATGGCGACTGACGTGCCGCCCCACAACCTGCGCGAAGTGGCCAGTGCCTGTGTGCGGCTGCTCGATGAGCCGAAAGCGACCGTCGAACAGCTGTGTGAGCATATCCAGGGCCCAGACTATCCGACCGAGGCGGAAATCATTACGCCACGGGCCGACCTGCTGAAAATCTACGAAACCGGTCGGGGTTCGGTGCGCATGCGCGCGGTCTACCGCATCGAGGATGGCGATATCGTCGTTACCTCGTTGCCGCATCAGGTCTCCGGCGCCAAGGTGCTGGAGCAGATCGCCGCGCAGATGCAAGCCAAGAAGCTGCCGATGGTGGCCGATCTGCGGGACGAATCTGACCATGAAAACCCGTGCCGGATCGTGATCATCGCCCGCTCCAACCGGGTCGACCTCGACGAGTTGATGCAGCACCTGTTTGCGACCACGGATCTGGAGTCCAGCTACCGGGTCAACATGAACATCATCGGCCTTGACGGTCGCCCTCAGCTCAAGAATCTGCGGGCGCTGCTCAGCGAGTGGCTGGAGTTCCGGGTTGGTACTGTGCGTCGTCGTCTGCAGTTCCGCCTGGACAAGGTCGAGCGGCGCCTGCACCTGTTGGAAGGTTTGCTGGTGGCGTTCCTCAACCTGGATGAAGTGATTCATATCATCCGCACCGAGGATCAGCCGAAGGCTGCGCTGATCGCCCGTTTCGGCCTGACCGAAACCCAGGCGGAGTACATTCTCGAAACCCGCCTGCGCCAACTGGCGCGGCTGGAAGAAATGAAAATTCGCAATGAGCAGGACGAGTTGGCCAAAGAGCAGGCTCGCCTGATCGCCTTGCTGGGTAGCGAATCCAAGCTGCGCAAGCTGGTGCGCACGGAACTGATCAAGGATGCCGAGACTTACGGCGATGATCGCCGCTCGCCGATCATCGAGCGTGCCGAGGCCAAGGCCCTCTCGGAAAACGAGTTGATGCCGACCGAGCCGGTTACCGTGGTGCTCTCGGAGAAGGGCTGGGTGCGTTGCGCCAAAGGTCACGACATCGATGCAACGGGGCTTTCCTACAAGGCCGGCGATGGTTTCAAGACTGCCGCTGCGGGGCGTTCCAACCAATTCGCGGTATTCATCGACTCGACAGGCCGCAGCTATTCGGTGGCGGCTCATACCCTGCCGTCGGCGCGGGGGCAGGGAGAGCCGCTGACCGGCCGACTGACACCGCCGCCAGGGGCTACTTTTGAGTGCGTGCTGCTGCCTGACGATGACGCGCTGTATGTGATCGCTTCCGATGCCGGCTATGGCTTTGTGGCCAAGGGCGAAGACCTGCAGGCCAAAAACAAGGCGGGCAAGGCGCTGCTCAGCTTGCCCAATGGTGCCAAGGTCATTGCGCCGCGCGCCTTGTCCGATCGTGAGCAGGATTGGCTGGCAGCCGTCACGACCGAAGGTCGGTTGCTGGTGTTCAAGGTCAGCGACTTGCCGCAGTTAGGCAAAGGAAAGGGCAATAAAATCATTGGTATTCCAGGTGAGCGGGTTGCTAGCCGCGAAGAGTACGTCACTGATTTGGCGGTCGTTCCTGAGGGTTCAACCCTTGTATTGCAGGCCGGCAAGCGTACCCTGTCTCTCAAGGCTGATGACCTGGAGCACTACAAGGGTGAGCGAGGGCGGCGCGGTAGCAAGCTGCCACGTGGTTTCCAGCGGGTTGACGCGTTGCTGGTCGAGAGCCTTGGCTAGTGTGCTCGTGGGCCGCATACCCGGCTTTTTTGGTCGGGTATACGGCACAAATGCTGGAGTCGCGCCGCATATTCGCGGATGATAGGCGCCTTGTGGTGCCCAGGTAGCTGGGTGCCCGAGTGAATTTATGTGTATCACTGCGGTGAGCCGAGTGGCGACCGCCTGGATGGGATGATGACTTTTCTGCGCCTTCCATTTGTTCTACTGCTGGCAGGGGTATTGGGCCTGGCTGGCTGTAGCATGCATCAACCGGTTGCGCTGTATCAGCTCGACGATGGTCAGCCTGAGCAGCCTAAACAGGCGGGCGGCATGGCCGTTGTGCTGGGGCCGGTGTCGGTTGCTGATTACTTGCAACGTGAAACCTTCCTGCAGCGTCAGGCGGATGGCAGCCTGACTGCTGCTACCGATGGTCGTTGGGCAGGCAGCCTGTCAGCTGACATCGATCAACTGCTGGTACGTCAGTTGGCCTGGCGTCTGGACAGCCATCGCGTCGTGCTGGCGCCGGCCACCTCGGGTTTCAGTCCTGACGTGCAAGTGTTGCTGTCGATCACACGTCTGGATTCGGGCGTGCATCAGCCTGCCATTCTGGATGCCCAGTGGCGTTTGATTGACCGTCGTGGCAAGGTTCGTGACAACCGTATCATCCACCTTGAGGAACGGCATCTGGGTAGCTCTGCTGATCAGGTCAAGGCTCAGGGTGTGTTGCTGCAGCGATTGTCTGAACAGTTGAGCGCTGCGCTCAAACCGCTGGCCAATCAGCCGCCTGTGGTCGAAGAAACACCACGCAAGGCTGCTCCTGTGCAGGTGCGCAAGGAGGGGCCTGAAAAGTCGAAGATCCCGCTGGCTTCGCCAATCCGCACCGAAATGGAAGTGTTCCGCTTCTGAAGAACGAGCCCGCAGCGATGCGGGTTCAGGCCGTCGACGCTGCGCACTTACGGGTACCCGTGCTGACGCCATCGCAGGCAAGCCTGCTCCCACAGGGAAATGTAGCGTTCTGCGCGGCCCCCTGTTGGCTTGCCAACGATGCAGGCGCCGCGTAATCACTGGCGCCTGCGCTAACGTCATCGCAGGCAAGCCTGCCTCGGTGGGTGGGCTAGTTCTTGACGCGGCTTTCGTGCATGCGTGCCAGTTGGCGTTCCAGCATCGATGGATAAGGTTCCATCAGTCGTTCGACGCAGCAGGCCCCTTCAGGGCTGGCGATCGGGCGAATGCGGGCGCGCTGGCGAATCAGGGCGTCGTCGCTGATCTTGCGTTCGACCAGCAACAAATTGCGGCTGTGCTGGGACAAGGCCAGGGCATCCTGGGCCTTTTCGGTCAGCAGCAGGTCGATCTGGCTCAGGCCATGCAGGCCTTCACCCAACACCAGACCCAGCTGCAGTTGCAGGGTGATGCCGCTGTCCGCGACCTCGATCTGCAGTGCATGGCCGAGTGCGCGCAGCAGTTCGCCGCAGCAAATGGCGTTGGTCAGGTAGTCGTCACCGCTGTCCTGGCGGTGGAACAGCATCAGGGTGCTGCCGTCATTGAGCGTCTGCACTTCGCCTTCATACAGCGAGGCGGCCTGGTCGAGGCAGTCGCGGTAGCGTTCCAGCAGTTCAGTCAGGCGCGCGCGTGGTAGGCGACGCAGTTGTTCCTGCGAGCCCAGTTGTATGGCCAGAACTGCACTGGCCTGCGGTGGGCGTGCAACTGCTTGCGGGGCCGGGCGGGCGACGTCGGTGTCATCATGCAGGTCGGCGAACGCCTCGTCGTCCTCGTCCTCGTCCACGACAGCTCGGACGGTAGGGCGTGCAATGGCCGGGGTTTCGTCAAAGCTTGGGTCGCGCAGATTACGCACTTCAAATGTCGGTTCGTCCGCCTCGCTTTCCAGCAAGTCGTCATCCTCTGCTTCTGGCTCTACCTCACGCGGCGGCGGGGCGAAGCGGGCATGCAGTTGGCGCGCCAGGTCGCCAATCTCGTCCTGGCGCTCAGTGGCCGGGGTGAATTCATTCAGGTCACGCAGCCATACGCGCAGTTGCAGCAGCGGCGTGGAGATGAAACGCCCCAGACGAAGGCTTAAGGCCAGTGCCAGTGCCAGCAGGATACCGGCCAGAATGCCCATGCTTTGCAGGCTGATGGTCAGCGGTTGCTGGAACTGGCTCATGTCCAGGCTGATGCGCAGTTGCCCTGCCGTCACGTCCTGGAAGGTGATTTTGGTCTGGTAGAGGCCTTCCGCTTCGCCCAGCAGGCCGTTTTTCGGGCGCTGGCCAGCCTCGGCCAGAATCCGGTTATCGACGCTGTAGATGGCCGCGTGGGCCACCAGCGGGTTCTTCACCAGGTTGCCCAGCAGCACGTTGAGACTGAGGATGTCGTTGGACACCAGCAGTTCGGTAGCCGAGGTGGCCGTCTGGGTCGTCAGGCTCTGGCCCAGGGCATCAGCCTGTTCATGCATGGCTTCCTTGAACTGCAGGCCCATCACAACGGCATAGATCACCAGTGCCAAGGCGACCAGGAAGACGTTATGGCAGGCGATCCGCAGCGCCAACGGTACTCGGCGCTGGCGCAGGGCACGAAAGATCAGCAGGAAGAAGTTGTCGGTTTTTACAGGCGTAGGCCGGTTCACAGAGCGCGGCTCTTTATGTCGGTTAAGTTGCTGCGCAGTATAGCGAGCAGCTACAGGGCGGCAAAGTATCGGCGGTGCCCGATAGTCAGTGAAAGTCGGTAGAATGCGCTTTTTTTCAACGAGTCGGAGCCCGTCTTGCGCGAAATCGTCCTGATCAACATCACTGGTGAGGACCGTCCGGGTCTCACCGCCGCCATCACCGGTGTCCTGGCGAGGAGCGGTGTGAACATCCTCGATATCGGTCAGGCGGTGATTCATGACACCCTGTCCTTTGGCATTCTGGTCGAAATTCCAGAAAGCGAGCATGCCTCTTCGGTCCTCAAGGACATCCTGTTCGCTGGCTACGAGCTGGATCAGCAGGTGCGTTTTACGCCGGTTTCCGAAGCCGATTACCAGGCCTGGGTAGAGGGTCAGGGCAAGCCACGGCATATCGTTACGTTGCTGACCCGCAAGGTAACCGCTGAGCAAGTGCAGCGAGTGAGCGCGATTACCGCGCAATACGGCCTGAATATCGACCACATCGACCGTCTGTCCGGCCGCGTTGCGTTGGATACGCCGGTGGAAAAGAGCAAGGGTTGCATCGAGTTCTCGGTACGTGGCGAACCCGCCGACCCCCAAGCCCTGCGCGCCGAATTTCTCAGCGTGGCTCAGGAACTGAACGTCGACATCGCTTTCCAGCAGGACTCGCTGTTCCGCCGTAACCGTCGTCTGGCGGTATTCGACATGGACTCCACCCTGATCGAAGCCGAAGTCATTGATGAGTTGGCCAAGGCTGCGGGTGTGGGTGAGCAGGTCTCGGAGATCACCGAGCGCGCGATGCGCGGCGAGCTGGATTTTCGGGCCAGCTTCAAGGAGCGCCTGGCGTTGCTCAAAGGGCTGGATGTCAGCGTGCTGGATGAAATCGGTGCGTCGCTGCGTTTGACCGAGGGTGCCGAGACCCTGTTTGCCGAGCTCAAGCGCCTGGGCTACAAGACCGCCATCCTGTCCGGCGGCTTCACCTACTTCGCCAAGCAGTTGCAGGCCCGTCTGGGTATTGACTATGTCTATGCCAACGAGCTGGAAGTCGTCGATGGCAAGGTCACCGGTGTGGCGGTAGAGCCGATTGTCGATGCACAGCGCAAGGCTGATCTGCTGACCGAGCTGGCACGCAAGGAAGGCTTGCAGATGGAGCAAACCATTGCCGTGGGCGATGGTGCCAATGACCTGCCAATGCTGGCCATTGCAGGGCTGGGTGTTGCGTTCCGGGCCAAACCGTTGGTCAAGCAGTCGGCCAAACAGGCGATTTCGACATTGGGCCTGGATGGTGTGTTGTACCTGCTGGGCATGCGTGACCGCCACGGTCGTGGCTGATCACGCTGCTGGTTAGCCCCGCATGACATGCGCCCCCGGCCTGGGGGCGCATTTCTGTCTGTAGCGTCAGGCTTGTGCAGGCAGTGCCAGGCCTTGGCCCATCCGTACAGCAGAACCTGCTGTCAGCTCTTCGGCCCATTTCACTTGATCCTGACCGAACAGCACGATAGCGGTCGAACCCAGTTTGAAACGTCCCAGCTCCGCACCCTTCTCCAGGTGGATCGGCGCACGTGCGGCGTCGTCGTAGCGGAAGGTTTTCAGCTCGCGCTTCGGCGGAGTCACCAGGCCCGCCCAAACGGTTTCGATCGATGCCACGATCATTGCACCCACCAGCACCACGGCCATCGGGCCACGTTCGGTGTCGAACAGGCAGACCACGCGTTCGTTACGGGCAAACAGCTCCGGTACGTTTTCGGCGGTAGTCTGGTTGACCGAGAACAGGCGACCCGGTACGTAGACCATCTCGCGCAGTGTGCCGGCCAGTGGCATGTGCACGCGGTGGTAGTCCTTCGGCGACAGGTAGATGGTGGCGAACTGGCCGCCCATGAACGGCGCAGCAAGTGCTGGATCGCCGCCCAGTAGCTCCAGGGCGCTGAAGCTGTGGCCCTTGGCCTGGAAAATGCGTCCGTGCTCGATAGGGCCGAGCTGGCTCACAGCACCGTCGGCTGGGCAGAGAATCGCCCCTGGAGTTGTGTCCAGCGAGCGTGCATCCGGTTTCAGCGCGCGGGTGAAGAAGGCGTTGAAGTGCTCGTAGGCGGTCACGTCTTCGACCAGCGCTTCACTCATGTTGACCTGGTAGCGTTTGGCGAACCATTGGGTGAACGCATTCTTGAACCAGCGCACGCGGCACTCGGCAATACAGCCTGCCAGGCGCGAAAGCAGGTGATGCGGCAGCAGGTACTGGCTGATGATGAACAAGCGGGATTTCATTGGGTTTCCTTAAACTTCTACAGGCGTGTCCGGATGGTTGCCCCATTCGCCCCACGAGCCGGCATACGCCTTGACCCGCGGGTAGCCGAGGGCCTTGGCCACCAGGTAGGTAAAGCCGGAGCGGTGGTGTGTCTGGCAGTGGGTAACCACTTCCTTGTCTTTGCTGATGCCCAGTTGCTCGAGGATCTGTGGCATGTCTTTGCGGATACGCAGGGCATTGTCGGTGTCCATACCCTTGGTCCACTCGAAATTGACCGCACCGGGGATATGTCCGCCCTTGGCGGCGAGAACCTTTTCACCGCTGTATTCCAGTTGGCTGCGCGCATCCCAGATCGCCAGGTCGGCAGCGCCGAGGCGGCTTTGCAGGTATTCGCGGGTGGCTGTCGGTGCGTCGTTCAGGCGCAGGCTGACCGGGCCGCCAGCGCTGGCCGGCACATCGGTGGACAGGGCCAAGCCTGCGCCATGCCAGGCATGCAGGCCACCATCCAGGTAGTGGTAGCGTGTGTGGCCGATTACGTCCAGCAGCCAGATGAAGCGCCCGGCCCAACCGCCACCTTCGTCGTCATACACGACGTAGACGGCATTGGGGTTATGCCCGAGCTCGCCGAACAGTTTTTCCAGGTCAGCTTTGGCCGGCAGCAAGCCTGGCGCTGGAGGCTGACCCAATTGCGTGCGCTTGGGATCAACGAAGCGCGCCCCCGGGATATGTCCACTGCCGTAGCGGTTGACGCTGGTCAGATCGACCAGAATCAGCTCCGGGGCCTCAAGGCGAGCCTGCAGGTCAGCGGGCTCGATCACCAGGGGCAAGCCAGAAAAGTCAGTCATCCAGGGTCTCCACGTCGAAAGAGAGGGGGCGATTGTAGCGCATGGGTCAGGCACTGCGATTGCTGAAGTTGTTCAGGGCGCGTTCGATGCATTGCGCGGTCTTGCCGAAGGCTTGCACGCTGATTTCCGAGAAGGGCGCGCCGCCTTGGTCGGCCACCAGCAGCATGACGACCCGGCCATGGCTCGACAGCGAGCGCAACAGCAGGTGACTGCCCTTGAACAGGCTGCGCAGGCTGGCCGGCAACAGTGCAGAAAACTGCGCGTTGTTTTCCGGGGTCAGGCGCAGTTGGGCTGACTGAGCCAGCAGGCGTTGCAGCACTTTGCTCTGATCGATCTGCAGGTTCAGGCTGGCAGCCTCTTTGGCCAGGCCGGCAATTTGATGAACGCGCAGGTGGGTCAGGTTCTTGTCGGTCATCAGTAGCATCACCCGCTGCATGCCGCAGGCGAGCAGCGCGTCCCGGGCGTGAGTCGTCAGGTGCATGGCGTTGGTGAAGGGGCTGGGTTCGGCCAGCAGTTCGGCGCAGTACTTGCGCCAGGCACCCAGTGCCTCGGTTGACGGCGGCGCCGCTGGCAACAGGCCGCGCGGGATACGGCGTGCCTCCCACGGCCAGATCAATGCTTCCGCCGGGTGGAACAGGTCGGCGTCTGCGTGGCTGCGGGCACTGCTGGCGGCGTGTTGGTGAATCTGCTGCTGTACCGCGTCGATAGGTTCTTGCAAGTACAGGCTGATCAGGTACTCCCAGCGAACGTTGTGCGGGCTGGTCCAGGCCACCTGGGCCGACAGCGCCAAACCATTGGCCAGTAGCACCGTGTTGGCCGGCTGGTTGAACCAGCGTCGCAAACCGGGATCATCGTCCAGTTGCTGTTGTTGATGCAGCGGGTCGTCATCACGCGCAATGTGGGTGACCTTGGCCAGCAGTTCGCGCTCCTCCTGCAGCAAGTGATAGCCCTGAGTGACCCAGTTTGGCAGGCGCCAATGATTGGCCAGGGCCTGGAAGATGGCGAGCAGGCGCACACCGAACAACTCGTGCTCAACGGCTGTTGATGACTCGCTCTTGTGGACAACCCGCACTTCCCATTCTTCAAGCAACTTGGGGTAAGTGATTGCCAGAGGCCAGAGCGGTGACAGAAACAGCAGGCTGCCCCAGTGGATTTCCTGCCACAGTCGCGCCAGTCGATTGGCGAACAGGCCATTGGCTTGCGTGCAGGCATGCTGGCTGACCATCTGCAACTGCCGCAGGGGTTGCGGGATCTGCGCCTGATCCAGGGTGGGCAAGCGCTCAAGCAGTTCTTCGGTGCGCTTGAGGCCCAATCTGTTCAGGGCGATTTCCAGGCTCTCGGCCGGTTCACTCATGCTCGAATGAGTGTGTTGATTAGCCTCGCGAATCACGCTCAGCACCAGCGCTGGGCTGCCCTGCATCAGCTCGGCAATGTCACGTAACGAGCTTCGGTTGTCGCTGATTGCCGCACGAACCCGTGCATGGCTGTCGCGGGGTACCGGAAGGCGAGCGCTGTCTAGAAGCCTGACCCAGGCATCGAGTGTTTTTGGGGTTTTATTTGGCACGATAGTTTCATTAGGCATGCTGTAGGGCGCCTGAACTGGCTTTTCGCCTTGACTGGCTATAGTCTGGCGCAGAAGTGCCGATAAGTAGAAGAAGAGTTTTCGAGCTTCCGCCCCCCCGACCCTGACCACGACAGTAAGTGCTTTAAACTATGGCTAAAATTATCGGCATCATCGTCGTATTCGCGAGTGTGCTTGGCGGATATGTGCTTTCTCACGGCAAAATCGCTGCGTTGATTCAGCCTTTCGAAGTGCTGATCATCGGGGGTGCTGCATTCGGTGCGTTTTTGCAGGCCAACCCTGGCCATATGACCATGCACGTG
Organism: Pseudomonas sp. FFUP_PS_473; assembly: GCF_002858665.1. Classification (NCBI taxonomy): domain Bacteria; kingdom Pseudomonadati; phylum Pseudomonadota; class Gammaproteobacteria; order Pseudomonadales; family Pseudomonadaceae; genus Pseudomonas; species Pseudomonas sp. FFUP_PS_473. Next base: position 61,415 of record NZ_PJQQ01000009.1, read on the forward strand.
GTCAAAAAATCGTTGCAGATGTTCAGCACGCGCTTCACGCACACCTTTTATATCGAGGTGTTGGGCCTGGTCTACGAGATCCTCAACAAGAGCCGTCGTGAAGGCATGATGGCGATTGAGGCCGATATCGAAGACGCGGCGGCCAGTCCGATTTTTGCCAAGTACCCGGCTGTGCTCAAGGATGAACGCATGACCGCGTACATCTGCGACTACCTGCGCATCATGTCTACCGGCAACATGGCTCCCCACGAGCTGGAAGGCCTGTTCGACATGGAATTGCTGAGCCTTAAGGAAGAGCTTGAGCATCCGTCGCACGCGGTGACGGGTATTGCCGACGGTATGCCGGGTTTCGGTATCGTGGCTGCCGTACTGGGTATCGTGGTGACCATGGCCTCGCTGGGTGATGGCGATCAGAAATCCATCGGTCTGCACGTGGGCGCGGCGCTGGTCGGTACCTTCTTCGGTATTCTCGCGGCCTATGGTTTCTTCGGTCCACTGGCCAATACGCTGCGTCATGACGCCCGTGAAGAACTCAATGTCTACGAGGCCATCAAGGCTTCGCTGGTCGCCTCGGCGTCGGGCATGCCGCCATCGCTGGCTGTAGAGTTCGGTCGCAAGGTGCTGTTCCCGTCGCATCGTCCGAGCTTCGCTGAGCTGGAACAAGCGGTTCGCGGTCGCTAAGCCATGGAGAACAATCAGCCCATTATCGTCAAGCGCGTCAAACGCTTTGACGCTGGCCATCACGGTGGCGCCTGGAAGATTGCGTTCGCCGACTTCGCGACGGCGATGATGGCGTTCTTTCTGGTGCTCTGGCTGCTGTCGACGGCCACGCCGGAACAGAAGCTTGCCATCGCTGGCTACTTCAAAGACCCGATAGGGTTCTCTGAAAGTGGTACGCCGTACATTATCGACCTGGGCGGTTCGCCTCAGTTGGCCCCTGAAAAGACTATCAACCCTGAGGTGAAGTCCGAGCCAACGCCTGACACCAGCATTCAGCTGGATAAGGACAAGGTCGAAACCATGGCCGAACAGGTTGAGCGTGAGCGTCTGGAGTTGTTGCTGCAGGAGCTGCAAAACAAGGTCGAAGAAAACCCGCAGCTACAGAAATTCAAGGATCAGATCCTCTTCGAGATTACCCAGGACGGCCTGCGTATCCAGATCATGGATGCGGAAAACCGGCCGATGTTCGATTTGGGCAGTGCGCGCTTGCAGCCCTATTTCGAAGATATCCTGCTGGCCATGGCCGATACCATCAAGGCCGTACCGAACAAGATCAGCATCAGTGGCCACACGGATGCCAAGCCGTTCGCCGGTACGGGTGATTTCGGTAACTGGGAGCTTTCTGCCAACCGTGCCAACGCCGCTCGGCGTGCGCTGGTGGCGGGTGGTTACCCGGACACCCAGGTCGCTCGGGTAGTGGGTTATGCGTCGTCGTCGCTGTTTGATCGCGCTAACCCGTTCAATCCAGTTAACCGTCGTATCGACATCATCGTGCTGACCAAGAAGGCCCAGCGTGCGATGGAGGGTGAGCAGGCGCCTGCCGCGCCGGATGGCGCTCAGCCAGGTGGTGCACCGGTTTCGCCGGGCGGTTCCAGCGGTGCTACTGCACCAGAGCCCGAGCCTATGCAGCCACACGAGCTGCGCCAGAAGCTGAATATCTTCGAGGATGGTGTGTTGAAGATGGACGAGCCGGGCAAGCGTTAAGTCCAAGGCACTCAAAACGCCCGCGCAGAGCGATCTGCGCGGGCGTTTTGCTGTGTGCTGACGGGCTCGTTATTGCTCAGTAGCTGTCTTGCGGCAAGCTTGCAATGATCGAGCGGTAGCTGTTCATGCGCTGCTGCTGGATGCGCCCGTCTTCCAGTGCCTTGAGCAGGGCGCAGCCGGGTTCGCGATCATGCTTGCAGTCGCGGAAGCGGCAGGTGCCGAGCAGGTCATTGAACTCGATAAAGCCCGACTCGACATCAGCGCGGCTGACATGGCCCAGGCCGAACTCACGGATACCCGGTGAGTCGATCAGTTCGCCACCCCCGGGGAAGTGGAAGAGGCGGGCGGTCGTCGTGGTATGGGTGCCTTGGCCTGACCATTCGGACAGCGCGCCAACACGGGCTTGCACCTCGGGTAGCAGGCTGTTGACCAGCGATGACTTACCCACCCCCGACTGGCCGACGAACACACTGATATGGCCGTCGAGTTGGGACTGCAACTGTTGCATGCCGTCGCCATGGTGGGCCGAAACCTCCAGCAGCGGGTAACCCAGTTGCCGGTACACCGCCAGCAGTGCATTGAGTGCTGGGGCGTTCTGTTCGTCGATCAGGTCGGCCTTGTTCAGCAGGAGCAAGGGGCGAATGCCGGCGTGTTCGGCGGCTACCAGGTAGCGGTCGATCAGGTTGGCATGCGGTTCGGGCATTGGTGCGAAGACGATCACGATCAGGTCGACGTTGGCCGCCACCGGTTTCAGCTGGCCGCGCGAGTCTGGGCGGCACAGTTCGGTGCTGCGCGGCATTTGCGCCACGATCACGCCAATGCCCTGGTTGCCTGCGCGCCAGACGACGCGGTCGCCGGTTACCAGTGCTGGCAGGTTCGCGCGAAGGTGGCAACGAAAGACCTGGCCGACCTGTTCGCCGTCCTGGGCTTCGACTTCAACTTGTACGCCAAAGTGGGCGATTACCAGGCCCAGTTGCTCGGGCCCCAAGTCGCCACCTTCGAGTACCTCCATGGCTTGTTGTTCGCGTTTGGCGGCGCGTGCAGCGCGTTCGCCCTGGATTTTTTCGATACGCCAGTTTTGGCGACGATTGAGCTGGCGTTTGGCCATGAAGGTTCCGTGCGGGAGGCAATATTAAATCGGTCTGGAGTTTAGCATGCTCCACTAGGCTAAACTGCGCAGCTACGTTGAGGAGCACACTGTATGCAGAACCCCCAGAACCTGATCTGGATCGATCTGGAAATGACCGGTCTGGACCCTGATCATGATGTCATCATCGAGATGGCCACGATTGTCACCGACAGTGACCTGAATACCCTGGCTGAAGGGCCGGTCATCGCGATCCATCACAGCGATGAGGTGCTGGCGCGCATGGACGAGTGGAACACCCGTACCCACGGCGCTTCGGGCCTGACCCAGCGTGTACGGGAGAGCAAGATCGACATGGCCGCCGCCGAAGCACAGACCCTGGCCTTCCTCGAGCAGTGGGTGCCGAAGGGCAAGTCGCCGATCTGTGGCAACAGCATCTGTCAGGACCGCCGCTTCCTCTACCGCCACATGCGTGAGCTGGAAAACTATTTCCACTACCGTAATCTCGACGTCTCAACGCTCAAGGAGCTGGCCGCACGCTGGGCGCCTGAGGTCCGCGACAGTTTCAAGAAAGGTGGAACCCATCTGGCGCTGGACGACATCCGCGAATCCATTGCCGAGCTGCGTCACTACCGCGAGCACTTCATCAAGTTCTGATGCGGTGTGCACCCCGGGTGTGCGGATTATCCTCCGTGCGCCCCCTTTTGGTGCCGCGGGCAACTGGGTAGACTGCGCGCCCCTTTGCTCGGATCTGCACCATGTTGTTGATGCTCTACTTGATTGCAATCACCGCTGAAGCCATGACGGGTGCGTTGTCGGCCGGTCGTCGCGGCATGGATTGGTTCGGCGTGGTGCTGATCGCCTGCATTACCGCACTGGGCGGTGGCTCGGTGCGGGATGTACTGCTGGGGCATTACCCGCTGACCTGGGTCAAGCACCCCGAGTACCTGGTGCTGACCAGTGTTGCGGCGCTGGTCACTATCTTCATTGCCCCCTTGATGCGCCACCTGCGTTCGCTGTTCCTGGTGCTTGATGCGCTGGGGTTGGTGGCCTTCACCCTGATTGGCTGCATGACTGCCCTGGAAATGGGCCAGAGCTTTTTGGTTGCCTCGATCAGTGGGGTCATTACCGGGGTCTTCGGCGGCATCCTGCGCGACATCTTCTGCAACGACATCCCACTGATATTCCGTCGTGAGCTCTATGCCAGCGTCTCTTTCGCTGCGGCCTGGTGCTACCTGGCCTGCGTTGCGCTGGAGCTGCCAGGCGAGCAGGCCATTCTGCTCACCTTGTTCGGCGGCTTCCTGTTGCGCCTATTGGCCATTCGCTTTCACTGGGAAATGCCCAAGTTCCATTACAACGACGAGCAATGATCAAACCGACAGGGGTGACAACCGCTCGGCATGTTGCCTTAGCGCCCACTCGACGTGCTCGCGTACCAGATCGGAAGGGTAGTCGCGACGCGCCTTGAGGGCTTCCAGCACGGGAATGCTCGAGGGCGCGTTGCCCAGGCCCACGGCAAGGTTGCGCAGCCAGCGCTCATAGCCGGCCCGGCGCAACGGCGAGCCCTCGGTGCTGGCCAGGAATTTTTCTTCATCCCAGAGAAACAGCTCGGCCAACTCGGCGTTGTCCAGGTTGTGTCGAGGCTTGAAGTCGCGCTCTTCGGTTGGGCGAGCAAAGCGGTTCCAGGGGCAGACAATCTGGCAGTCGTCGCAACCGAAGACCCGGTTGCCAATGAGGGCGCGCAGGTCTTCGGGGATGGCGTTTTTCAGCTCGATGGTCAGGTAGGAAATGCAGCGTCGGGCATCCAGTACATAGGGGCCGACGAAGGCTTTGGTCGGGCAGATATCCAGGCAGGCACTGCAGCGACCACAATGCTCGCTGGTCTGTGCCGGGTCGACGGGCAGTGGAATGTCGACGAACAGTTCGGCAAGGAAGAAGTAGCTGCCGGCCTTGCGGTTCAACAGCAGGGTGTTTTTGCCGATCCAGCCGAGCCCGGCCTGCTCGGCGATGGCTTTTTCCAGCACCGGGGCACTGTCGACAAAGGCGCGAAAGCCAAAGGGGCCAATAGCCTGCTGGACACGCTCGGCCAGTTGTTGAACACGCTTGCGGACCAGCTTGTGATAGTCGCGGCCCAGGGCGTAGCGGGAAATGTACGCTTTTTCGGGTTGCGCCAGGCGCTGTGCCATCTGGGTGTCGCCTGGTAGGTAGTCCATGCGCAGCGAAACCACCCGTAGCGTACCGGGCACCAGTTCTTCAGGGTGCGAGCGCTTGCTGCCGTGGGCGCCCATGTAGTCCATCTCGCCGTGGTAACCGGCTTCAAGCCAGCGCTCCAGGTGTTTTTCATGCTCGCCAAGTGCCACCCCGGCAATGCCGACATGGGCAAAGCCAAGCTCGCGGCCCCATTCCTTGATGGATTGGGCCAGGGCGGGAAGATCAGTGACAGGAACAGGCATGCTAAACAAGGCAATCAGGACTCAGGTGCGTATAATTCTGCCAGACATCGGAGCCCAGTACGCATGCCGCATACCAAACACATCGCAAAAGACGTGCTGACGCTTGAGGGCGACAGCCTGCCGTTGCTGGCAGCACGACCCGTTGATGCACATAAGGGCCAGTTTGGTCATGTGCTGGTAATCGGTGGGGATCGCGGCACCGGCGGTGCCGGGCTTCTGGCGGCAGAGGCTGCCCTGCGCTGTGGTGCCGGGCTGGTTTCACTGGCGACCCGTGGCGAACACCTGGCTGCAGCGCAGGCGCGGTTGCCGGAAGTGATGAGCCTGGGTGTGCAGTCGGCCAACCAGTTGATGGCGCCGTTGTCACGTGCCTCGGTGTTGGTGGTGGGGCCAGGTCTGGGGCAGGCGGCTTGGGGTCGTAGCTTGTTGTCAGCCCTTGTTGATGTGGGGTTGCCGCAGGTGTGGGATGCCGATGCGTTGAACCTGTTGGCGCGCTCGCCCTTGTCGGTGCCCGCCCATAGCATTCTGACCCCGCATCCGGGTGAGGCCGCACGTTTGCTGGGTATCGCCACCGAAGCGGTGCAGGTGGACCGGGCCGGGGCGGCACGCAAGCTGGCGCGCAAATATGCGGCGGTGTGCATTCTCAAGGGCGCCGGCAGCCTGGTTGCCGCTCCGGATGGTCATCTGGCCATGTGTCAGCATGGGCATCCGGCCATGGCGACAGCAGGCTTGGGTGATGTGCTCAGTGGTGTGCTGGGGGCACTGCTGGCGCAGGGAATGGCACCATGGCAGGCCGCCTGTCTTGGTGTTTGGTTGCATGCCCGTGCCGGAGAGCGGCAGGGTGAAAAAGGGCGTGGCCTGGCGGCCAGTGACCTGATTCCAGAGATTCGTCAGTTGTTGGAGGAGCATTCAGCGTGTCAGGTGTAACCCTGTTTATGGCCGATGAGCAGGCCATGGTCGATTTCGGCGCACGTATTGCCGAGGTGACTGAAGGTCGTGGCGTGATCTTTCTCGAGGGCGACCTCGGGGCGGGCAAGACTACCCTGTCGCGCGGCATTATCCGTGGGCTCGGGCATCGTGGCGCGGTGAAAAGCCCGACGTTTACCCTGGTGGAACCCTATGAGATAGGTGACAAGCGTGCCTTCCACTTTGACCTGTATCGTCTGGTCGATCCCGAAGAGCTCGAGTACATGGGCATTCGTGACTATTTTGATGATGACGCCCTGTGTCTGTTGGAGTGGCCCCAAAAGGGGGCGGGCATTTTGCCAAAGCCTGACCTGACCATTACCATAAGCCCACAAGCGGGCGGTCGTTCGCTGAACCTGTTGCCGCAGGGCTCGCGCGGCGAAGCCTGGTGTGTCGCTCTGGCCTTGGAATTCAAATAGAAAATGGGGATAGGTATGCGCATTCGCGCACTGGTTGCCGTCGTAGGACTATTGCTTACGGTCGTGACCGTTGACGCTTTGGCCGTCACTCAAGTCAAAAGCGTGCGTTTGTGGCGGGCGCCGGACAACACGCGGCTGGTATTCGACCTGTCGGGGCCTGTGCAGCACAGCGTATTCACGCTGAGTGCGCCGGATCGCCTGGTGATCGACATCAACGGCGCTACCATGGCCGCGCCGCTGTCGCTTCCCACTGCCAATACCCCGATTACCAGTGTGCGCTCGGCGCAACGTACCCCGACTGACCTGCGTGTGGTGATTGACCTTAGCAAGGCAGTCAACCCCAAGAGTTTCATTCTGGCTCCGAATCAGCAGTACGGTAACCGCCTGGTGGTGGACCTGTTCGATCAGGACGCCGATACCTCGCCGTCGACGCCAGCACCGCCGCCGACCACTGCAACCGCGCCTGCCGTTCCGGTCACGCCTGCGCAGCCTGCGATCAAATTGCCGCCGGTACCGAACGGCAAGCGCGATATTGTCATCGCCATCGATGCCGGTCACGGCGGTGAAGACCCGGGCGCCTCGGGCTCGCGTGGCCAGCATGAGAAAGACATTGTCCTGGCGATCGCCAAGGAACTGCAGCGCCAGATCAATACCGAGAAGGGCTTTCGCGCCGAACTGACCCGTACCGGCGACTACTTCATCCCGCTGCGTAAACGTACCGAGATTGCCCGCAAGAAAGGCGCCGACCTGTTTATTTCGATCCACGCCGACGCGGCGCCCTCCACGGCAGCTTTCGGTGCCTCGGTGTTTGCCTTGTCCGACCGTGGTGCGACGTCGGAAACCGCGCGCTGGCTGGCGGACAGCGAGAACCGTTCCGACCTGATCGGTGGTGCCGGTAACGTCAGCCTGGACGACAAGGACCGCATGCTGGCCGGCGTACTGCTCGACCTGTCGATGACCGCCTCGCTGAGTTCCAGCCTGAACGTTGGGCAAAAGGTGCTGGGTAACATTGGCCGTATCACCCCGTTGCACAAGCGTCGGGTTGAACAGGCAGGCTTCATGGTGCTGAAGTCGCCGGATATCCCGTCGATCCTCGTGGAAACCGGGTTTATCTCTAACGCCAACGAGGCGTCCAAGCTGGCCACGCCTAGCCATCAGCAGTCGCTGGCGCGTTCTATCCACAGTGGCGTGCGGCAGTTCTTCCAGCAAAACCCGCCGCCGGGCACCTATGTGGCCTGGCTGCGTGACAGCGGCAAGATCGCCCAGGGGCCACGTGAACATGTGGTGCGTCCTGGCGAAACGCTGGCGATGATTGCCGTGCGTTATCAGGTCAGCGTGGCGACGCTGCGCAGTGCCAACAGCCTCAAGACCGATGAACTGAAGGTTGGTCAGAACCTGGACATTCCCAGTGCCACCCTGGCGGCCCAGCAATGAATACCAGCGCTCGAATCGAGCTGCTTAGCCCTAGGCTCGCCAACCAGATTGCCGCCGGTGAGGTTGTTGAGCGTCCGGCTTCGGTGATCAAGGAACTGTTGGAGAACAGTCTTGATTCCGGCGCCCGGCGTATCGATGTGGACGTGGAGCAGGGGGGTGTCAAACTGCTGCGCGTGCGTGATGACGGTAGCGGTATCTCTGCCGATGATCTGCCACTGGCGCTGGCACGCCACGCTACCAGCAAGATTCGCGACCTCGAAGACCTGGAACGGGTAATGAGCCTGGGTTTTCGCGGTGAGGCGCTGGCGTCGATCAGCTCGGTTGCACGCCTGACCCTGACCTCGCGCACCCGTGACGCCGACCAGGCCTGGCAGGTCGAAACCGAGGGGCGCGACATGGCGCCAAGGGTGCAGCCTGCGGCGCATCCGGTAGGAACGTCGGTGGAAGTCCGGGACCTGTTCTTCAATACGCCGGCCCGGCGCAAGTTCCTCAAAACTGAAAAGACCGAATTCGATCACCTTCAGGAAGTCATCAAGCGCCTTGCGCTGGCACGTTTCGATGTGGCGTTCCACTTGCGCCATAACGGCAAGACCATCCTGAGCCTGCATGAGGCCAATGACGATGTGGCTCGGGCGCGGCGCGTTGCCGCGGTTTGCGGCCCCGCGTTCCTTGAGCAGGCGTTGCCGATCGAGATCGAGCGTAACGGCTTGCACCTGTGGGGCTGGGTCGGCTTGCCGACCTTCTCCCGCAGCCAGGCAGACCAGCAGTATTTCTTCGTCAACGGTCGGGCCGTGCGCGACAAGCTGGTGGCTCATGCGGTACGCCAGGCCTACCGCGACGTGCTGTTCAACGGCCGGCATCCGACCTTTGTGCTGTTCTTCGAGGTTGACCCTACGGGTGTCGACGTCAACGTGCATCCAACCAAGCACGAAGTGCGCTTCCGTGACGGCCGTATGGTGCATGACTTCCTCTACGGCACGTTGCACCGGGCGCTGGCTGATGTTCGTCCGGAAGATCAGGTGGCGGCGCCTGCGGCAGTGCCCGAAGCGATTCGGCCGAGTGGGCTGGCGGCGGGCGAGTTTGGTCCTCAGGGCGAGATGCGCCTGGCGGCCAACCTGCTCGAGCAGCCTGTGTCTCGTCCGGCCGGCAGTGGTTCTGGTGCCGGTTACGGGTATCAGTACACCCCGCGCCCTGCTTCGCCGATGCCAACGGCGGAAACCCAGAGTGTCTACCGCGAGTTCTTTGCCCCGCTGCCCGAAACTGCAGCGGTCGCCTTGCCGGAAGGCCAGGGCGACATTCCGCCGTTGGGCTATGCCCTGGCCCAGCTCAAGGGTATCTATATCCTGGCCGAAAACGCTCAGGGGCTGGTGCTGGTGGACATGCATGCGGCCCATGAGCGGATCATGTATGAGCGCCTGAAAATCGCCATGGCCAGTGAGGGGCTTAGTGGGCAGCCACTGTTGGTGCCGGAGTCGCTGGCATTGAGTCAGCGTGAGGCTGACTGTGCTGAAGAGCATGCCCAGTGGTTCCAGCGCCTGGGCTTCGAGTTGCAGCGCCTTGGCCCGGAAACCCTGGCAATCCGGCAAATTCCGGCCTTGCTCAAGCAGGCTGAAGCCAATCGCCTGGTTCAGGATGTCTTGGCCGACCTGATGGAGTACGGCACCAGTGACCGTATTCAGGCACACTTGAACGAGTTGTTGGGCACCATGGCCTGTCATGGCGCGGTGCGTGCCAATCGCCGCCTGGCGGTGGCAGAAATGAATGGCTTGCTGCGCGATATGGAAAACACCGAGCGCAGCGGTCAATGTAACCATGGTCGTCCGACCTGGACCCAATTGGGCCTGGATGACCTGGACAAACTGTTCTTGCGTGGTCGTTGATATGCCTGCTTCCAGGCCACCGGCAATTTTTCTGATGGGCCCGACTGCCGCGGGCAAGACCGATCTGGCCATCGAACTTACAAAAGTATTGCCCTGCGAACTGATCAGCGTTGACTCTGCGCTGGTCTATCGCGGTATGGATATCGGCACGGCCAAGCCGTCCAAGGATATTCTGGCGGCTCACCCGCATCGCCTGATCGACATTCTGGACCCCGCCGAGAGCTATTCGGCCGCGGACTTCCGGCGCGATGCCCTGGAAGCCATGGCTGAAATCACTGCGCGGGGCAATATCCCGCTGTTGGTGGGCGGTACCATGTTGTACTACAAGGCGCTGCTCGAAGGGTTGGCTGATATGCCGCCCGCCGATCCGCAGGTGCGGGCGGAAATCGAAGGCGAAGCCCAGCGCCTTGGATGGCAAGCCCTGCACGATCAACTGGCGGCCATCGATCCGGTATCGGCGGCGCGTATTCATCCCAATGATCCGCAGCGGCTGATGCGTGCGCTGGAGGTCTATCGGGTCAGCGGCTCGAGCATGACGGCCCATCGAGAGCGTCAATCTGCGCAAAGTAGCGTACTAGGCGCGTCGGGACAGGGGCAATTGCCCTATACTGTCGCCAGTTTGGCGATCGCACCGAAGGACCGGCAGGTTCTGCATGAGCGAATTGCACTGCGCTTTGGTCAAATGTTGGAACAGGGCTTCGTTGATGAGGTCCGATTGCTGCGTGCCAGAAGTGACTTGCATGCCGGATTGCCGTCTATACGAGCAGTCGGTTATCGCCAGGTATGGGATCATCTCGATGGCAAGTTGACTTCAGTTGAAATGCAGGAGCGCGGCATTATTGCCACTCGCCAGTTGGCGAAGCGGCAGTTTACCTGGTTGCGTAGTTGGGCTGATCTGCACTGGCTGGATAGCCTGGCTTGCGACAATCTGTCTCGCACCTTGAAATACTTGGGATCGGCCTCCATATTGAGCTGAGTCCTTGCAATTGCCGTCTATCCTTGGGGTGGGGCGGCCTGAGCCATCAGTTTTTTTGAATTTTCTTACTATTGATCCTTACAGGAGTGCGGCACATGTCAAAAGGGCATTCGCTACAAGACCCTTACTTGAATACTTTGCGAAAAGAAAAGGTCGGGGTCTCGATCTATCTGGTCAACGGCATCAAACTGCAAGGCACGATCGAATCGTTTGACCAATTCGTGATTCTGCTGAAGAACACCGTCAGCCAAATGGTTTACAAGCACGCTATCTCGACAGTGGTTCCAGTGCGTCCAATCCGTCTGCCAAGCGCAGCTGATGCCGAACACGGTGACGCTGAGCTAGGTAACGCCTGATAGGAGTCTGCTTTGTTCTTTGAGCGCCACGGTGGTGGTGAACGGGCGATCCTCGTTCACTTGGAAGGTCAGGACCCTGAGGCGCGCGAAGACCCGCAGGAGTTTCAGGAGCTGGCAGTGTCGGCAGGTGCCGATATCGTTGCGTTCGTCACGGTGACGCGACACCAGCCTTCCGCCAAATTCCTGATTGGCACTGGCAAGGTCGAGGAGTTGCGCGACCTGGTCAAAGCCGAAGAAGCGGACCTGGTGATTTTCAATCACACCCTGACGCCCAGTCAGGAACGTAACCTCGAACGCGTTTTCGAGTGTCGCGTGCTTGACCGTACCGGTTTGATTCTCGATATCTTCGCCCAGCGCGCACGTACCCACGAAGGCAAACTGCAGGTTGAGCTGGCTCAGCTAGAGCACATGAGCACGCGCCTGGTACGCGGCTGGACCCACCTCGAGCGACAGAAGGGCGGTATTGGTCTGCGAGGCCCGGGTGAAACCCAGCTGGAAACCGACCGTCGCCTGTTGCGAGTCCGTCTGCGGCAAATCAAGGCACGCCTGGAAAAGGTGCGCAGCCAGCGTGAGCAGGCGCGTCGTGGACGCAAGCGTGCAGACATCCCGTCAGTCTCGCTGGTGGGGTATACCAACGCCGGCAAGTCGACCCTCTTCAATGCCCTGACCGCCTCCGAGGTGTATGCAGCCGACCAGCTGTTCGCCACCCTCGACCCGACCTTGCGCCGCCTTGAACTCGACGATGTCGGGCCGATCGTGCTGGCCGATACCGTGGGCTTCATTCGTCATCTGCCGCACAAGCTGGTTGAAGCTTTTCGAGCTACGCTCGAAGAGTCGAGCAACTCTGATTTGCTGTTGCACGTGATCGATGCCCATGAGCCGGAGCGCATGGCACAGATAGAGCAAGTCATGGCCGTACTCAGTGAGATCGGTGCTGAAGGCTTGCCGATACTTGAGGTGTATAACAAACTCGACCTGCTTGAAGGTGTAGAGCCTCAGATTCAGCGTAACCAAGAAGGTAAACCGCAACGTGTCTGGGTGTCGGCACGTGACGGACGCGGTCTGGAGCTGGTCGGGCAGGCGATTGCCGAATTGCTGGGGGATGACCTGTTCATCGGTACCTTGCGCCTTGAGCAGCGCTATGCGCGATTGCGTGCGCAGTTCTTTGCGCTCGGTGCGGTGCAGAGCGAAGAACACGATGAAGAAGGTAACAGCCTGCTGGCGGTGCGGTTGTCGCGAATAGAGTTCAATCGACTGGTCAGTCGTGAAGGGATGAAACCGTTGGATTTCATCGAGCAACACACTTTGCAATAAATGCCAGGCCTAGCGGTCAGGCAGCCGTGACAGGCATTCTGTAGCATTGGACGGCGCGCCGTGAGCGCGTCTTTGCTTTATCAGATGGAGAGCGCTATGGCTTGGAATGAGCCGGGTGGCAACTCGAACAATCAGGACCCTTGGGGTGGCCGCCGTGGTGGCGACAAGAAAGGGCCGCCGGATCTCGACGAAGCCTTCCGCAAGCTGCAGGACAGCCTGAACGGTATGTTCGGCAGTGGCAAGAAACGTGGCGGCGACAGCGGCACCAACAAGGGCGGTGGTTTTGGCCTGCTGGGTGTCGGTCTCGCCGTGTTGGCGGCTATCTGGCTTTACAGTGCCGTCTATGTGGTTGACGAGCAGGAGCAGGCAGTCGTTCTGCGCTTCGGCAAATACTACGAAACGGTTGGCGCGGGCCTGAACATCTACTTCCCGCCGATCGATCGCAAGTACATGGAAAACGTCACCCGCGAGCGTGCCTACACCAAGCAGGGGCAAATGCTGACTGAAGACGAGAATATCGTCGAAGTGCCGTTGACCGTGCAGTACAAGATCACCAACCTGCAGGATTTCGTGCTGAACGTCGATCAGCCTGAAGTCAGCCTGCAGCACGCGACCGACAGCGCATTGCGCCACGTGGTGGGCTCCACCGCGATGGATCAGGTGCTGACCGAAGGCCGTGAACAGATGGCGGTCGAGATCAAGGAGCGCCTGCAGCGTTTCCTCGACACCTACCGTACCGGTATCACCGTCACTCAGGTGAACGTGCAGAGCGCGGCAGCCCCGCGTGAAGTGCAGGAAGCTTTCGATGACGTGATTCGCGCCCGTGAAGACGAGCAGCGTGCCCGTAACCAGGCTGAAACCTACGCCAATGGCGTGGTGCCGGAAGCCCGTGGTCAGGCGCAGCGTATCATCGAGGACGCCAACGGTTATCGCGACGAAGTGGTTTCTCGTGCCAAGGGTGAGGCGGATCGCTTTACCAAGCTGGTGGCCGAGTACCGCAAGGCGCCTGAGGTGACCCGTCAGCGTCTGTACCTGGACACCATGCAGGAAGTCTACAGCAACACCAGCAAGGTGCTGGTCTCTGGCAAAGACGGCCAGAGCAACCTGCTCTACCTGCCGCTGGACAAGATGATCGAAAACACGCGCAGTAGTGCTCCTGTGAGCAGCGTGCCGGTCTCGGTCAATGATGCAGCCAACCGTGCTGCCACTGACCTGCAACAGCAGCAACGTGAGTCGCGTTCTAGGGAGAGCCGCTGATGAGCAATAAATCGCTGATCGCCCTGATCGTTGGCGTAGTGCTGGCGATCGTGGCCTGGAACAGCTTCTACATCGTTGCCCAGACCGAACGCGCCGTGTTGCTGCAATTCGGTCGTGTGGTGAAAACTGACGTTCAGCCTGGCCTGCACGTGAAGGTGCCGTACGTTAACCAGGTGCGCAGGTTCGATGCCCGCCTGATGACCCTCGATGCTCCGACCCAGCGTTTCCTGACGCTGGAGAAGAAAGCCGTGATGGTCGATGCCTACGCCAAATGGCGGGTCAAGGACGCCGAGCGCTTCTACACCGCTACCTCGGGCCTGAAGCAGATCGCCGACGAGCGTCTGTCGCGTCGTCTGGAAAGCGGCCTGCGTGACCAGTTCGGTAAGCGTACCCTGCACGAAGTGGTGTCCGGTGAGCGTGACGCCTTGATGGCGGACATCACCGCTTCGCTGAACCGCATGGCCAACAAGGAGCTGGGTATCGAAGTCGTCGATGTTCGGGTCAAGGCCATCGACTTGCCGAAGGAAGTGAACCGCAGCGTGTTCGAGCGCATGAGCACCGAGCGTGAGCGTGAAGCCCGTGAGCACCGTGCCAAGGGTAACGAGCTGGCTGAAGGTATCCGTGCCGATGCTGACCGTCAGCGCCGTGTGCTGCTGGCTGAAGCCTATCGCGAGTCGGAAGAGGTGCGTGGTGATGGCGATGCCCAGGCAGCGGCCATCTATGCCAAGGCCTACGGCCAGGACCAGGAGTTCTACGCGTTCTACCGTAGTCTCAAGGCCTACCGTGAGAGCTTCGCGAACAAGAGCGACGTGCTGGTACTCGACCCAAGCAGCGATTTCTTCCGCTTCATGGGCAAGACCAAGCCTTGATGATGTACCCCGCCGGGCGGCTAATACCTCTGGCGGGGTGATCCTGCGCGAAAACGGGTGTATGATGCGGCAGCCGGGAAATTCCCGGCTTTTTTGCGTCTGCATGTTTGATCAGCAGCGCAGCAAGGTTTTCGAGGGTATCGCCCCGGCTTGAAGCGCCTGTACAGGCGGCGTCAGGCGATACCTGCTTCACTCAAGGCGGGCCTGCGGACAGGCCGTCGGGACCCAAGGGGAATGGCGTAATGGCAACGGTAGACCGCTGGCTGCTGCCAGATGGCATCGAAGAAGTACTGCCACCGGAAGCGGCGCGCATCGAAATCGCGCGTCGTCAGGTGTTGGATCTGTTCCAGAGCTGGGGCTACGAGTTTGTCGTAACCCCTCATATCGAGTACCTGGAATCGCTGCTTACCGGTGCCGGCCAGGACCTGGACCTGCGTACCTTCAAGGTCGTCGACCCACAATCCGGTCGGCAGATGGGCTTCCGTGCCGACATCACGCCGCAGGTGGCGCGTATCGACGCGCACACCCTGCGTCGTGAGGGCCCAAACCGACTGTGCTATGCCGGCAGCGTGCTGCATGCGTTGCCTCGGGCGCTTTCGACCTCGCGCAGCCCGATTCAGCTGGGCGCCGAGCTGTATGGCGATGCCAGCCCGGTCAGCGACGTCGAGGTGATCAGCCTCATGCTCGCAACGCTGCAACTGGCTGACGTGGCGGACGTCCACATGGACCTCGGGCATGTCGGTATCTACCGCGGCCTGGCGCGTGCCGCCGGGTTGTCCGGTGCGGTTGAGCAGCAGTTGTTCGACGCACTGCAGCGCAAGGCCGTCGACGAAGTTGAAGCACTCACGGCAAACCTTCCGGCAGAGCTGGGCGGCATGCTGCGCGCCCTGACCGAATTGTGCGGCGGGCGAGAAGTGCTGGAAGCGGCGCGTGTGCGCCTGGGGCGTGCACCTGCAGCGGTACTGGCTGCGCTGGATGATCTGCTGGCGATTGCCGAGCGCTTGTCCGCGCGTTATCCAGACCTGCCGCTGTATTTCGACCTGGGTGAGTTGCGTGGTTATCACTACCACACCGGCGTCGTGTTCGCCGTGTTCGTTCCGGGTGTCGGTCAGTCGATCGCCCAGGGCGGCCGCTACGATGATATCGGCGCGGATTTCGGTCGGGCGCGCCCGGCCACCGGTTTCTCTACGGATTTGAAGACCCTGGTCACACTGGGGCGAGCTGAAGTCGTGTTGCCGTCTGGCGGGATCTGGATGCCCGACAGCAGCGATGCCGCGCTTTGGCAACAGGTCTGCCAGTTGCGTAGCGAAGGTCAGCGTGTGGTTCAGGCATTGCCTGGGCAACCGTTGTCCGCCGCCCGCGAGGCAGATTGTGATCGGCAATTGATTCAGCAAAACGGGCTTTGGCAGGTTCTGCCACTGGCCATTTGAGTTTTCCCGCCGGCGATGCCCGGCGCCAAGTTTGCGCGAATGAGGACAAGTGTTATGGGTAAGAATGTCGTAGTCCTGGGCACCCAGTGGGGTGATGAGGGCAAAGGCAAGATCGTCGATCTGCTGACCGAACATGCTGCCGCCGTAGTGCGCTACCAAGGCGGTCACAACGCCGGTCACACCTTGGTGATCGACGGCGAGAAGACCGTGCTGCACCTGATTCCATCGGGCGTACTGCGCGAAGGCGTGCAGTGCCTGATCGGCAACGGCGTGGTGGTTGCACCAGACGCCCTGCTGCGTGAAATCACCAAGCTGGAAGAAAAAGGTGTACCGGTGCGTGAGCGCCTGCGCATCAGCCCATCCTGCCCGCTGATCCTGTCCTACCATGTAGCGCTGGACCAGGCCCGTGAAAAGGCCCGTGGCGAGCTGAAGATCGGCACCACTGGTCGTGGTATCGGCCCGGCCTACGAAGACAAGGTTGCCCGTCGCGGCCTGCGTATTGGTGACCTGTTCCACCGTGAGCGTTTCGCTGCCAAGCTCGGCGAGCTGCTGGACTACCACAACTTCGTGCTGGTCAATTACTACAAAGAGCCTGCGATCGACTTCCAGAAGACCCTGGACGAGTGCATGGCCTTTGCAGAAGAGCTGAAGCCGATGATGCTCGACGTCACTGCCGAGCTGCATGCTCTGCGTCGCGACGGCAAGGACATCATGTTCGAAGGTGCCCAGGGTTCGCTGCTGGACATCGACCATGGCACCTACCCGTATGTCACCAGCTCGAACACTACTGCTGGCGGTATCGCCACCGGCTCCGGTTTTGGCCCGATGTACCTGGACTACATCCTGGGTATCACCAAGGCCTACACCACTCGCGTTGGCTCCGGTCCATTCCCGACCGAACTGTTCGACGACGTTGGTGCTTTCCTGGCCAAGCGTGGCCATGAGTTCGGTGCTACCACCGGCCGTGCCCGCCGTTGTGGCTGGTTCGACGCCGTGATCCTGCGTCGCGCCATCGAGATCAACAGCATCTCCGGCCTGTGCCTGACCAAGCTGGACGTCCTCGACGGCCTGGAAACCATCCGTATCTGCGTTGGCTACAAGAACGAGAACGGTGCCGTTATCGATGCACCGACCGATGCCGACAGCTACATCGGCCTGGAGCCGGTCTACGAAGAAATGCCGGGCTGGAGCGAGTCGACCCTGGGTGCCAAGACCCTGGAAGAACTGCCGGCCAACGCCCGTGCCTACATCAAGCGTGTGGAAGAGCTGGTCGGCGCGCCGATCGACATCATCTCCACCGGCCCGGACCGCAACGAGACCATCGTGCTGCGTCATCCGTTTGCCTGATACGTTTGCGTTAAACACAAACCCCCGCTTTTTAGCGGGGGTTTTTTTTAAGCCAAAGACTGGTGCTGATCCCACAGGAAGCGCAGTGCTCAGGCATTTTATCGGGAGTGCGGCATGGGGATTGCTAAGAGAACCGTTACAGGTGAGCCATCATTTTAATGGCGCCAGAAAGTAGAGGGTTCTTTCGTGTCAGCCGTTCTCTCACTGTTACGAAGCCGCCTGTTGCGGCCTGTCTTTGTTGCCCTTGGTATCGCTCTTTTGGTGCAAGTGCTGGTAGCGGTAGCGCTTACCCGGAGCACGGTGACCACGCTTGAAGCGGATTTGGGTAATCGTTTGGGGGTCGACAGTCAGAAATTGTCGGCTGAATTGGAGCGTGCGGAGCAGGAGGTCAGCTCCGGTCTGGACAGCCTTTCGGCCAGTACACGTCAGCGCCTGACGGGCGGGCTCTCGGCTCGCCTGGAAAGCGAGCAGGCGCAGTTACGAGCCACCCTGGAAAAAAACCTCAAGGACTCGGCCAATGACATGGCTGAGTTGCTGGCCTCTGTGGCGCCAAGAGCGATGTGGGACAACGATGTGCCGACCCTGTCGGAGTTCTCGCGACGGGCCCAGCGCAATCCCAATGTGCTCTTTGTGGTCTACGACGATGCTCAGGGTCAGCACTTGACTCGTTACCTGAACCGGCAAAACCCGATCAACCAGGCCTTGCTGGAAAAGGGTGAGGGAGAGCGGGCGCTGGACAAGGTGGTCAATGCTGCGCGCAACGATCCGTCGGTGTACTTCGTCGAGGCGCCGATCAACCCTAATGGTGTCGAGATCGGCAAAGTGCTCATGGGGGTATCCACGTCGTCAGTCGAACACGAACTGCAGGCCTTGGATCAGCGCTTCGCGGCGTTGATCGCCAGCGGTGATCAATTGGTGGGTGAGAGCCTGATGGGGGCTGCGGCAGACAGCACCAAGGCCTTGCGTGCGCGTTTGGAGGCGGCTCAGGCCAGTGCTGCAGGCATGCAGGCGAACACCTCGCAGAGCGTTCAGGAAGCCGCTGCTACGTTGCGCTGGAACATTGGTCTGGGGCTGGCGTTGGTCGGTCTTGGCGTGCTCCTGGTTGTGGCGGTGGTGCTGGGCCATCGGGTCGTCAGCAAGTTGCGTTTGCTCATTGCCGCGCTTAACGACTTGGCCGCTGGCGAGGGTGATCTGACCAAACGTGTGCCGATTGATAGCCGTGACGAAATTGGTGACATGGCGACGGCGGTCAACCGCTTTGTCGACAAGTTACAGCCGATTGTTCGCGAAGCCGGTGAAGTGGCACAGCGTACGGGCATCGAAATCGGTGTCATGGCCCAGCACAATGCCGGCGCCGATGCGGCGGCCGAGTTGCAGCGTGATGAAGTGGCCGAAAGCCTGCGTGCCTTGTCGGCCATGGCTGATGAGGCGCAGAACGAAAGTCAGGTAATGCAGTCTGCCCTGCAACAGGTTGTGGACATTCGCCAGGCCACGGATGAAGGCAGCCGTACCTCGGCTCAGGTGGCCGGCCTGATCGAAGCCTTGGCCGGGCAGGTGCAGACCGGCTCGAAAGTGATCGAGCGACTGGCTGAGCAGAGCGAGCAGATTGAAGTGGTGTTGACGGTGATTCACGGTATTGCCGAGCAGACCAACCTGCTTGCGCTTAATGCGGCCATCGAGGCGGCTCGTGCGGGTGAAACAGGCCGGGGCTTTGCCGTGGTCGCGGATGAGGTGCGCGCGCTGGCCAGCAAGACTCAGAGCTCAACGGGTGATATTCAAGCGCACATCGGGGCCTTGCAGCAGGGGGCGCGGGAGGCCGTTGCGGCGATCAGCCAGGCTGGGCGTCAAGCCAGCGAGGGGTTGCTGGTGCTGCGTGACAATGCGCGGGTACAGCAGGCCGTGCAGGCCTCGGTCGAGCAGGTGCATGCGGCCATCGGTATGGCAACCCGTGCGGCTGAGGAGCAGGCCAGGGGGGCGCAGGCAGTACGTGGTCGAGTGGAAACCATTCATGAGCAAGCTGAGCGCGCTGCCAGGGTGGTTCAGCAAACGACGGCCAGCAGTAAAGTGCTGGACGATCTGGCGGCTCAGCTCAAGGCCAGCCTGGGGCAGTTCCGCGCCTGAACCGCTGATCGACAGCCGCTGATTGATCAGCGGCTGTCGTCAGTGTCAGGCCCGGTTCAGGTACATGCGTGTGGTCAGCAGATACACCGGCAGGCCCGAGACAAGGATCAACAGGGCTGCATAGGGCGCTGCTGCCGCAAACTCGACGTTGGCGGTGTGTGCCCATACCTCGGTAGCCAACGTGGTCATGCCTGTCGGGCTGAGCAGCAGGGTTGCCGTGAGCTCTTTCATGGCATCCAGAAAGACCAGCGCAAAAGCTGCTGCCAGTGCCGGGAAGATGATCGGCAGGGTCACCCGGCAGAAGGCGCCAAACGACGTTGCGCCAAGGGTGCGTGCTGCCTCTTCCAGTTGCGGGGAGGCCTTGTTCAGTGCTGTGCGCACCGGCGCCTGGGCCAGTGGCAGGAATAGCAGGGCATAGGCCAGCAGTAACAGCCCGGTGGTCTGGTACAGCGCGGGCACGTAGTGCAGCGCGAAGTACACCAGCGTCAGGGCAATCACCAGCCCCGGCAGGGCATGCAACAAGTACGGCAGGCGCTCAGCCCAGAGTGCCAGGCGTCCCTTGTAGCGCACCACCAGGAAGCTCACTGGCAGCGCCAGCAGCAGGCTTACCCCGGCACCGCCCAGCGATAGCGACAATGAGGAGACCAGTGCCCGGCTGATATCGGCGACCGGGAAGGCTGCCGAAGAGCCGACACTGAGCCAGTACGCGAGCATGCCCAGCGGAATGCCGCTGCCCAGTAACATCAGTATCAGGCAGAACAGCTGTGCGATGGGCGTCCACGCACGCAGGCGCACGGGAGCCGCGCGACGTGCTACGCCTTGGCCGATACGTACATGGCGTGCCTTGCCGCGCACCCTCAACTCTAGCCATAGCATCAGCAGGCACATGAACAGCAGCACGGCTGACAGCATGGCTGCATTGGCATTGCTGAACTCCAGCTCGAATTGCTGGTAAATCGCCGTGGTGAAGGTTTGTAGCCCGAGGATCGACAGGGCGCCGAACTCCACCAGCATGTGCAGGGCGATCAGCAGGCTGCCGCCGAGAATCGACGGCCAGAGCAGTGGCAGGGTGATTCTGAAGAACACTCCCCAGCGATTCTGGCCCAGGGTGCGTGCCGACTCCTCCAGGGAGGTGTCGAGGTTGCGCAGTGTTGCGGCCACCGGCAGGAATACCAAGGGGTACTTGGACAGCGCCATCACCAGAATCGCCCCGCCCAGCCCTTCGAAACGCGGGCTCAGGGATACCCAGGTAAAGCCGCTGACAAACGCGGGCACGGCAAATGGCAGGCACAGGACGACGCCCCACAGGCGCTTTCCCGGCAAGTCGCTGCGTTCCAGCAGCCAAGCCAGCGCCAGGCCGAGTATCGCGCACGCAAGCGTAACGCCGACCATCAGCAGCAGCGTGTTGCGCATCAGGCCCCATACAAAGGGTCGCCAGAGCAGGCGCAAGGCTTCGTGCAGCCCGGCCTGCCAGGCCTTGAGCCCAACATACAGCAACGGCAGCAGGCTGAGCCCGACCAGCAGCAGAACCGGTAGCACCACCCAGATCGAGGGGCGCTTTCGTCGCGGTACATAGGCGGCGGAGGCCGCCAAGGGCAGGGCGGCGCTCATCAGAGCAGGCCAACTTCGCGTTCGAGTTCCAGTGCTTCCTCGGCGTTACCCAGATCGGCCGGGGTGATTTTCGGTGGACGCAGGTCTTCGAATGGCTTCAGGCCCTGATCAGAGACCATGCCTTTGTGCAGCGGGTATTCGGCTGTGGTTTGCGTGATCACCCGTTGGCCTTCTTCACTGGCCATCCAGGCCAGCAGCGCCTGGGCTTCCTGTGGGTGCTTGCTGGCCTTGACCGCTGCCGCGCTGGAGATGGTCACCAGGCCGCCGGCATCGCCATCGGCAAGGTAGTAGAGCTTCGAATCGAGCTGGCCGCGCTCTTTTTTCAGGGCGTACCAATAGTAGTTGTTGACCAGTACCGCGGCGACTTCACCATTTTCCACGGCTTTGAGCGCGACCATGTTGTTGGTGTAAGTCTTGCCGAAGGCTTTCAGGCCGGTCAGCCATTCCTCGGCGGCTTCGCGGCCGTGGAGCTTGAGGATTGCAACGGCCTGTTCCTGGAAGGCGCCGCTGGTAGGGACGAAACCGATCTTGCCGTCCCATTCCGGGTTGGCGAAATCCATGACCGAAGGCGGCAGCGACTTTTCGTCGATCACTTTGGGGTTGAAGGCGACGACGCGCGTACGTGCGGTTACACCCATCCAGGTGCCATTGTTGGCAACGTATTCCTTGGGCAGAACCTGCAAGGTTGCATCGTCGATCTTGGCCAGCAGGCCGAGTTCACCCAGGTTGTTCAGGGGGGGCGACTCTTCGGTGTAGATGACGTCGGCGGGTGAGCGATCGCCTTCCTCGATGATCTGGCTGGCCAGCTGGTTGCTGCTGCCCTTGCGGATATTGATGTGAATGCCGGTCTTGGCCTCGTAGGCTTTGGCGATGGCTTCACCGATTTCCTTGTGTTGGCCGTTGTACAGGGTCAGCGACACGGGGTCGGCGGCCATGGCCGGAGGGGTGCCCAGTGCCAGTGTGAACAGGGAGGCGGCCAGGCCGAGCAAAATCGGTTTGATGCGAATCGTCATGCGGGTACTTCCTCGCTTACGGGTACAAATCTGGAAACAATAATAAACGATATTGTTTCTCAAGTACGCCTGTGAGGAAAAATTCATGAGCAGGCTATCGTTGCCATTTGCCTTTACTGAGAGGGAGGGGGCGTAGCTGCAGGTGGGGGATAAGTACTTTTCGCGAGGCATAAAAAAACCCGCTTTCGCGGGTTTCTTTAGAATATGGTGCCCAGAAGAAGACTCGAACTTCCACGACCGTAAGGTCACCAGCACCTGAAGCTGGCGTGTCTACCAATTTCACCATCTGGGCAAAAGTAAAGCGTTGGAGCAAGAAACGGTGTAGCGTGTTGCATAAATTCCAGAGGCGTTACGCTAATCTGAAATTTGAAATTGGTGCCCAGAAGAAGACTCGAACTTCCACGACCGTAAGGTCACCAGCACCTGAAGCTGGCGTGTCTACCAATTTCACCATCTGGGCATTTCGTTAAGGTCACATGATGCTTCACATCACGTTGCTTCTCAACTATAACGACGGTGTCCGTCGCTGTGGTGCGCATAATACGGATGCTCAAAACGGCTGTAAAGCCCTGTTTGGAAAAAATCTTAAAAAATTCAAGTTGTTGTCCAATGACAGCACTTATAGCCCCTCACAGGGCTCTGGCGGGGCTGTCCAAGGCCGAAATTTCCGGTTTCAATACGCCTATGCCAAACTAACCCTTATATAGACAAGGTGAACCCCTCCTAATGGCCGATTGGCAGACCCTCGATCCCGAGGCCGCTCGTGAAGCGGAAAAATACGAAAACCCCATCCCCAGCCGTGAGCTGATCCTGCAGCACCTCGCCGAACGAGGCTCGCCGGCTGCCCGTGAGCAGTTGGTGGAGGAGTTTGGCCTGACGACCGAGGACCAGATCGAAGCCCTGCGCCGCCGGTTGCGTGCCATGGAGCGTGATGGTCAGTTGATCTATACCCGGCGCGGCACTTATGCCCCGGTGGACAAGCTGGACCTTATCCTCGGCCGCATCTCCGGCCATCGCGACGGTTTCGGCTTCCTGATCCCGGATGACGGCACTGAAGACCTGTTCCTCAGCCCGGCGCAGATGCGTCTGGTGTTTGACGGTGACCGAGCCCTGGCTCGCGTTTCCGGCGTTGACCGCCGTGGTCGCCGCGAGGGTGTGCTGGTCGAAGTCATCTCCCGTGCCCATGAAAGCATCGTTGGCCGTTACTTCGAGGAAGGCGGCATTGGCTTCGTAACGCCGGATAACCCGAAAATCCAGCAGGAAGTGCTGGTGACCCCGGGGCGCAGTGGCAACGCCAAGATCGGCCAGTTCGTCGAGGTGAAAATCACCCACTGGCCGACACCCCGCTTCCAGCCTCAAGGCGACATCGTCGAAGTCATCGGCAACTACATGGCGCCGGGCATGGAGATCGACGTCGCGCTGCGTAGCTACGACATCCCGCATGTCTGGCCGGAAGCCGTCATCAAGGAAGCCCGCAAGCTCAAGCCGGACGTCGAAGAGAAGGACAAGGAAAAGCGCATTGACCTGCGCCACCTGCCGTTCGTCACCATCGACGGTGAAGACGCCCGCGACTTCGACGATGCGGTCTATTGCGAGAGCCTGGGCAAGCTGCGCCTGTTCTCCGGAGGCTGGCGCCTCTATGTCGCTATCGCCGACGTGTCCAGCTATGTTCGCCTCGGTTCGGCACTGGATGCCGAGGCGCAGGTGCGCGGCAACTCGGTGTACTTCCCCGAGCGCGTCGTGCCGATGCTGCCCGAAGAGCTGTCCAACGGGCTGTGCTCGCTGAACCCGCATGTCGACCGCTTGGCGATGGTCTGTGAAATGACCATCAACAAGTCTGGCCAGATGGTCGACTACCAGTTCTATGAAGCGGTGATCCACTCCCATGCACGCCTGACCTACAACAAGGTCAGCAGCATGCTTGAGCATTCGCGTACGCGTGAGGGCAAAGCCCTGCGTGACGAGTACAGCAACGTGGTGCCGCACCTCAAGCAGCTCTATGCGCTGTACAAGGTGCTGTTGACCGCTCGTCATAGCCGTGGCGCGATTGATTTCGAGACTCAGGAAACCCGGATCATCTTCGGTTCCGAGCGCAAGATCGCGGAAATTCGACCGACTGTGCGCAACGATGCTCACAAGCTGATCGAAGAGTGCATGCTGGCGGCCAACGTTGCCACTGCCGAGTTCCTCAAGAAGCATGAAATTCCGGCCTTGTACCGGGTCCATGACGGTCCGCCACCGGAGCGCCTGGAAAAGCTGCGTGCCTTCCTCGGTGAGCTGGGGCTGTCGCTGCACAAGGGCAAGGATGGTCCGTCGCCGAAGGATTACCAGGCGCTGTTGGCACAAATCGCCGACCGTCCGGACTTCCACCTGATCCAGACCGTCATGCTGCGCTCGCTGAGCCAGGCGGTGTACAGCGCCGATAACCATGGTCACTTCGGCCTGAATTACGAGGCGTATACCCACTTCACCTCGCCGATTCGCCGTTATCCCGACCTGCTGACCCATCGGGCCATCCGCAGCGTGATCCGTTCGCGTCAGGACACCCCGCACGTCAAGCGCGCCGGGGCCATGAGCATTCCGAAGGCACGGATCTACCCGTACGACGAGAACACCCTGGAACAGTTGGGTGAACAGTGCTCGATGAGCGAGCGGCGCGCCGACGAGGCGACCCGCGACGTGGTCAACTGGCTCAAGTGCGAGTACATGAAGGACCGCGTGGGCGAGAGCTTCCCGGGCGTGATCACGGCCGTGACCGGTTTCGGCCTGTTCATCGAACTGACCGACATCTACGTGGAAGGCCTGGTGCATGTCAGTGCCTTGCCGGGCGATTACTACCACTTCGATCCGGTTCACCATCGGTTGTCTGGTGAGCGTACCGGTCGCACGTTCCGCCTGGGCGATACCGTTGAAGTGCGGGTCATGCGTGTCGATCTCGACGAGCGCAAGATCGACTTCGAGATGGCCGAGAAAACCCTCAGCGCGCCGATCGGTCGCAAGCAACGCTCGGGCTCCGAGCCTGCTGCCGAGAAGGCCGCTGCGCCAGCGCCAAGCGCCGAACCGTCGCGTCGCAGCAAGAAAAGCGAGACCGCCGAGGCTTACTTCCCGTCCCATGCGGCGGCGAAGAATGCCGAGGTGCGCAAGAGCCGCGAAATGAAAAAGGCCTTGATGGCCGACGCCAAGGGCAGTCACGCCGCTGGCAAGTCGTCGTCCGGCAAGCCTGCGGCCAAGCCAAGCAAACACCGCAAGGGGCCGCCGAAGTCTGGCGCTGCTCCGCGTAAGAAGGGCAAGTCATGAGTCAGTTGGAAAAAATCTACGGCGTGCATGCCGTAGAGGCCCTGTTGCGCCACCATCCCAAGCGGGTCAAGCAGATCTGGTTGTCTGAAGGGCGCAGCGAACCACGCATCCAGGCGTTGCTGGAGTTGGCCGGGCAGAACCGCGTAGCGGTCGGTCAGGCGGAGCGGCGTGAACTGGATGCCTGGGTCGAGGGCGTTCACCAGGGTGTGGTGGCCGAGGTCAGCCCGAGCCAGGTCTGGGGCGAGAACATGCTCGAGGAACTGCTTGAGCGTACCGAGGGTTCGCCGTTGATCCTGGTGCTCGATGGCGTAACCGACCCGCACAACCTGGGTGCCTGCCTGCGTACCGCCGATGCGGCCGGTGCAACCGCGGTGATCGTGCCCAAGGACAAGTCGGCGACCCTGACGCCTGTCGTGCGCAAGGTGGCCTGTGGTGCCGCCGAGGTTATCCCGCTGATCGCGGTGACCAACCTGGCGCGGACACTGGAAAAGCTCCAGCAGCGTGGCTTGTGGGTCGTTGGCACGGCCGGCGAGGCCGAACAGGAGTTGTATCAGCAGGACATGACCGGCCCGATCGTGCTGGTCATGGGTGCTGAAGGCAAAGGCATGCGTCGCCTGACCCGCGAGCACTGTGACTTCCTGGTGAAATTGCCGATGGCCGGCAGTGTCAGCAGCCTGAATGTCTCGGTGGCTACAGGCGTCTGCCTGTTTGAAGCGGTGCGCCAGCGCCGCGGATGACGGTCTATCAGGGCCCGCGTCTACAGCGATGCTGCAGGCGCGGGCCTTGTCGTTAAGGGCTGTAGAGCGTCGCGCTTCTCTTGCGCAACGTTGTTCAAATAATCACCAATTACCTTGCTTGTCTGCGGGCGCTTCTCTACAATTGCGGCCCTTGTCGTGTTGGCAGGCGCGCATGTGCCTCTTTCCAAGGCAGGACATACAAGTGTCATTCACTCCTTGTCTGACCACTCTGGTGGCAGACTACAACCCGTAAGGAGCATTCATGCGTCATTACGAAATCATCTTTCTGGTCCACCCTGACCAGAGCGAGCAAGTCGGCGGCATGGTTGAGCGTTACACCAAGCTGATCGAAGAAGACGGCGGCAAAATCCACCGTCTGGAAGACTGGGGCCGTCGTCAACTGGCCTACGCAATCAACAATGTTCACAAGGCTCACTACGTGATGCTGAACGTTGAGTGCACCGGCAAGGCCCTGGCCGAGCTGGAAGACAACTTCCGTTACAACGATGCCGTGATCCGTAACCTGGTCATCCGTCGCGACGAAGCCGTTACCGGCCAGTCCGAGATGCTCAAGGCTGAAGAGAACCGCAGTGAGCGCCGTGAGCGTCGCGACCGTCCTGAGCATGCTGACAGCGCCGAAGGCGATGACAGCGACAACAGCGACAACAGCGATAACGCTGACGAGTAATCCACGGACCTTTTGAGGAGCCAATTACATGGCACGTTTCTTCCGTCGTCGTAAATTCTGCCGCTTCACTGCTGAAGAAGTGAAAGAGATCGATTACAAAGATCTCAACACCCTGAAAGCTTATGTATCCGAAACCGGCAAGATCGTTCCAAGCCGTATCACCGGTACCAAAGCTCGTTATCAGCGTCAGCTGGCTACCGCTATCAAGCGCGCCCGCTTCCTGGCCCTGCTGCCCTACACCGACAGCCACGGCCGCTGAGACCGGGTCGTCGACAAGTAGCAAGGGATAGAACGCATGCGCGCCTTGGCTGATTTCATCATGCGCGGTCGCGTGCAGGCCACTTTAGTGGTGGTTGGTTGTGCGGCAATGCCGCTGCTGTTCTGGTTGAGTGCCGCCGCCGGGAGCCTGGTGTTCCTGCGGCGCGGTTTCAGTGACGCCTCCGGTGTCCTCGCCTGGGCTTTGTTGCCCGCGTTGGCCTGGTGGTTCTTCGGTGACCCACGCATCTTGATGGTGCTGTTGGGAACGCTTGGCCTGGCTGCGTTTTTACGCGCTGGGCAGTCCTGGAACAGGGTGCTGTTGATCAGCACTGCCTTGGGGTTGGTGTACGGTGTGGTTCTTGGGTCGGTTTTCCGCGAACCGGTCGAAGCTTTGTCACAAGCGCTTGAGAAAGCCTTGCCGCAAATGCTCGACGGGCTCTACCAGCAGTTGACGGTAGAAGAGCGAGCGCACCTGGGTAGCCTTATCGCGCCAGTTCTCTACGGCCTGATCGCCGCGTTGTTGCAAGCCGTCAGTCTGTTGGCCCTGATGTTGGGTCGCTACTGGCAGGCAGTGTTGTATAACCCGGGTGGCTTCGGTCGCGAGTTTCGCGCCGTCAGACTACCGCTGGTGCCGGCGCTGGTGCTGCTGGCGTGCATGCTGATCGGGCCCAATTTCGGGGCCGGGTTGGCGATGTTGACGCCGATTTGCAGTGTACCGCTGATGTTTGCAGGGGCTGCCCTGTTGCATGGGCTGGTGGCGCAGGGCCGGCTGGCAAGGTTCTGGCTGGTTGGGTTGTACGTGACACTGCTGCTGTTCATGCAGCTGATTTATCCGTTGCTCGTGGTGTTGGCCATTGTCGACAGCCTGATTGATTTTCGCGGCCGCGGGGCACCAAAAAATGGTGCCGACAACGGTTCCGCGAACGGTGAAGGTTAAAAGTTAAGAGGTTATTACCAAATGGAACTGATCCTGCTGGAAAAAATCGCCAACCTGGGCAACCTGGGCGATAAGGTAAATGTTAAGGCTGGTTACGGCCGTAACTACCTGCTGCCGCAAGGCAAGGCCACCGTTGCCAACGCTGCCAACCTGGCTGCGTTCGAGGAGCGTCGCGCCGAGCTGGAAAAACTGGCTGCAGACAAGAAGTCTTCTGCTGAAACCCGCGCTGCCCAACTGGCCGAGCTGGAAGTGACCATCACTGCCACCGCTGGCGACGAAGGCAAGCTGTTCGGTTCGATCGGCACCCACGACATCGCTGATGCCCTGACCGCCTCCGGCGTTGAAGTGGCTAAAGCTGAAGTTCGTCTGCCGAACGGCACCATCCGTAATGTTGGCGAATACGACGTTGCCGTGCACCTGCACAGCGATGTTGAAGCCACCGTTCGCGTGGTTGTTGTCGCAGCCTAAGCTGCACCAATCGGCTGGCACCTCGCGTGTCAGCCGGTTAACATCGGGCACGATCCTGCTAGGCAGGTCGTGCCCTTTGTCTTTTTCGTCTCCCTGATTTCCGTGTGGCCATGAACGAGATATCCGCTCCCGAACAATACGATCTGCAAACCGCTGCCCTGAAGGTGCCGCCGCATTCCATCGAGGCCGAACAGGCTGTGCTCGGTGGCCTGATGCTGGACAACAACGCCTGGGAGCGCGTGCTGGATCAAGTCTCGGATGGCGACTTCTACCGGCATGACCACCGCCTGATCTTCCGTGCGATCTACAAGCTGGCCGATCAGAACACCCCGTTCGATGTGGTAACCCTGCATGAGCAGCTGGATCGGGAAGGTCTGAGCTCCCAGGTGGGTGGGTTGGGTTACCTCGGTGAGCTGGCCAAGAACACGCCATCGGTCGCCAACATCAAGGCCTATGCGCAGATCATTCGTGAGCGGGCGACCCTGCGTCAGCTGATCAGTATCAGCAGCGAGATTGCCGACAGCGCCTTCAACCCGCAGGGTCGCAACGCGGCAGAGATTCTCGACGAAGCCGAACGGCAGATCTTCCAGATCGCCGAAGCGCGTCCAAAGACCGGTGGCCCGGTTGGGGTCAACGAGCTGCTGACCAAGGCCATTGACCGTATTGATACCCTGTTCAACTCCGACAGCGATATCACCGGTATTTCCACGGGTTATACCGACCTGGATGAGAAGACCAGCGGTCTGCAGCCCGCTGACCTGATCATCGTCGCCGGCCGTCCGTCGATGGGTAAGACCACCTTCGCCATGAACCTGGTGGAGAATGCGGTGCTGCGCAGTGACAAGGCGGTACTGGTGTACTCCCTCGAGATGCCAGGCGAATCGCTGATCATGCGTATGCTCTCGTCGCTCGGGCGTATCGACCAGACCAAGATCCGTTCCGGCCAGCTCGATGACGATGACTGGCCGCGCCTGACATCGGCAGTCAACCTGCTCAATGATCGCAAGCTGTTCATCGACGATACGGCCGGTATCAGCCCGTCGGAAATGCGTGCCCGTACCCGTCGTCTGGTGCGCGAGCATGGCGAGATCGGCATGATCATGATCGACTACCTGCAGTTGATGCAGATCCCGGGCTCCAGCGGTGACAACCGTACCAACGAGATCTCCGAGATCTCCCGCTCGCTCAAGGCGCTGGCCAAAGAGTTCAACTGCCCGGTCATCGCACTGTCGCAGCTTAACCGTTCCCTTGAGCAGCGGCCGAACAAGCGCCCGGTGAACTCCGACTTGCGGGAATCCGGAGCGATCGAGCAGGATGCTGACGTGATCATGTTCGTCTACCGCGATGAGGTCTACCATCCGGAAACCGAACACAAAGGCATTGCCGAAATCATTATCGGCAAGCAGCGGAACGGCCCGATCGGCTTTGTCCGGCTGGCGTTCATCGGTAAATATACGCGCTTCGAGAACCTGGCGCCGGGTAGCTACAACTTCGACGACGACGAGTAATTTTCGCAGCGCCAATTCCGAGCTGCAGCGTCGGAATTGGTCAAAATTTGTGCTATAGTCCGCGCCCGCGATTTTCCTGTACTTCAGAACCGGTCACTGACATGCAAGCAGCCAAACCACTTTTCGACTATCCCAAGTACTGGGCCGAATGCTTCGGACCAGCACCGTTCCTGCCGATGAGCAGGGAGGAGATGGATCAGCTCGGCTGGGATTCCTGCGACATCATCATTGTGACCGGTGACGCCTACGTCGATCACCCGTCGTTCGGTATGGCCATCATCGGCCGTCTGCTGGAAGCCCAAGGGTTCCGGGTGGGGATCATTGCTCAGCCGAACTGGCAGTCGAAAGACGACTTCATGAAGCTGGGTGAGCCGAACCTGTTTTTCGGTGTCGCTGCGGGCAACATGGACTCCATGATCAACCGCTACACCGCCGACAAGAAGATCCGTTCCGACGACGCCTATACGCCGGGTGGCCTGGCTGGCAAGCGTCCGGATCGCGCCAGCCTGGTCTACAGCCAGCGCTGCAAGGAAGCCTACAAGCATGTACCGATCGTGCTGGGTGGCATCGAGGCTTCGCTGCGCCGGATCGCGCATTACGACTACTGGCAGGACAAGGTGCGTCATTCGATCCTGATCGACGCCTGTGCCGACATCCTGCTTTACGGCAATGCCGAGCGGGCCATTGTCGAAGTGGCCCAGCGCCTGTCGTACGGCGAGAAAATCGAAACCATTACCGACATTCGTGGCACGGCATTTGTTCGTCGGGACACCCCTGAAGGCTGGTACGAGGTCGACTCCACACGTATCGACCGTCCGGGCAAGATCGACAAGATCATCAACCCGTACGTGAATACCCAGGACACTCAGGCCTGCGCCATCGAGCAAGAAAAAGGCCCGGTTGAAGACCCGAATGAACCGAAGGTCGTCCAGTTGCTGGCGAGCCCGCGGATGACCCGCGACAAGACCGTGATTCGCCTGCCGTCCTTCGAGAAGGTCCGTGGCGACGCGGTGCTCTACGCTCACGCCAACCGAGTCCTGCACCTGGAGACCAACCCAGGCAACGCCCGGGCGCTGGTGCAGAGACACGGTGACGTGGACGTCTGGTTCAACCCTCCGCCCATTCCGATGACCACTGAGGAAATGGACTATGTGTTCGGCATGCCCTATGCGCGCGTGCCGCACCCGGCGTATGGCAAGGAGAAAATCCCGGCCTACGACATGATCCGTTTTTCGGTCAACATCATGCGCGGCTGCTTTGGTGGCTGCACCTTCTGCTCGATCACCGAGCACGAAGGCCGGATTATCCAGAACCGCTCCGAAGAGTCGATCATTCGCGAGATCGAAGAGATTCGCGACAAGGTGCCAGGGTTTACCGGGGTCATCTCCGACCTTGGCGGCCCTACCGCGAACATGTACCGAATCGCCTGCAAGAGCCCGGAAATCGAGTCCGCGTGCCGCAAGCCGTCGTGCGTGTTCCCCGGCATTTGCCCGAACCTGAACACCGACCACTCGTCGTTGATTCAGTTGTACCGCAGTGCGCGTGCCTTGCCGGGTGTGAAGAAGATCCTGATCGCCTCGGGCCTGCGTTATGACCTGGCGGTAGAGTCGCCGGAGTACGTCAAGGAACTGGTGACCCACCACGTTGGCGGTTACCTGAAGATTGCGCCGGAGCACACCGAAGAAGGCCCGCTGAATCAGATGATGAAGCCGGGTATCGGTACCTATGACCGCTTCAAGCGTATGTTCGAGAAATTCTCGAAAGAGGCGGGCAAGGAACAGTACCTGATCCCGTACTTCATTGCGGCGCACCCGGGCACTACCGATGAAGACATGATGAACCTGGCCCTTTGGCTCAAGGGCAATGGTTTCCGTGCCGACCAGGTACAGGCGTTCTATCCGTCGCCAATGGCGTCGGCTACCGCCATGTACCACTCGGGCAAGAACCCGCTGCGCAAGGTCACCTACAAGAGTGACCCGGTCACGATCGTCAAGAGCGAAGCGCAGCGTCGCCTGCACAAGGCATTCCTGCGCTATCACGATCCGAAGGGTTGGCCGATGCTGCGTGAGGCGCTGGAGCGTATGGGCCGTAGCGACCTGATCGGCCCGGGCAAACACCAACTGATCCCGTTGCACCAGCCTGCAACCGACAGCTACCAGAGTGCGCGACGCAAGAACTCGACGCCTGCAGGCAGCCACAAGGTCGCCAAGGATCAAAAGATCCTGACCCAGCACACTGGCCTGCCGCCGCGTGGCAGCGATGGTGGCAAGCCGTGGGACAAGCGCGAAGAGGCCAAGGCGGCAGCGTTCGCCCGTAACCAGGATGCGGCCAAGGCGCGCAAAGACGCCGCCAAGGGCAAAGGCAAGAAGAAGCCGCGTCAGCCGGTACTGCCGCGCTAACCTGGCCTTGGCCCGCGCGCCGGGGTGGTGCGTTGCCCGTGCGGCAAGGCACGATTCTGGTGCGCCGATAGGCTAAGCCGTGCGCAGGCGCGGCGTAGCCGCTCATGGCACAACTCTTGCGCGGTTCAGGGCTGACCTTGGCCCTTGAGCGCTGCCATGCCTGACCAGCCTGACTCCTACCATGAACTGTTGCAGGGCGACGGAGCGGTACGCCCGCACTGGCAGGCGCTGTTCGCGCAGTTGCAGCGCAGCAGCCCCGAGCAGTTGGCGCAGCGTCAGGCGCTGTTGACCCGCCAGCTTCAGGAAAATGGTGTCACCTATAACATCTACGCCGACCCCAAGGGCGCTGATCGCCCGTGGGAGCTGGACCTGTTGCCGCACGTGTTGTCTGCCGAGGAATGGCAGCCACTGGCCGCCGGTATCGCTCAGCGCGCGCGTCTGCTCAATGCGGTACTGGCCGATACCTACGGACCGCAACAGCTGCTGGCCGACGGGCTTTTACCTCCCGAACTGATCTACGGGCACAACAATTTTCTCTGGCCCTGCCAAGGTATCGAAGTGCCTGGCGGAACCTACCTGCATGTCTACGCCGCTGACCTTGCACGCGCGCCGGATGGGCGCTGGTGGATCACTGCAGACCGTACCCAGGCGCCTTCCGGTGCTGGCTATGCCCTTGAGAACCGCACAATTCTTTCGCGGGCCTGGCCGGAGCTCTACCGCAGCCTCCATGTACAGCACCTGGCGGGTTTCTTTCGAACCTTGCAGCAGACCCTCGCCGAGACGGCACCGAGTGAAGGGGAGGCGCCGCTGGTGGTGCTGCTGACCCCCGGGCGATTCAACGAGAGTTACTTCGAACACCTGTATTTGGCGCGGCAACTGGGTTACCCCTTGGTCGAGGGTAGCGACCTGACGGTGCGCGATGCCACCGTGTACCTCAAGACACTGGATGGTTTGCGTCGTGTTCACGGCATTTGGCGGCGTCTTGACGATGACTTCTGCGACCCGCTGGAGTTGCGCACGGATTCGGCATTGGGCGTTCCTGGTTTGCTCGATGCCGTGCGTCAAGGGCGCGTGCTGGTGGCCAATGCCTTGGGCTGCGGTGTGCTGGAGTCACCCGGCCTGCTTGGTTTTTTGCCCGCTATCAATGAGCACCTGTTCGGCGAGGCCTTGAGCCTGCCCTCCGTTGCCAGTTGGTGGTGCGGCGAGCCTCCGGCATTGGCACAGGCGCTGGAGAAACTGCCAGACCTGGTGTTCAAGCCAGCGTTCCCTTCGCAGCGGTTCACGCCTGTGTTGGGAGGCGCACTTGATGCTGAACAGCAGCAGGCGCTGGCGGCGCGTATTGGTGCGCGACCGGCTGTCTATGTTGCCCAAGAGCGGGTGCAGTTGTCTCTGGCGCCGGTCTGGCAGGTCGATCAACGTGCACTGCAATCCCGTTCGGTAGGTATGCGTGTTTACGCCGTGGCCTGTGCCGATGGCTATCGGGTGTTGCCTGGCGGGCTGGTGCGGGTGTCGGCACAGGCCGATGCCGACGTGATCTCGATGCAGCGCGGTGGTGCCAGCAAGGATGCCTGGGTGTTGGGTGAGCAGGCCTGCGCCGGTGAGCAGTGGCGGACGCGGCACAGTATTGGCGTGGCAGACCTGATTCGTCGCGACCCGTACTTGCCCTCGCGGGTGGTGGAAAACCTGTTCTGGTTCGGCCGTTACTGTGAGCGCTGTGATGTGGGGGCGCGCTTGTTGCGCATTCTGTTGACCCGTTACCTGGACGATGACAGTCCACTGGCGCTGGAGGGGGCTGTGGCGTTGGCGGACGGCTTGTCATTACTGCCAGAGGGCGCAAGCCTGCCCGAACGTTTGCGTGCTGCATTGCTGGATGCCGAATGGGGCTTCGGTTTGCGCGCCAACCTGCAGCGCTTGCAGGGCGCAGCCTCTCAGGTGCGCGGCAAGCTCTCACGGGAAAACTGGCAGGCGCTGCAGGAGTTGCAGCGGCAAGCGCGAGTGCTGGAGAACGCGGAGGCGGGCTTCGGTGAGCTGCTGGAAACCCTCGACCGTCTGGTCATGTCGTTGGCGGCGCTGTCGGGCTTCGCCCTGGACGACATGACCCGTGATGAGGGTTGGCGCTTTCTGATGATCGGGCGCCGACTGGAGCGGCTGCAAGCCTTGAGCGACAACCTGGCACTGTTCTTGAGTGGCCCGGCAGTGTTTGATCAGGCCGGGCTGGAGGCCTTGCTGGAGCTGGGCAACAGCAGCATCACTTACCGCTCGCGTTACCTGGAGGTCGCTCAGTTACTGCCGGTGCTCGACCTGCTCGTGCTTGATGAGCAGAACCCGCATGCCCTGTTGTTTCAGCTCAAGCTCACGACGGCCTCGCTCAACCGCCTGCACCGTGACCTCGGTACACCGCTCGAGCCCGAACTGGTTAGCCTGGCTGAACGGTTGCGCCGCTATGACCTGGCGACGGTGCAAGTTGCATCGACGGTCAATGTCGCGCTTGCTGAACTGGTTGGTTTGCTGGAAGGCATTTCTTCGGCATGTGCTCACGTGGCTGAGCGTTTGGCGTTGCGTCACTTTGTGCATGTCGACGATCTTAGCCAGCAGACGGTGTCGATCTGATGAGTGTCCGTTACCAGGTGGTTCATGAAACCCTCTATCGCTACACCAGCCCGGTGTCGTTGGCCCAGCAACTGGTTCATTTGTGGCCGCGCGACTGTGCCTGGCAGCACTGCACTGAGCGGGACATGCAGATCAGCCCGGCGCCGACCCGGCGCAGTGATGCGCTGGACGTCTTTGGCAACCCGTTGACCCGCCTGGCGTTTGATTGCCAGCACGACGAACTGCGCATCGAGACCCGACTGACGCTTTGTGTGTACGCCAGGGCGTTACCGGATCTGGCTCGCTCGCAACCCTGGGAGGCGGTGCGAGAGGCGCTGAGTTACAGCAGTCGACCGTTTTCCGCCGAGCGCCTGGAGGCCTGTCGCTATCGCTTCGAGTCGCCACAGGTGCGGCTCAAGCAACGGTTTGTGGCCTATGCAGATAGTTGCTTCGTGCCGGGGCGTCCATTGCTGTTGGCGGTGCAGGCGTTGATGGAAAAGATCTTCAACGAGTTCACCTTCGATGCAACGGCAACACAGGTTGCCACGCCGCTACTGGAGGTGCTGGAGCGACGTCGTGGTGTATGCCAGGACTTTGCCCACCTGATGCTCGCCTGTCTGCGCTCGCGGGGCCTGGCGGCGCGCTATGTCAGTGGTTACCTATTGACGCGACCGCCACCCGGCCAGCCGCGACTGATCGGTGCCGATGCGTCGCATGCCTGGGTTTCGGTGTTCTGTCCGGAGCAGGGCTGGGTGGATTTTGACCCGACCAACAACCTGCGGCCTGCGTTGGAGCACATCACCTTGGGCTGGGGACGCGACTTTTCCGATGTCTCGCCGCTGCGTGGGGTGATTCTTGGCGGTGGCAGCCATGACCCGGAAGTACGGGTCACGGTCACCCCCTTGGCTTGAAATCAGGCGGGCTGCTGGTCGGCCCACTTGGGTGGCACTACCGGCTTCCAGTGCTCAAGGGCATCGAGCAGGGCGTCAGGCGAGGTGTTTTTCTGTAGCAGCGTGCGGTGTTGTTCACGGACGAAGCCTTCGCTGACCATGTGGTCGAGAAAGCCGGTCAGCTTGTCGTAGAAGCCGTTTACGTCCAGCAAACCGAGTGGTTTGCCGTGGTAACCCAGTTGGCCCCAGGTCCAGACCTCGAACAGTTCTTCGAGTGTACCCAGGCCTCCGGGCAGTGCGATGAAGGCATCACTGAGTTCGGCCATGCGCGCTTTGCGTGCGTGCATACCGTCGACCACTTCCAGGCGGCTCAAGTTGGGGTGGCCGATTTCAGCACTTTTCAGGCGCTCGGGAATGATCCCGACGACCTCGCCACCGGCCGCCAGGGCCGCATCGGCGACGATCCCCATCAGGCCCACGGCACCGCCACCATAAACCAGTGTCAGGCCGCGTTGGGCAATCGCCTGGCCCAGCGCTTCGGCGGCTGCCCGGTAAGCGGGGCTGGCGCCGGTACTGGCACCACAAAACACACAAACGTAACGTAACGACATGGCGCTCTCCTGATCGTTGAGCGCGACAGGGTAAAGCGCCATTGGGTGCCTTCCAAGTGTTGTGTCATTCCGGGCGGGAGAACTCACAGGCGGCGCCGCTGGCGCCACAGGCGTAGGCGGCCAGCAGGCTGCGCATCAGACTATTGAGGGACATTACAATTACTCCTAAGTGAGCGGTTGTTTCATCGTCCAACAAAGGGGCATGATGGGCACGTTGATTGTCTTGATGAGCACCATAGAGCAAATTCACTGCCCGGCTAACGATGCAGCGCTTGACCCATATCACGGGGCTTGCCATGCGTATCGGGCAGTCTGAAGACGATAAAAAACCCTGCCATGGAGATTCACGATGTTTGCCAAACTTGTTGCCGTATCCCTGCTGAGCATTGCCAGCGCCCAGGTCATGGCCGCTGAATGCAAGGTCACGGTCGACTCCACCGATCAGATGTCCTTCAATACCAAGGAAATCGCCATCGACAAGAGCTGCAAGCAGTTCACGGTTGAACTGACCCACTCCGGCAAATTGCCGAAGAACGTCATGGGCCACAACCTGGTGGTGAGCAAGGAGGCCGACATGCAGGCCATCGCTACCGACGGCATCGGCGCCGGTCTCGACAATAACTACCTGAAAGCAGGTGATACCCGGGTTATCGCGCACACCAAAGTCATCGGCGCTGGCGAGAAAGACTCGCTGACGATTGACGTTTCCAAGCTGGCGGCCGGTGAGAAGTACGGTTTCTTCTGCTCGTTCCCAGGTCACATCTCGATGATGAAAGGCACTGTCGTTCTGAAGTAACGCCACTACCGCTGCATCGCGGGCAAGACCCGCTCCCACTTTGTTGGAGCAGGCTTGCCTGCGATGCTGTCAGCGTCTACGTACGTCTTATGGTGCGAACGGCACCACGCGCTTGTGGTGGGTTTTCTCGAAGGTTGTCCGGATGATCTCGAAGGCTTCCTGGCTTACCGGCTCGCCATGCAGGAAGGCATCGATCTCCTGGTAGGTCACCCCGTGGGATGCTTCGTCTGGTTTGCCCGGTGCGAGGTCCTCCAGATCGGCCGTTGGTACTTTTTCGACCAGTGATTCCGGTGCGCCGAAGCTGCGTGCAATTGCCCGTACCTGATTTTTCACCAGGCCGCTGAGCGGTGCCAGGTCGCAGGCGCCGTCGCCGAATTTGGTGAAGAAGCCCATCACTGCTTCAGCGGCATGGTCGGTACCGATCACCAGGCCTTGGCGTGCGCCAGCGATGGTGTACTGGGCGACCATGCGCATGCGCGCCTTGGTGTTGCCGAGGACGAAGTCGACCATGCTTGGCTTGCCCCCTTCCAGTGCCTTGACCTCGGCTGCCAGCGCCTTGACGGCCGGGCCGATGTTCACCGTATGGCACTCGTCAGGCTGAATGAAGTCAATGCAGGCCTGGGCGTCATGTTCATCGTGCTGCACCTGGTAAGGCAGACGCACCGCGATGAACCGGTACTGCTCGTCACCGGTCTTGCTGCGCAGTTCGTTGATTGCACGTTGCGCCAGCAGGGCAGCCGTCAGCGAGTCGACCCCGCCACTGATGCCCAGTACCAGGGTTTTGAGCCCGGCAGCTTGCAGACACTGCTGGATAAAGGCGATGCGTCGGGCCACTTCGGCCTTGAGCGCGGCATCGTCGGCGAACGGCGGCTGCACCTTGAGCTGCTGCGCAATCTCTAGCTGGACGGCTTGCATGGGTTACTCCTTGCTGGGAACTTTGAATACGTGGCGCAGGTAGGCGACGAAGTTCTCGTCGCGGCATTGGATTTTTGCCGCCTCGTCGGAAATCTTGGCGACAGGCTGGCCGTTGCAATCGGTCATTTTAAGCACGATGTTCATCGGCGCCACCCCGGGAATGTCACAGGTCAGGTTTGTGCCGATACCGAAGCTGACATTGATCCGTCCGCGCAGTGCGCGAAAGATCTGCAGCGACTTGGTCAGGTTCAGGCCGTCTGAAAACACCAGTGTCTTGCTCATCGGGTCGATGCCCAGTGTTCGGTAATGGGCGATGGCTTTCTCGGCCCAGAGGATGGGATCGCCCGAATCGTGGCGCAGGCCATCGAACAGCTTGGCGAAGTACAGGTCGAAATCGTTGAGAAAGGCATCCATGGTGATGCAGTCTGTCAGCGCGATCCCCAGTAGCCCGCGGTACTCGCGGACCCAGCAGTCGAGTGCGGCGATCTGGCTGTCGATCAGCCGAGGCCCTAACTGCTGGTGTGCCATGATCCATTCGTGGGCCATGGTTCCCAAGGGTTTGATATCCAGTTTCCGTGCCAGATGCACATTACTGGTGCCGACGAAACGGGCCGGAAAGTCCTCCTTCAATACGCGCACCACTTCTTCCTGAACGCGGTAGGAGAAGCGCCTGCGGGTGCCGAAATCGGCCACCTGCAACTCGGCCAGCTCGTCTGCGCTGGCATTGGCCTTGAGCCAGTCGAATTTGCGGTACAGCTGTTCGCGTGCCTGCTCCAGTTTGACCTGCGGATACCGGTGGCGATTGCGTACTTCGCTGATGATCGCCAGCAACGGGACCTCGAAAAGAATCACGTGCAGCCAGGGGCCGCGCAGGCGCAGGTAGAGCTGGTCGTTCTCTATACCCAATTGCAGGTAGCGCAGGTCGAAACGAAACAGCCCGAGAAAGCGCAGGAAGTCGGGTTTGAGAAAGCTGATCTGCTCAAGGAAGCCCAACTGCCCGTTGCCCAGGCTCAGTTCCGGCAAGCGCTCGATCTGCTCGCGGATCTCTGCCAGGTAGGGGCGTAAGTCTTCACCGTTGCGGCAGCGAAACTCCCATTCGACATCGACGTTCGGGTAGTTATGCAGGACGGCCTGCATCATGGTCAGTTTGTAGAAGTCGGTGTCGAGCAGGTTTTGCACGATGCGATCAGCGAAGGCGCTTTCGCTCATAAAAGGCTCCAGATGGGGCGCAGGATGGGTTCATTGTGCCAGCCTTTTTTCTCTAAAGGCTGGGAAAACCGGTAGCAGGCTATGGGTAACGGTCTGTTGCGGAGCATTGAGCCTCCCTGCGATGGTGCCCGTTGTAGCAGTCGCGCACCAAGAATGTGCAGTTCGGTTACGCATGCTGTAACAGGTTGGTTGCACGTAACCCAAAACGGCGGTTGCAATGATGGCACTTGCAGGTTGCCCTTTTTCTGGGTTTCAGGTGGCGCCAAAGCGGATGTAGACGGTTGCACGGCCTGTAAAAAAAGGCCGCAAATCCGCAGCCTTTGCTTTGCACGTGAGTTTTTTCGGAATGTAAAACCGATGGCACGGCCCTTGCTCATAGCTAGTGCTGAAAGTTGTAGTGCCAACCAAAAAAACTCTAGGAGCACCACCTCATGTCGCAGACGTTTTACAAGAAAGGCTTCTTGGCCCTTGCCGTTGCTACGGCGCTGGGTGTTTCTTCGTATGTTCAGGCCGACATCAAGATCGGCGTAGCGGGCCCGATGACCGGTGCCAACGCGGCGTTTGGTGAGCAGTACATGAAAGGTGCCCAGGCGGCAGCGGACGAGATCAACGCCAAGGGTGGGGTCAACGGCGAAAAAATCGTGCTGGTGAAGGGCGATGACGCGTGCGAACCGAAACAGGCCGTGGCTGTCGCCAACCGCCTGGTCGATCAGGACAAGGTGGCGGGCGTCGTTGGGCACTTCTGCTCGTCTTCGACCATTCCTGCGTCCGAGGTGTATGACGAAGCAGGTGTGATTGCAATCACCCCAGGTTCCACCAACCCGCAGGTGA
This sequence comes from Pseudomonas sp. FFUP_PS_473, assembly GCF_002858665.1. NCBI lineage: Bacteria > Pseudomonadati > Pseudomonadota > Gammaproteobacteria > Pseudomonadales > Pseudomonadaceae > Pseudomonas > Pseudomonas sp. FFUP_PS_473. Next base: position 101,782 of record NZ_PJQQ01000009.1, read on the forward strand.
CCGAGCGCGGCCTCGGTGCGATGTTCCGCATGTGCGGCCGTGATGACCAGCAGGGCATTGTCGCGGGTGATTACATCGTTGACGTGCTCAAGGGCAAGAAGGTTGTCGTGCTGCACGACAAGGACACCTACGGTCAGGGTCTGGCTGACGCAACGAAGGCCCAACTGGAGAAACGTGGCGTGAAGCCTGTGCTGTACGAGGGCCTGACCCGTGGCGAGAAAGACTTCAGCGCCGTGGTCACCAAGATCCGTGCTGCGGGAGCCGACGTGGTTTACTTCGGTGGCCTGCACCCAGAGGCTGGCCCACTGGTTCGGCAGATGCGTGAACAAGGTCTGAAAGACGTGAAGTTCATGTCCGATGACGGCATCGTGACCGACGAACTGGTGACCACCGCTGGCGGCCCACAGTACGTCGATGGCGTGTACATGACCTTCGGTGCCGACCCGCGCCTGCTGCCAGACAGCAAGACGGTGGTCGATGCCTTCCGCAAGGCCGGCACCGAACCTGAAGGCTACACCCTGTACGCCTATGCCTCGGTCCAGGCCCTGGCCGCCGGTTTCAACGGCGCCAAGTCGAACAAGGGTGAAGACGCCGCCAAGTGGCTGAAGGCCAACCCGGTCAAAACCGTCATGGGCGAGAAGACCTGGGACGCCAAAGGCGACCTGAAAGTCTCCGACTATGTGGTCTACCAGTGGGACAAGGACGGCAAGTACCACCAGCTGGAAAAACAAAAATAACACCGGCTTCCGGCCTGGGCCGCAGTGGCTGCCCGGGCCGTTACCCGCTTGATTGCCGTACCTGTCTTTTCTCGTAGATCTGCACAACTGCGCTGCGAGGGTCGCTTCATCCAGGGCCCACCGTAGTCGGCGCTTGTGCAATCTCAAATACGTGAGATTGCGTTATGGATGGTATTTTTCTGCAGCAACTGATCAATGGACTGACCCTCGGGTCTGTCTATGGTCTGATCGCCATCGGCTACACAATGGTCTATGGCATTATCGGCATGATCAACTTCGCGCACGGCGAGGTGTATATGATCTCCGCTTACCTGGCGGCGATCAGTCTGGCATTGCTGGCGTACTTCGGTATCGAATCCTTCCCGCTGCTGATGCTCGGGACGCTGATCTTCACGGTTGTGGTCACCGGTGTTTACGGTTGGACCATCGAGCGCATTGCCTACAAACCCCTGCGTAACTCCACCCGTCTGGCGCCCTTGATCAGTGCCATCGGGATCTCGCTGATCCTGCAGAACTATGCACAGATCAGTCAGGGTGCGCGTCAGCAAGGTGTGCCGACGCTGCTCGAAGGTGCCTGGCGCCTGGAAGTGGGCAGTGGTTTCGTGCAGTTGACCTACACCAAGATCTTCATTCTGGTGGCCGCCTTCGTGGGTATGGCGCTGCTCACCTATATCATCAAGTTCACCAAGTTGGGGCGCATGTGCCGTGCGACTCAGCAGGATCGCAAGATGGCCTCGATCCTGGGGATCAACACTGACCGGGTGATCTCCTACGTGTTCATCATCGGCGCCGTCATGGCTGCACTGGCTGGCGTGCTGATTACCATGAACTACGGCACCTTCGACTTCTATGCCGGCTTCATCATTGGCATCAAGGCATTCACCGCAGCGGTACTTGGCGGCATCGGCTCGCTGCCTGGGGCCATGCTCGGCGGAATCATTCTGGGTATCTCCGAGTCGCTGTTCTCTGGCTTGATCAACTCCGACTACAAGGATGTGTTCAGTTTCTCGCTGCTGGTGATGATCCTGATCTTCCGTCCCCAAGGCCTGCTGGGTCGCCCACTCGTGGCGAAGGTGTAAGTATGTCTGCTGCCAATAACTCTGCTATCGATATCAAGCGCAGCCTGATCGACGCGATTCTCGCCGGGCTGATTTCCCTGATCGTCTTCGGGCCCATCGTCGGTGTGGTACTGGACGGTTACAGCTTCAACCTTGAGCCCACCCGTGTCGCCTGGCTGGTGGCCGGTGTCATGGCCGGGCGTTTCCTGCTCAGCCTGTTCCTGCAGACCGAGAAGGGCCTGAGCATCCTGCAAGGCTTCGAGGGCGGGGGTTCCGGTGTACATGTGCTGGCGCCGGACTACAAATCGCGGTTGCGCTGGATCATTCCAATGCTGATCGTGATTGCCATCGTCTTCCCGTTCTTTGCCAACAAGTACCTGCTGACCGTGGTCATCCTCGGCCTGATCTACGTGTTGCTCGGGCTGGGCCTGAACATCGTGGTCGGCCTGGCCGGGCTGCTCGACCTGGGTTACGTGGCGTTCTATGCCATCGGCGCCTACGGCCTTGCGCTGGGCTATCAGTACCTGGGCCTGGGCTTCTGGACAGTGCTGCCGCTGGCAGCGATTGCTGCTGCGATGGCCGGTTGCATACTGGGCTTCCCGGTGTTGCGAATGCATGGCGACTACCTGGCCATCGTGACCCTGGGTTTCGGTGAGATCATCCGTCTGGTGCTGAACAACTGGTTGTCGTTCACCGGCGGCCCGAACGGCATGCCCGTGCCATCGCCGACCTTCATGGGCCTGGAGTTCGGCCGTCGGGCCAAGGACGGTGGGGTGCCATTCCACGAATTCTTCGGCATCGATTACAACCCCAACGTGAAGTTCCTGTTTATCTACATCGTGCTGTTCATCGTTGTGATGGCCGTGCTGTACATCAAGCACCGTCTGACCCGCATGCCGGTCGGCCGTGCCTGGGAAGCGCTGCGCGAAGACGAGATCGCCTGCCGCTCGATGGGCCTCAACCATGTGCTGGTCAAGCTCTCGGCATTTACCCTGGGGGCCTCGACTGCAGGCCTTGCCGGTGTGTTCTTCGCCAGCTATCAGGGCTTCGTCAACCCTTCGTCGTTCACCTTCTTCGAGTCGGCGTTGATCCTCGCCATTGTTGTACTGGGCGGTATGGGTTCGACGGTTGGTGTGGTCATTGCAGCCTTTGTCCTGACCGTGGCACCTGAACTGTTGCGCAGCTTCTCCGAGTACCGGGTGCTGCTGTTCGGCGTGCTGATGGTGTTGATGATGATCTGGCGACCGCGTGGGCTGATCCGCATCAGCCGTACCGGTGTGACCCCGCGTAAAGGAGTGGCGCCATGAGCGACGACGTTATTCTCTCGGTCGATAACCTGATGATGCAGTTTGGCGGTATCAAGGCGCTCAGTGATGTCAGCCTGAAGGTCAAACGCAATGACATTTTCGCCCTGATCGGCCCTAACGGTGCAGGCAAGACCACGGTGTTCAACTGCCTCACCGGCTTCTACAAGGCCAGCGGCGGCAAGATTGAGCTGAACCTGCGTGGCAGCCGTACCAACGTGATCCAGCTGTTGGGTGAGCGCTTTCAGGTGGCGGACTTCTTCTCGCCCAAGCGCTTTGCCAACCGGCTGTTCTACAAGATGTTTGGCGGTACCCACCTGGTGAACCGTGCCGGCCTGGCGCGTACATTCCAGAACATTCGCCTGTTCAAGGAAATGTCGGTGGTGGAGAACCTGCTGGTTGCCCAGCATATGTGGGTAAACCGTAACCTGCTGTCTGGGGTGCTCAACACCAAGGCCTACCGCAAAGCCGAGAGTGATGCGCTGGATCATGCGTTCTACTGGTTGGAAGTGGTCGATCTGGTGGATTGCGCCAACCGTCTGGCCGGCGAATTGTCCTATGGCCAGCAACGGCGCCTCGAAATTGCCCGCGCCATGTGTACCCGACCACAGATCATTTGCCTGGATGAGCCTGCCGCGGGCCTCAACCCGCAGGAAACCGAGGCACTGAGCAAGATGATTCGGGTGCTGCGCGATGAGCATGACCTGACCGTCGTGCTGATTGAGCATGACATGGGCATGGTCATGAGCATCTCCGACCATATCGTGGTGCTCGACCACGGCAACGTCATCGCTGAGGGCGCGCCTCAGGATATTCGCCACAACCCGACGGTAATTGCCGCCTACCTGGGTGCTGATGAAGAGGAGCTGGTATGAGCGCACCCATTCTCGAACTGAAAGAACTCGATGTGTTCTACGGGCCGATCCAGGCGCTGAAGAAAGTCTCGATGCACATCAATGAGGGGGAGACCGTCAGCCTGATCGGCTCTAACGGGGCCGGTAAATCGACCCTGCTGATGTCGATCTTTGGCCAGCCACGGGCGGCCAGCGGGCAGATCATCTACCGCGGTACCGACATCACCCACAAGTCGTCCCACTACATTGCGTCCAACGGCATTGCGCAGTCGCCGGAAGGGCGTCGGGTGTTCCCCGACATGTCGGTGGAAGAGAACCTGATGATGGGTACCATCCCCATTGGCGACAAGTACGCCAGTGAAGACATGGAGCGCATGTTCGAGCTGTTTCCCCGGCTGAAAGAACGGCGTAACCAGCGTGCCATGACCATGTCCGGTGGTGAGCAGCAGATGCTTGCTATTGCCCGTGCCTTGATGAGCCGACCGAAGCTGCTGTTGCTTGATGAGCCGTCGTTGGGGCTGGCGCCGATTGTGGTCAAGCAGATCTTTGCCACCCTGCGTGAGCTGGCCAACACCGGCATGACCATCTTCCTGGTCGAGCAGAACGCCAACCATGCGTTGAAGCTCTCGGACCGGGCTTATGTGATGGTGAACGGGCAGATTCGCATGACCGGTACGGGTCAGGAGCTGCTGGTCAACGAGGATGTGCGAAACGCCTATCTCGGCGGGCATTGATTGCCGCTTGGCAAAACGCCCCGGTATCCCCGGGGCGTTTTGCTGTCTGCTGATAATGTGGACAAGTCATTGGCGGTTGTGCACAGCACGTGACATCGGGTCGCTGCAGTTGGCCGCAGTTCAAGATGGATGAGTTGTCCACGTTTCGTGTGGAAGCGGCTGTGGGTAACTTGGTAGCAGGTGTCTACACCCCACGTATTACAAGGCGTTTAGAGCTTTGGTCGTTTTTTGATCAGCCTTTTTAAAGTGTTACTCAATAGCATTTGTCAAGGATTTTGTCCTACTGAAATTGCGCCTGAAAAGAGCTGGAAAGCCTGTGGATAACTCTGTGAGTAAGCACTGGAAAGACTGACGCGACCGGCAGAACTACAGGCTTGGCGCCATCGCCGTGCTTTTCGCGGATTGTCTCGCGGGTCAACTCGCAGGCGGGGCGTCAAGGAAAATACTTTCTGTTGAGCCTTTGCACGTTGTTCACAGCTGTTCAGCGATGCTGAAAGTTGCCCCCAGAGTGTGTGGAAGGGGCTGTGGATAAGGTGCGTAAAACACGCGCCAGGCCCTCTGGGACGGTACTTTTGCGTGATTGCTCGTTTTTTGTACAGGCGTAGAATCGACTTGCTGCCCTGAGGCTGGGCGGGCATGCTGCAAACCCTGCCGCCCGCCTGCCTGTGGGCAAGTCAACTCAAGGAGAATCGCATGACTTCCACCGTTTTCATCACTGGCGCTACGTCGGGGTTTGGCGAAGCCTGTGCGCGCCGCTTTGCCGAAGCGGGTTGGTCGCTGGTGCTGACCGGTCGCCGCCAGGAGCGTCTCGATGCCCTGTGCGCTGAGCTGTCGAAACAGACCGAGGTGTTGGGCCTGGTGCTGGACGTTCGTGATCGTAAGGCCATGGAACAGGCCATTGCCAACCTGCCGCCGTCGTTCGCCACGCTGCGTGGGCTGATCAACAATGCGGGCCTGGCGCTGGGCGCCGACCCGGCGCCGACGTGCGATCTGGATGACTGGGACACCATGGTCGACACCAACATCAAGGGGCTGATGTACAGCACCCGTTTGTTGCTGCCGCGACTGATCGCCCATGGTCGTGGTGCGACCATCCTCAACGTCGGTTCCGTGGCGGGTAACTACCCTTATCCCGGTAGCCACGTGTATGGCGGCACCAAGGCGTTTGTTGGGCAGTTCTCCCTGAGCCTGCGCTGTGACCTGCAAGGCACAGGCGTGCGGGTTACCAACATCGAGCCGGGGTTGTGTGAGAGTGAGTTCTCGCTGGTGCGTTTCGGTGGCGATCAGGCGCGTTATGACGCCACTTATGCAGGGGCGGAGCCGATCCAGCCTCAGGACATCGCCGAGACCATTTTCTGGATCATGAATCAGCCGGCCCACATCAACATCAACAGCCTGGAGCTGATGCCGGTGAGCCAGGCATGGGCAGGGTTCTCGATCGATCGTTCCGGCAAGGCCTGAAGGGCCTGATCGCGGGCAAGCCCGCTCCCACAGGTGTCAGTAGAGCATGCCTGTGGGTGCCGCGATCGCGTCAGATCTGACGCTGGAGTCCTTCCAGGCAGGTCGCCAGATGATAAGGCGTGGTCGAAGGCATATCGTTGCGGCTGACCTCGCCGCTGGCATCTCGGCACTCGTACCAGCCGCCCGCATGCAGGAAGTGCGCTTGCAGCGCTTTCAGCTGCGCCAGCACCTTGGCCTCGGCCCCTGGCCGCAAGGCAAGCGCCCGCAGGTATTCCGCCTGGGCCCAGATACGCTGGGTAGCGTCGCGCACCTCGCCTTGGGGGCTGAGCATCGCCAGCACCGCCCCGGCCGTCACGCCATACTGCTCGGCATAGTCGAACGCCCGCTCCAGTGAGTGGTGCAGCGCGCTGCCACGCAGCAAAGGCGATGACGCCAGCAGGTAGTACCACTCGAACTGATGGCCTGGCTCGAACCAGTTATCCACAGCTGCGCGCGGTTTTTCCAGCATGACCCCGTGTTCAGGGTCGATGAAGTGGGCCTGCATTGCCTCGGCCAAGGCTTCCAGCGCCTGCTGTACGGCTGTGTCCTTGCGGATGCTCAGGGTCGCCAGAAACGCCTCGGCCAGATGCATCAGCGGGTTTTGCAGTGGGCCGCTGTCCAGGCTCGACCAGTCTTCGGCCAGGCTGGCTTCGTACAAGCCGTCATCGCGGCTGAAGTGTTCACTGACCACGCTCAGGGCCGCGTTGAGGGTCGACTCCACCAGCGGCTCGCGGACTTTGCCCCAGTAGTGGGCGCAGGCGAAGATGATGAAGGCGTGGGTATACAGGTCCTTGCGACGGTCGAGCGGCGCGCCCTGGGCGTCGATGCTGTAGAACCAGCCACCATGCTCGGCATCGTGGAAATGCCGTTGCAACGAGCGAAACAGCGCGGCGGCGTGTTCACGGGCGCCTGGCTGCTCGATACGGCTGGCGAACAGGTACAACTGTCGGGCGCAGGCCATGGCGCGGTAGCGTTGCACGGGCAGTGGTTGGTGCTCTGGGCTCAAGGCCTCGAAGGGCAAGGCCATCTGTGCGTTCCAGCCCGGACCTTGCCAGAGTGGCACGATGCGCTGGGCGAAGTGCTGCTGGAGGTCAGTCAGCAGGGCGGGCAGTTCGGGCTGGGCATTGCGCAGGTCGGGCATGGGTCTAAATCGTCGCGGCAGGTGCGTTTGCGCGCATGGTAGCAGGAAACCGTGGCCGGCTTCTGCTGTGCTCACTCTGGCGTGCCAAGCCCTTGCCAATGCTTGGCGCCAATGAAGATGAAGCGCAGTTGCTGGATGATCTTGGCCTCGGGGGTCAGGTGGTGTTCCAGCGGTTCGGCGGGAGGGTCGATCAGTTCCGGCAGGGTGGCGAACACGGTCTTGACCACCAGGTCGGCAAGGACAGCCAGTGCGGCGGCATCCAGATGGTGCCAGCGCGGCATCAGCGCCAGGTCGGCCGCGAGGTCCGAACTGATGCCTTCGCGCAAGGTGGCAATGGCCTGGCGAACCGTTTGCGAGCCGCCGTACTGCTCACGGGCAAGGAAGAGAAATTGCGCACGATTGGCGGCCACGATATCCAGGAAAATGCGCACCGACGCATCGGTGATGCCACCGAGTTCGAATTCATTCTGTCGGACCAGACGAATGCTCTGGCGGAAGGTTTCATCCACCTCGCAGACCAATGCCAGGCCCAGTTCATCCATATCGCTGAAGTGCCGGTAGAAACCGGTCGGGACAATGCCGGCGCTTTTGGCGACTTCACGCAGGCTGAGGCTGCCAAAGCCGCGTCCGCTCTCCATCAGTTGGCGAGCCGCATCAAGGAGGGCATGGCGAGTCAGTTGCTTTTGTTCGGCGCGCGGCAGCATGGGACGTGTCGATCCGCAAATTAAACGGCCCTGCACTGTATTGCCTTGGCCCGGAAAAACAAAGCCCGGTTCAAATGACCGGGCCAGGAGGGGAGGTGTTCGCGCGTTTGGTGATCTTGTTGTTCGGCATAGGCATCAGCTCACGCGCTGGTTTCTTTCGATGAGGCGATCAGCACCCCCCTCGGCGACGCGCTCACGCTGCAGCAGGCGGTCGGCGCCGCCTTCGGCAACACGGTTGCGTTCGATCAGGCGGTCGGCGCCGCCCTCGGCAACACGGTTGCGTTCGATCAGGCGGTCGGCGCCGCCCTCGGCAACGCGGTTACGTTCGAGCAGACGGTCCGCGCCACCTTCGGCAAGGGTATCCAGAGGTTGGCTGATCACGGCGCTGCTGGAGCGTGCTTCGGCGGACGGGGCTTGTTCAACTGCCGGCAGTGCAAACGCGTTGGCAGCCAGAAGGGATAAAGACAGGCTAAGCAGCAATGGGTGTTTCATGGGATGGCGCTCCTTGAAAGGATTGGAAAGTGAGTACGGCGCCAATGCTACTCCCGGAAATCAGATGGAAAAGTGCATAAAGCTAATGGTAACAATCAACAGGATTGATAGTTCTCCGCGCCCCCTCTAGCCCGTGCGTTTCCAGCCATGCTGCAACGGCAGAGTGGCCTGCTGCGTCGCGTTGCAAACGGACGTACGGCGTGAAGTTGGCAGCCGGGTCAGAAAAAAACGCCGTTATCATGCACGCCGGATTAAACCCCTGCGTATTTCGTCGGTCCCAATCCAAGAGTGCTATCAAAGCGCCCGCTTTTTGCCATGCAGTGACTGGAGAATTGTGCAATGACGCGCCCTGCCAAACTATTTTCCTGGGTCTTCGCCAGCCTGTTTCTGGTGTTGACCGCGTTGGCCGTGTTCATCGCCACGTTCGACTGGAACCGAATCAAACCGATGCTCAGTGCCAGGGTTTCCGAAGCCCTGAATCGACCGTTTGCAATCAATGGCAATCTGGCCGTTCGCTGGCAGCGTGATGCCGATCAGGAGGGCTGGCATGCCTGGGTGCCCACCCCTCATGTCCTTGCCGAAGACCTGAGCCTGGGCAATCCGCACTGGTTGGCGGGCACTCAAATGGTCGGCCTCAAGCGTGTCGAATTTCGCCTGTCGTTGTTGCCACTGCTGGTTCGCCAGGTGGTCATCCCGCGTATTGACCTGAAGCAGCCGACCGCCAGCCTCAAGCGCTTGGCCAACGGGCGCGCGAACTGGACCTTTGAGCGGGCCAACACGGTCGAGCAGGACGAGCCTTCTGCGTGGACGCTGGAGATCGGGACCATTGGCTTCGACAAGGGGCAGGTACGCCTGGACGATCAGACCCTCAAGACTCAACTGAACCTGGTGATCGACCCACTGGGTAAGCCTATCCCTTTCAGTGACATCGTCGGTCAGGCGTCAGCGCAGAAGACCGCCACGCAGGACTATGCATTCGGGTTCAAGGTCGAGGGCCTTTATCACGGCCAGCCATTGACCGGGCATGGCAAAGTCGGGGGGCTGCTGGCTCTTCAAGACGTGCGCCAGCCGTTTCCGCTGCAGGCGGATCTGCGTAGCGGCGACACCCATGTCACCCTTGCTGGCACATTGACGGATCCGCGTAACCTTGGCGCGCTTGACGTGCGTTTGCGTCTTGCCGGGGCGAGTCTGGCCAACCTGTACCCGTTGACCGGGGTGACCTTGCCCGATTCCCCCGGCTATTCAACCGACGGCCATTTGACCGCCAAGTTGCGTGAGCCGGGTGGTGCAGTGTTCCGTTATGAGGGCTTCAACGGCACGATCGGTGAGAGCGACATTCACGGTGATCTGACCTTTGTTGCCCGTCAGCCACGGCCCAAGCTCAGTGGTGCGCTGGTGTCCAATCAGGTGCTGTTCAAGGACCTGGCACCGCTGATCGGTGCCGATTCCAATAGCGCGCAGAAGGCCCGCGGCGGCGCCAGTGCGCAACCCGCCGGTAAGGTACTGCCAGTGGAGGCATTCCGTACCGAGCGCTGGCGGGCAATGGATGCCGACGTGAGCTTTAGCGGCAAGCGCATTGAACACGGTGCGAGGCTCCCTTTCAGCGACCTGTCGACCCACGTCCTGCTCGACGATGGCGTGTTGAGCCTTGAACCGCTGCGCTTTGGCGTGGCCGGTGGCTCCCTGCGGCTCAAGGTGCATCTCGATGGCCGCACGGAGCCAATGCAAGGCAGCGCTCAGCTCAGTGCCCGCAACCTCCAGCTGAAAGCGTTGTTCCCGGGCTTCGAACCCCTGCAGACCAGTTTTGGTGAATTGAACGGGGATGCTGACCTGAGCGGGCGCGGCAACTCGGTGGCGGCCCTGCTGGGCACTGCCAATGGTGAACTGAAGATGCTCATCAACGATGGTGCGATCAGCCGTGACTTGATGGAAATCGCCGGCCTCAACGTTGGCAACTATGTGATCGGCAAGTTGTTTGGCGACAAGGAAGTGAAGATCAACTGCGCTGCCGCCGATGTCGGGATCAAGGAGGGGCTGGCCACAAGCCGGTTGTTTGTCTTCGACACCGAGACTGCGATCATCAATATCGAGGGGACGGCCAACCTGGCCGAGGAGCAATTGGACCTGGACATCGACCCTCAGTCCAAGGGCGTGAGGTTGTTGTCGTTGCGCTCGCCGCTGTATGTGCGCGGGCCGTTCGCCAAGCCGAGTGCCGGGGTGCAGGCCGTGCCGTTGATGCTGCGCGGTGCCGGTCTGGTCGCGCTGGGGGTGGCGGTTGCCCCGGCAGCGGGCTTGCTGGCGTTGGTCGCTCCCAGTGGTGATCAGCCCAACCAATGCACGCCTCTGCTGGCGCAGATGCAAGCGGGCAAGACTGACGAGATCACGTTTTCGGCCCCTTAGGGGACTCGATTGCGGTTGTCGTTGCCGGGGTTGTAATGTGGAGGCCTGTGCACAGATCAGGAGCCTGATGCGATGTCGCAACCGCTTGCCACACGTTATCCACTGGTGCTGGTGCCGGGCATGTTTGGTTTTGTGCGCCTGCTGCTCTACCCCTACTGGTTTGGCATTGTTCCAGCGCTGCGCCAGGGGGGCGCCACCGTATTTGCAGTGCCCGTCTCGCCCCTGCACGCCAGTGAGGTCCAGGGTGAGCAACTGTTACAGCACATCGACGCGATTCGGCGCCAGACGGGCGCGGAAAAGGTCAACTTGCTGGGCCATAGCCAGGGTGCGCTGAGTGCGCGTTATGTGGCGGCCAAACGCCCGGAATGGGTGGCCTCGGTGACATCGATTGCCGGGCCCAATCACGGCTCGGAACTGGCCGATCACCTGCACGCGCGCTATCCCGTCGGCTCCGTCAGGGCGCGGCTGCTCAAGGTTACCCTGCACGTCTGCGGGGTGTTGATCGTATGGCTGGAAACCGGTTGGCGCGGTCCTCGGCTACCGATTGATGTACACGCCGCGCACCATTCACTGACCACGGCTGGCGTTGCACTGTTCAATCAGCAGTATCCCCAAGGGTTGCCGGACACCTGGGGCGGGCACGGGCCGTCCTCGGTAAATGGCGTGCGCTACTACTCCTGGTCCGGCACGCTGCAGCCAGGGTTCACCGATCAAGGCTTGAACCGCTTCGATGGCAGTAACCGTTTCTGCCGTCTGTTCGCCCGAGCCTTTGTGCGCGAGGCGGGGCAGTGTGACGGTATGGTCGGGCGCTACAGCTCGCACCTGGGCGAAGTCATTCGTGACGATTACCCGTTCGACCACCTGGACATCGTCAATCAGTCGCTCGGCGCAGTCGGCAAGGGTGCTGAACCCGTGCGGTTGTTCAGTGAGCATGCGGCGCGCCTGAAAGCGGCAGGGATGTAACTTCGGCCCTTGGCTGGACGCAAGCGTGTAAAAACCTTGTCTACACTCTCGGCGAGGCCGTGCGCAGGGTGCGGCGACAAGGAGACGACTCCATGAAAATGCTGTACGTGCCGTTGCTGGTGGTGGGTTTGCTGCTGTGTTCGCAAGGCTTTGCGGCCACGCCGCAACAGGAAAAAATGACGACTTGCAACGCCGAGGCGACTGCCAAGAGCCTCAAGGGCGATGAGCGCAAGGCGTTCATGAGCACCTGCCTCAAGGCGGCACCTGCTGCGCCCATGAGCCAGCAGGACAAAATGACGATGTGCAACAAAGTTGCCGGTGAAAAAGCGTTGAAAGGGGACGAGCGCAAGGCCTTCATGAGCGATTGCCTGAAGAAGAAATAACTCTGGCTTCATCGGTTGATCCGCTACGCGCAGCCCCTTGAGGGCAAGGGTTTCAGGTGAGGTCCTGTGACAGGTCACTATGCCTGCCCGTCGAAGGCTGGCAGACTGCCGTCTTTGTGACCGTACCCGGACGAGGTTGTATGACGTTCACCCAGCGCCAAGTCACCCTGGCCAGTTGGATCATCGTGTTTTCCGGCCTGTTGCTGGTGTTGCCGCTCAAGCTGCTTCCCAGTCTTCTGGCCGGCTTGCTGGTGTTTGAGCTGGTCAACATGCTGACCCCGAAACTGCAGCACCTGATCGCGGGGCAGCGAGCACGTTGGCTCGCTGTCGCCTTGTTGGGAACCCTGGTGGTCAGCACCCTGACCCTGTTGTTTGCCGGGGCAATCAGTTTCCTCCTGCATGAGGCCGAGAACCCTGGCGCCTCGCTGGACAAGTTCATGCTGCTGGTGGACCAGGCGCGTGGGCAGCTACCGCCCTTTATCGATGCCTACCTGCCGGCCAGCGCCGCCGAATTCAAGGTGGCCATCGGCGAGTGGCTCAAAACCCACCTTGGCGAGCTGCAACTGGTGGGCAAGGGGGCGGCGCATATGTTCGTCACCCTGCTGATCGGGATGATCCTGGGGGCTATCGTGGCCTTGCAGAAAATTCCCGACATCTCCAAGCGCAAGCCGTTGGCCGCCGCGTTGTTCAACCGGCTGGCGCTGCTGGTGCAGGCGTTTCGCAACATCGTCTTCGCCCAGATCAAGATCTCCCTGCTCAATACCTTCTTCACCGGGATCTTCCTGGCCCTGGTGTTGCCGATGTTCGGTGTGCACCTGCCGCTGACCAAGACCTTGATCGTGCTGACCTTCCTGTTGGGGCTGTTGCCGGTCATTGGCAACTTGATATCCAACACCCTGATCACCATCGTGGGGCTGTCGCTGTCGATCTGGGTGGCGATGGCCGCGCTGGGTTACCTGATCGTCATTCACAAGGTCGAGTACTTCCTCAACGCCCGGATCGTCGGCGGGCAGATCAGTGCCAAGTCGTGGGAACTGCTGCTGGCTATGCTGGTGTTCGAGGCCGCGTTCGGCCTGCCCGGTGTGGTGGCTGGGCCGATTTACTACGCGTACCTGAAGAGTGAGCTGCGCCGGGCCGAACTGGTCTGATCGTCTTCATGGCAGGCATGTTGCCCGCGCCTACGGGGTGGTGACTCGCTCAAGCCGGTCGATCCCCTTACCGGCAAACAGCGAGAAGGGGCGACCGATGAAGGCGATGATGTTTTCGCAGTCTTCGCTCAGCCTGTACATCCGCCAATCTGGGCGCTGGTCCAGCCATAGCCGATGCCTGCCGAGCCTGGCGTACTCCAGTGACAAGGTGAAACCGGCCGCTGGGTTTGCGTCCAGTATGACGGTTTCCTGCCAGGGCCTGACTTCGCCGCGCTCGATTTTTTGCCGCAAGGAGGCGTCCTTGAACAGGAAATGTGCGGGAATTTCTGCAGGCGGGTAGCCCGTGTTCCGTGAGTAGCGCAGCAGTGCACGTTCCGGTGGGCTGCCGGGCAGTTGGGTGATCCCCAGCAATTTGAACGGCGCGGGGCCCGAGACATCCGCAGAGAAATGGCAGTCCATTTCGGTTTCCACTTCAGTGCCGTTCAGGCGGGCTTGTCGACGTTCCGCCGCTGAGGCGCTGGCGTACATTTTCAGTTGCGGATCGAGTTTCAGCGTCAGGCTGATCGGTTGCGTGAAGTGGTTCAGCCGTTGCCGCTCCTGCGTACTCAAGCCAGCAGCTTCCTTGGCATCCGGCTCCAGCACCATGTCGACCTCCCAGGAGGTGGCTGCGCGTGCCTTTGGAATTTCCTCGAACAACGCTTGCAGGGTCGCACGTTGTTCGGCGCCCAGCGAGTCGCTCACCTTCAGATGAATGACCCTGTTGTCGTTTTCGTCCAGCTCCAGTTCGACCTGTTCAGGATCAATGCCACGGGCATTGATCGCGGTATAGAGCGAATTGAGATAGGTGTCATTGACCGCTTTGTAGAGGTCGTGGCTGTGTACCGGCGTTTGAAAATGCAGGGTCAGGAGTGTGTCCTTGCAGCCGGTCAGAGCTAGCGTGAAGACAAGGGTCAGTACGCGCATGTTCATCATTTCCGTTCCTTGTGAAGATCCCGTCCTTGGGCATTGATGTGCGTGTGGCGGCTGTTAGCCGTAGCGCTTGCGTGCCTCGATCGCCAGGCCGCTGCCGATACTGCCGAAGATGTTGCCTTCGACATGGCGAGCATTGGGCAGCATCGCTGCCACGCTTTGGCGCAGCGCCGGGATGCCGCTGGAACCGCCGGTGAAGAACACCGTATCGACCTGTTCGACACTGACACCGGCCTTGCCCAGCAGCTCATCGACACTGCCACGCACGCGCTCCAGCAGGTTTTCGATAGAGGCTTCGAACAGGGCGCGAGTGAGGTTCACGTCCAGCCCCGACTCGATTCGGCCAAGGTCAACGCGGCGGTTGTCGGCGTGGGTCAGTTCAATCTTGGTTTCTTCCACTTCCATGGCCAGCCAGTGTCCGGCGCGCTGTTCGATCAGCTTGAACAGGCGGTCGATGCCACCGGTGTCTTCGATGTCGTAGCGCATGCTGCCCAGGGCCAATTGGGACTTTTGCGAGTACACCGAGTTGATCGTGTGCCAGGTGGCCAGGTTCAGGTGATAGCTGGTAGGCATCAGCGCCTGGCTCTTCATGCGGCTGCCATAACCGAACAGCGGCATGACGCCTTGCAGGCTCAGTTGCTTGTCAAAGTCGGTACCGCCAATATGGACACCGCCGGTGGCGAGAATGTCGCTGTGCCGGTCATCGAGCATGTGCCGCTCCGGTGCCAGGCGCACCAGGGAGAAGTCCGAGGTACCACCGCCGATGTCGACGATCAGCACCAGCTCTTCACCGCTGATGCTCGACTCGTAGTCGAATGCTGCCGCGATGGGCTCGTACTGGAATGAGACTTCCTTGAAGCCGATCTTGCGGGCCACTTCGGCCAGGGTGTCTTCGGCTTCCTGGTCGGCCACCGGGTCGTCATCGACGAAATGCACCGGGCGGCCCAGTACCACTTCGTCGAAGGCTCGGCCGGCGTTGGCCTCTGCACGCTTCTTCAGCTCGCCAATGAACATCCCCAGCAGGTCTTTGAACGGCAGGGCAGTGCCGAGTACGCTGGTGTCGTGCTTGATCAGCTTGGAGCCCAGCAGGCTCTTCAGCGAACGCATCAGGCGGCCTTCATAGCCTTCCAGGTACTCGTGCAGGGCCAGCCGACCATAGGCCGGGCGGCGTTCTTCAAGGTTGAAGAAAACGACCGACGGCAGGGTGATCTTGCCGTCCTCCAGGGCGATCAGCGACTCCACGCCAGGGCGATGCCAGCCGACGGTGGAGTTGGAGGTGCCGAAGTCGATGCCGCAGGCACGGGCCGGGGATGCGTGATTCATGGAATGCGGTTCCGGGGGAAAAACGGCCGCGCAGTTTATGCCAGCCACCGGCAGAATCAAGACCGAATATCTGTCCGGGAGCAAACCGCAGTGCGTCTTGAAAGGCTATGCTTGACCCCAATCTCTATAAGCAGTGATGCATTCGATAACTGATGGTGATTCCTTAGATGGACTTCAAAGACTATTACAAGATTTTGGGCGTAGAGCCGACAGCGGATGACAAGGCGATCAAGACCGCCTACCGCAAGCTTGCGCGCAAATATCACCCTGACGTCAGCAAGGAGCGTGACGCCGAGGAAAAATTCAAGGAGGCCAACGAGGCCTATGAGGCGCTCAGCAGCCCGGAAAAACGCGCCGAGTACGATGAGTTGCGCAAGTACGGTCAGCATGGTCGACCGTTCCAGGGGCCGCCGGGCTGGGAAAGCCGTGGTGGTGCCGGGGCCGGTGGCGGTTTTGCCGGTGGCGACTTCTCCGAGTTTTTCAGCTCTATCTTCGGTGCTGGCGGGCGTGGCAACGGCAGCCCGTTTGGCCGTGGTCAGCAGCAACGCAGCGCTGGTCGGCGAGGGCAAGACGTGGAAATGGAACTGGCGATTTTCCTTGAAGAGTCCCTGGCCAGCGAGTCGAAGCAGATCAGCTTCAAGGTGCCGCAGTACAACGGCCATGGTCAGCGCACCGGTGACACCACCAAGACGCTGAACGTGAAAATTCCCGCCGGTGTCACCGACGGTGAGCGCATCCGCCTCAAGGGCCAGGGGGCGCCGGGTATTGGTGGTGGCGCAAGTGGCGACCTGTACCTGACCATCCGCATGGCACCGCACCCGCTGTTCGATGTCGAAGGCCATGACCTGATCATTACCGTGCCGCTGGCACCGTGGGAGGCGGCGCTGGGTACCAAGGTGGCCGTACCGACCCTGACCGGCAAGATCAACCTGACCATTCGTCCGGACAGCCAGAGCGGTCAGCGCCTGCGGGTCAAGGGCATGGGCCTGGCCAACAAGCAGGGCGAGCGTGGCGACCTCTATGCGCAGTTGAAGGTGGTGATGCCAAGCCAGTCCGATGCCGCCACCCGCGAACTGTGGACCAAACTGTCGGAGAAGGCCGGGTTCAATCCGAGAGCACAATGGAGTAGCTGATTATGAGCACCCTGATCGTTCAACTGGACATGCAGACCTTTTGTCAGGAAGCCGATCTACCGGCGGCCTATGTGATCGAAATAGTCGAACACGGCATTGTTGAACCGTCAGGGCGAACGCCGGAGGAATGGCTGTTCGACGAACAGGCGTCGGTCCTGGCCAGGCGCGCAGCGAAATTGCAGCGCGACCTTGGCCTGGAGTGGGAGGGCGTAGCGCTGGCGCTGGAGCTGCTGGAGGAAGTGCAGCAGTTACGCAGCGAAAACAGCATGCTCAGGCAGCGCCTGGGACGCTTTTTAAAGGTCTGAGCTTGTGGCCCGGGCGTCGCGCCAGCTGTGTCGGCGCTTCGACGACGCAGGCTGCCGGTTACAGTAATTTGTAATACAACGCTGTCGGTCGGTAGGTGCCGTCCGGCCCACAGGCATAGTCCGGGATTTCACCGGCACGGATGTAGCCCTGGGACCGGTAAAACGCCTCTGCCTCCGAGCCCGCCTCGGTGTCCAGGTACAGCAGACCGCGCCGTTCCTTGCGCGCCGTGTGCTCCAGCGCCTGCATCAACTGCTGGCCCAGCCCGCGTCGGCGAGCATTGCCATGTACCAACAACTTCTGCACTTCGGCACGGTTAAGGCCATTGGGCTTCTGGCACAAACCGAGTTGAACACTGCCCAGCACATCCTTGTCCTTGCTCACGACCCACAGCAGCAACTCACCCGTGGTCAGGCGTGCCTTGACCTCGTCGAAGTAGTTGTTGGCCTGCTGGGCGTCGATATCCGCGAGAAAACCAACCGATGCGCCCTGACGAACCGCGTCAAGCAACAGCGCCACCAGGCCGTCGCGGTAATGCGCAAAACTTTCGTGGGTCACGCGGTGTAATTGGGCAGCGTTCATCAGCGGTCACTCCATGGGCTGTGCACCCGGGTTGAGGATCAATTGCATGAAGGTCAGGTCCAGCCAGCGGCCAAACTTCACGCCCACCTGAGGCATGTTTCCGTTCAGGGTGAAACCCAGGCGTTCATGCAGGTGAATCGACGCCTGGTTGCCGCTTTCGATAGCCGCCACCATCACATGTTTGCCGCAGGCCCGTGCACGTCCGATCAAGGCCTGCATCAAGGCCGGGCCGAGGCCTTTGCCACGTTGATCGGCGCGGATGTAGACCGAATGCTCGACCGTGTGGCGAAACCCTTCGAAAGGACGCCAGTCACCGAATGATGAGTAGCCTAGCACCTCACCGGCTGCGTCGACGGCCACCAGGATCGGGTACTGCTGCGTTTGGCGCGCCTCGTACCAGGCCCGGCGGTTGTCCAGGTCGACCGGTTGTTCGTTCCAGATCGCCGTGGTGTTCAGCACGGCGTCGTTGTAGATATCACGGATGCCCGGCAGGTCGGCGTGAACGGCATCGCGGATCAGGTAGGTCATGGCAGGTTCTCAAGGCGTAAGGCAGTTGTTCAGGTTAAATGGTTACCAGCCCGCGTACACCCTCGGCCTCCATGTTTTTGCCGCGACCCTGCTGGACGATCTCGCCCCGAGACATCACCAGGTACTGATCGGCGAGTTCGGCGGCGAAGTCATAGAACTGCTCCACCAGCAGGATCGCCATGTCGCCACGCGCTGCCAGGGTGCGGATCACCGCACCGATTTCCTTGATCACCGAGGGCTGGATACCTTCGGTGGGCTCATCGAGGATCAACAGGCGAGGGCGGCTGGCCAGCGCCCGGCCAATCGCCAATTGCTGTTGTTGGCCACCGGATAGGTCGCCGCCACGACGGTGTTTCATCTGTAGCAGTACCGGGAACAGCTCATAGATGAACGCCGGTACGCTTTTGGCCTCTTTGGCACTGAAGCGAGAGAGCCCCATCAACAGGTTTTCCTCCACGCTCAGGCGTGGGAAGATCTCGCGCCCCTGAGGCACGTAGGCAATGCCAGCCTCTACCCGTTGATGCGGCTTGAGTGCAGTGATGGGGTTATGCTCCCACTGCACCGTGCCTTCGCGAACCGGCAGCAGGCCCATCAGGCAGCGCAGCAGGGTGGTCTTGCCGACACCGTTGCGGCCCAGCAGGCAGGTCACCTCACCGACCTTGGCCTCGAATGACAGGCCGCGCAGGATGTGGCTACCGCCGTAGTATTGATGAAGCGAATCGACTTTCAGCATGGCAATCTCCTAGCGGCCCAGATACACCTCGATGACCCGGTCATCGGCCTGTACCTGTTCCAGTGAGCCTTCGGCCAGCACGCTGCCCTGGTGCAGTACCGTGACGTGGTCAGCAATGGCACCGACGAAGCCCATGTCGTGTTCGACCACCATCAGCGAGTGCTTGCCCGCCAGGCCCTTGAACAGCTCGGCGGTGAACTCGGTTTCCGCGTCGGTCATGCCCGCCACGGGCTCGTCGAGCAGCAGCAGTTGCGGGTCCTGCATCAGCAGCATGCCGATCTCCAGAAACTGTTTCTGGCCGTGGGAAAGCAGGCCCGCAGGGCGCAGGGCTGAGCCGTCGAGGCGGATGGTCTTGAGCACCTCGTCGATCCGGTCGCGCTGCTCAGCACGCAGGTGCGCGCCAAGGCAGGCCCACACCGATTTGTCGTTCTTCTGCGCCAGCTCAAGGTTCTCGAACACGCTCAACGCCTCGAACACCGTTGGTTTCTGGAACTTGCGCCCGATGCCGGCTTGAGCGATTTTCACCTCGCTCATGCGGGTCAGGTCCAGGGTATCGCCGAACCAGGCGTTGCCGGTGTTGGGGCGGGTCTTGCCGGTAATCACGTCCATCAAGGTGGTCTTGCCCGCCCCGTTGGGGCCAATGATGCAGCGCAACTCGCCGACACCGATGTACAGGTTGAGGCTGTTGAGGGCCTTGAAGCCATCGAAGCTGACGCTGATATCTTCCAGTGTCAGTACCGTGCCGTGGCGCACCTCCAGCCCTTCGCCGCGACGTTGGCCGAGGCCAATGGCATCGCGCCCGCTGCCGGCGTCCAGGATGGGCTCGAGCATGAATTCCGGATGAACCACCGGCAGTGGTGTCGTTCTCATTGTTCGCCTCTTTTCTTCAGCAGGCCGACCACGCCCTTGGGCAGGTACAGGGTGACCAGAATGAACAGTGCCCCGAGGAAGAACAGCCAGAACTCCGGAAACGCCACGGTGAACCAGCTCTTCATGCCGTTGACCAGACCGGCACCGAGCAGCGGCCCGATCAAGGTGCCGCGCCCGCCAAGGGCGACCCACACCGCCGCTTCGATGGAGTTGGTCGGTGACATTTCACTGGGATTGATGATGCCCACCTGTGGCACGTACAGGGCGCCGGCCAGGCCGCACAGCACGGCGCTGAGCACCCAGACGAAGAGTTTGAAACCACGGGGGTCGTAACCGCAGAACATCAAGCGGTTTTCAGCATCGCGCAGGGCGGTCAGAACCCGGCCGAACTTGCTGCGCGCCAGCCGCCAGCCGATGTAGAGGCTGGCCAGCAATAGCGCGACGGTCAGCAGAAACAGCACGGCGCGGGTGCCCTGGGCGGTGATGTCGAAGCCCAGAATGCTGCGGAAACTGGTGAAGCCGTTGTTGCCGCCAAAGCCGGTCTCGTTGCGGAAAAACAGCAGCATCCCGGCGAACGTCAGGGCTTGGGTCATGATCGAGAAGTACACGCCCTTGATGCGCGAACGAAAAGCGAAGAAGCCGAACACCAGCGCCAGCAGCCCGGGTGCCAATACCACCAGGCACAGCGCCCAGGCGAAGTGCTGGGTGCCGGCCCAGTACCAGGGCAGTTCGCTCCAGGACAGGAAGGTCATGAAGGCCGGCAGGCTGTCACCGGCTGCTTCGCGCATCAGGTACATGCCCATGGCGTAACCGCCCAGGGCAAAAAACAGCCCGTGACCGAGGGAGAGCAGGCCGGCATAGCCCCAGACCAGGTCCAGCGCCAGGGCAACGATGGCATAGCAGAGGATTTTGCCGACCAGGGTCAGGGTGTAGGCCGATACCTGCAGGCTGTGGCCGTCGGGCAGCAGTGACAGTAGCGGCAGTGCCAGCAGGGTTAGCAGTACCGCAGCGCCGACGGCCAGCGAGAGGCGCAGCCCGGCTTTCTGTGTGGCGCGGATCAAGAGTGGCTGGTTCATCAGTCGATTACCCGTCCCTTGAGTGCAAAGAGGCCTTGCGGGCGTTTCTGGATGAACAGAATGATCAGCGCAAGGATCAGGATCTTGCCGAGTACCGCACCGATCTGCGGCTCCAGCAGTTTGTTGGCCACGCCCAGGCCGAAGGCCGCCCAGAGGCTGCCGGCCAATTGCCCGACGCCGCCAAGCACCACCACCAGGAACGAGTCGATGATGTAGCTCTGGCCGAGGTCCGGGCCGACGTTGCCGATCTGGCTCAGGGCTACGCCGCCGAGGCCGGCGATGCCCGAACCAAGGCCGAAGGCGAGCATGTCCACACGCCCGGTGGGTACGCCGCAGCAGGCGGCCATGTTGCGGTTCTGTGTCACCGCCCGCACGTTCAGGCCAAGGCGTGTGCGGTTGAGCAGCAACCAGGTCAGCAGTACCACGAACAGGGCGAAGCCGATGATCACCAGGCGGCTGTACGGCAGCACCAGGTTAGGCAATACCTGCAGCCCGCCAGACAGCCAGGCCGGGTTGGCGACCTCGACGTTCTGCGCGCCGAACAGCAGGCGGACTGCCTGAATCAGCATCAGGCTGATGCCCCAGGTCGCGAGCAGGGTTTCCAGCGGGCGACCATACAAGTGACGAATCACCGTGCGCTCCAGCAGCATGCCGACCCCGGCACTGACGCAGAACGCCACCGGTAGCGCCAGCAACGGATAGAACGGTAGTGCCTCGGGCATCAGGCGTTGCACGAGTACCTGCACGACATAGGTCGAGTAGGCGCCAAGCATCAGCATCTCGCCGTGGGCCATGTTGATCACGCCCAACAGGCCGAAGGTAATCGCCAGGCCCAGCGCCGCCAGCAACAGGATCGAGCCGAGTGACAGCCCACTGAATGCCTGGCCGAGCAGTTCACCGATCAACAGCTTGCGCTTGACTTGGGCCAGGCTGGTTTCAGCGGCGGTGCGCACGGCTTCATGGGTTTCCACCGCTGGGTCAAGCAGGCTCTCCAGGCGGGTGCGGGCCATCGGGTCGCCGGTTTCGCCGAGCAGGCGTACAGCGGCCAGACGCACCGCCGGGTCGCTGGCGGCCAGTTGCAGGTTGGCCAAGGCCAGGCCGAGGGCCGCGTGCACGGCGCTGTCTGCTTCGCTGGCGAAACGGCGGTCGAGAAAGGCAACCTGGGCCGGCTGCGCGCTTTTCTGCAACTGTTGCGCGGCACTGAGCCGTACGCGGGGATCCTCGACCAGCAGTTGATGGCTGGCCAGTGCGTTATCCAGCAGACCGCGCAGACGGTTGTTCAGGCGCAACTTGCGGCTATCGTCCGGGCTGATGCGGCCTTGCTGCAGTGATGTGAGCAGTGCCAGCCGGGCCGGGTCGGGTTGTGCCGCCCAAGCCTGCAGCAGGCGGGCCTGTTCGGTGGCGTTGGCAGCGACGAAGTAGTCGGCGTCGCCGGCCTCTGCGGCCAGAGGCAGCAGCAAGGCGAGGCCGATGATCAAACGGTACACGGCAGTGAGCATAGTGATGTCTCTTGAGGAGGGCCTGCAGGCACCGGCTGTGCCAGTACCTGCAGGGAGGGACTACTCAGTTGCCCTTCACTGCATAGTCCGGGCGCTTGTCGTTGCCAGGGATAAAGGGGCTCCAGGGTTGCGCGCGCAGCGGTTGCTCGGTCTGCCAGACCACGTTGAACTGACCGTCGTCCTGGATCTCGCCGATCATGACCGGCTTGTGCAGGTGGTGGTTGCTCTTGTCCATGGTCAGGGTGAAGCCCGATGGTGCCTTGAAGCTCTGGCCGGCCAAGGCTTCGCGAACCTTGTCGACGTCGGTGGACTTGGCCTTTTCCACGGCCTGTGCCCACATGTGAATGCCAACGTAGGTGGCTTCCATCGGGTCATTGGTCACGGCCTTGTCGGCACCTGGCAGGTTCTTCGCTTTGGCATAGGCCTTCCAGTCGGCGACGAACTGGCTGTTCACCGGGTTTTCCACTGACTCGAAGTAGTTCCAGGCGGCCAGGTGCCCGACCAGCGGCTTGGTGTCGATGCCGCGCAGTTCTTCTTCGCCCACCGAGAAAGCCACCACCGGTACGTCGGTCGCTTTCAGGCCCTGGTTGGCCAGTTCCTTGTAGAACGGCACGTTGGAGTCGCCATTGACAGTGGAGATCACTGCGGTCTTGCCGCCTGCGGAGAACTTCTTGATGTTGGCGACGATGGTCTGGTAATCGCTGTGCCCGAACGGCGTGTAGACCTCTTCGATGTCCTTGTCGGCCACGCCCTTGCTGTGCAGGAAGGCGCGCAGAATCTTGTTGGTGGTGCGTGGGTAGACGTAATCGGTGCCAAGCAGGAAGTAGCGCTTGGCCGCGCCGCCTTCTTCGCTCATCAGGTACTCCACCGCCGGAATGGCCTGCTGGTTCGGCGCTGCACCGGTGTAGAAGACATTCGGCGACATTTCCTCGCCTTCATATTGCACGGGGTAGAACAGCAGGCCGTTGAGCTCTTCGAACACCGGCAGCACGGACTTGCGCGATACCGATGTCCAGCAGCCGAATACCACGGCGACCTTGTCCTGGGTCAGCAGTTGGCGGCTCTTCTCGGCGAACAGCGGCCAATTCGAGGCCGGGTCGACCACGACAGGTTCCAGCAACTTGCCATTGACCCCACCCTTGGCGTTGATCTGTTCGATGGTCATCAGCGCCATGTCCTTGAGCGATGTCTCGGAAATCGCCATGGTTCCCGACAGCGAATGCAGGATGCCGACCTTGATGGTCTCGGCGGCCTGGATACTCCAGCTCAAGCCCATCGCGGCGATGGATGCGCTCAGGGTAAAGGCCTTGATCAGACTGCGACGCTTCATAGTGCACTCTCCATTGAATTCGATTGTTCTGTTTGGCAGATGGCGACTTCAGGAGAGAGCGTTAGCAAGCGCTGTGCCGACTTGTGTACAGGCTGGTGGGCTGCGTGTTTACAGGTTCAGGGGCAAATGGAATGCACTGTGATGACGCCCCGGTACGCTCGTTACGGGGGCGATTGCACAGGAATGGCTCATGGCTGGTATTGAGTCGGGCAGGGCGAGGTCAGGTTGCCGGTGCCAGGACGCGACGGCCCAGCCCTCGGTCCAGCAGCCATACCACCAGCATCGAGGCACCCACCAGCGGGAAGGCAATGCCCAGGCCGAGCATGATCACGGTGGCCGACTTCCAGCGTGGCAGGTCATGTCGCAGGGGCGGTACGCCCAGCCCGCCCTGAGGTCGGCGTTTCCACCAGATCACCAGCCCGCTGACCGAGCCCAGCAGGATCATCAGGCAGATCAGCAATACGATGAGCTGGTTGACCAGGCCAAACAATTTGCCCTCGTGCAACATCACCCCCAGCTCAGTGGCTCGGGCAACGCTGTTGTAATCCTGCCAGCGCACATCCACCAGCACCTTGCCGGTGTACTGGTCGACATGCAGGGTGGCGTCGTTACGCGGGTCGTCGGCGAACACGGCAATGGTGAAAACACCTTCGGCCGTGCTCGGCAGGGTGATGCTGTAGCCCGGTTCAACCTGGCGCGCAGTGGCAATGTCTTCGACCTGTTGCAGGCTTACCTGTGGCAACGCGGGCGCAGAGTTTGCGGCCACGTGACCGGCATGTTCAGCGTGCGCGCCGGATTGTGGCATTGGCGTGTTTTCCACGGCCCAAGGCACGGTCTGCCGGTTGGCGTTGTTGAGGGTGCGGGCCTGCTGGTCGGACTGCGGTACTTCGTTCCACATGGCCGCCGGAAAGCGGTTCCACAGGTCGGCGTATTGTTTGCCCCAGAAGCCGGTCCAGGTCATGCCACTGAGTAACATCAGCAACAGTAAGGCTGAGCCCCAGAAACCGCTGACGGCATGCAGGTCGCGCCAGAACAGACGCCCGCGTGCGCCCAGGCGCGGCCACAGCACGCCAGCCGAAGCTTTGCCGCGTGGCCACCACAGGTACAGCCCGGACACCACCAGGACGATGCCCCAGCCTGCGGCCAATTCAACCACGCGGTCACCGACCGTGCCGATCATCAGCTCGCCGTGTAGCGCACGGGCCACCGCTTGCAGGTTGCGCTTGGCATCCTGCGCGCCGAGTACAGTGCCGGTGTAGGGGTCGATGAATACATTCAGTTCTCGCCCGCCCTCATGCACCACGAATTGCGCACTGCGATCGGGCGCCGTGGCTGGCAGGTATTGCCCGATATGTCCCTGGGGGTAGGCGTGTTGTACGTGTTGTTTCAGGGCGTCGGCGCTTTGCCGGTGATGGCCCGCCTCGACCACCATCAGGTCACGGTACATCAGCGGATCAAGCTGTGGCTTGAACAGGTAGATGATCCCGGTGATGGCCAGCAGGATCATAATCGGAGCCACGAACAACCCGGCGTAGAAGTGCCAGCGCCAGGCCAGGTTGTAGAAAGACGGTTGTATTTTTTTCATTGCACGCTCCAGCGGTGTGGGCGCGGCTTTTCAGCCGCGCCCGGCTGCATCAGAAACTCAGGTCGACTTTGGTCCAGAACGTACGGCCCGGCTCGTTGATCGCTTGTGGGTCATTGGCCGGATAACCGAAGCCGGCGTTACCCGCCAGGTTCAGGTGTTCGGCGTAGGCTTTGTCGAACAGGTTGTCGACGCCCGTGCTGAGCTTGAGGTTCTTGTTCACGCGGTAAGCGCCGTTGAGCGAGAACACGCCGAAGCCCCCACTCTTTTCATAGTCCTTGCCGACCACGTTGCCTTTGTTTTCATCAATGCGGTTCTGCGCCGCTACCACGCGCCACAGCGCGCCGGCACTCCAGTCATCGCGACTGTAGGTCAGGCCCAGGCGGCTTTCCAACGGAGGCATTTGTGGCAGGGCCGCGCCATCGCTGCTGTTCTTGCCCCAGGCGTAGGCCAGGGTGGCATCGGCCTTCCAGTTGGAGGTCAGCTTGTAGGCGGCACCGAGCTCACCGCCCATGATCCGTGCATCGATGTTCTGGGCCTGGGAGCTGTTCTGGGTGTAGTCGAACAGGATGTAGTCGCGCACTTGGCCAACATAACCGGAGGCCCAGGCCTCGACCACGTCGGTCTGGTACTGGATACCGAAGTCGAGCTGGGTGGTTTTCTCTGGCTTGATCGCGTCGAAGGCATTCACCGAGCCGTCAGGGCCGGATTTGGGCGAGAACAGTTCCCAGTAGTCCGGGAAGCGCTGGGCATGCCCGAGGCCGATGTAGGTGGTAGCCGGGATGGCCGCGAGGTCGTGCTCATAGCGTACAAAACCGCTGGGCAGGGTGTCGGCACGGGTGTCACCGTAGGTGGGGTTGGGCCGCGGCATCATGCCTGAGGTGGTCTTGCGATAGTCTTTGGCCGAGGCGCGGTCCAGGCGTGCGCCGGTGATCAGCCGATCCTGCTGGGTGGTTTCCCAGGTCAGTTCACCAAACACGCCGTAGTTGTGGAAGTCGGCATCTTTGGTCCACGGTTTGTCTTTGTGTGCATCGATGCCCATGCCGCCACGTTGGCGGTGTTCGTTGGTCTGCGCATCGATACCGCTGATCAGCTTCACGTCGGCCCAGCGCCAGGTCGCCTTGATCCGCGCGCCCATGGTGCGGCGGTCGACGTTGCTGACCATCGGCCCGGCCATCATGCCGCTGGTGGGCGGTGTGCGTAGGCTGTAGTTATCCATCACGTGATCGGCGTAGTTGTAGTAGACCTGCGCTTCGACCTTGTCGAGCACGTCGCCAAGGTTGGATTTCTCGAAACGCAGGCCCAGGCTTTCGCGTTTGAACTGCGACCCGTCCATGCCTCGCCCGGCATACCGCGCTTCACCATCGCCCTTGCCGGCGGTCAGCTCCAGCAGGGTATCGGCGTCTGGCGTCCAGCCGAGGGCGACGTCGCCGTTCCACTTGTCCCAGCGGGACGGCACCGTATCGCCGTTACCATCCTCGTAGTCATCCGAGTGCGATTGGTTGCCGATGACACGTACATAGCCCAACTGGCCGCCTGCCGCCGCGTCCAGCACCTTGTCGAAGCGGCCGTTGGAGCCAGCCAGCACGCTGGCGTTGACCCGGCTGCCAAGCTCGCCGAATTGCTCGGGCTCGCGCTCGAAAAGGATGGTTCCTGCTGATGCGCCCGGCCCCCAGAGGACGGTCTGCGGGCCTTTGATCACGGTCAGGCGATCGTAGGTTTCCGGTGCGATGTAGGACGTCGGCGCATCCATACGGTTTGGGCAGGCGCCGAGCATTACGCCGCCGTTGGTGAGGATGTTCAGGCGTGAGCCGAACATGCCGCGCAGCACCGGGTCGCCGTTGGTGCCGCCTGCGCGAATGGCGGAGAACCCGGGGATGGTCTTCAGGTAGTCGGCACCGTCGCTGGCGGGTACGGGCTGGCGAGGGTCCTTGGGGTTGGTGACCACGGTCAGCGGTGAACTGGGCGCCACAGCGGTGATGACCGTGGGGCTCAGTTCGGCTGGGTCTTGAGTGTGGTTCTCATGGCCTTGCTCGGCGGCCAGGATGAACGGGCTGAGCAGGGAGCCACAGGCCACGGCGATAGTGCCGCGCAGGGACAGACGAAACATAGCGGTGCAGCCAGACATAATCATTCCAACGTTTTTCAGTCAAAGGCAGACGTCGACCTTCGGGCAGACGCCCGGGCCGAGTTCGATAACAAGTGGGTTCAGACTGAAAACGAGGTAGGCGGAGCGCGGGTTCGAGCGCCGGGGAAGATCGCTTGGCGGGCATGGCCTTGGCGAGGCTGGACGATCAGCCCTGTGCTGGCCGGTGTGACGGTGCTGTCCAGCAGGCTGTGCGTCTGGGGCAGGGCCGGGCAGTGGAAGAACAGGCTGCAGTAGCCGCACTTCTCCCACAGGACGTGCAGTGACGGTGAGGCCTTGTGTGCGCTGGTCGCCTGAGCACCCTCGTGACAGGCCATCTCCATGCCCGCAGGCATGGAGGCACGATGATCCATCGGCATCGACTGAGAAATCAGTGGGCCGATGAAGATCATCAACATGGCGAACAGGCTCAGCCAGCTGCCGCGAGGTGATGCGGGCCGGATCTGGCGTTGGCGCAAGGTGCTCATCGCGGGGACGCGTCAGCGATCAATGGCTGTGGGCAGCCTCTTCGGGCGGCTGCTTCTGTACCGCGACCTCAACCGTGATATCGCCGGCTTTCTCAAAATGCAGTGTGAGTGGAAAGCGCTTGCCGTCGCGCAGCAGGCTGCGGTCCTTGGGTTGCATGAGCATGACGTGATAGGCGCCAGGGGCGAAGACCAGGTCGCTGCCGGCGGGAACGACGACGCTAGGCACCTGCTGCATCTTCATCAGGCCGTCCTTCATCAGGTGCTCGTGCAGCTCGGCATTGTCGCTGATGGGGGAGGCGACGCTGAGTAGGCGGTCGGCGTTGTTGCCCTTGTTGTGAACAACGAAATAGGCCGCCACATTGGGCGCGTTGGGCGGTAGTTCTTGCGACCATGGGTGCGCGATGTGCAGATCGCCCTTAGTGTATTCATGGGCGTTGGCAAACGTCACCGGCAGCAACAGGGCGGCCAGGGCAAAGGCTTTCAATAGCATGGTAGTTCTCCAGTCGATTCGGTTTCGCAACGGATAGCGTAGAGAATCAAACCAGAGGTGGAGCACGAGGATTGAGGGCGGGCCACAATTGCCGCGGTGTTGGCTGAAGCGTGCTGAACAGGGGTTGCGGTATGCCAAACGCCTGTTCGGGCAACAGCAGTCGCGGTGCTTGTGCCGGTAGCGCCAGCACGGGTGCCGATCCGGAGCAGCACCAGCAGTGCTGCATCACGGAATGATCGTCATTCGCCGGCCCGGGCTCGGTCTGGCCCAGCGAAATCGCTACCAACTGCGTACCGCTGCCAGAGCAGAACGCCCCCCAGAGCAGTTGCTCGGCTTGCCCCTTGGGGGCTGCCGCAGACAACGGCATCGCCAGCATGTTCACCAATACGGCGATGCAGGCGATCCAGGCATAGGCAAGCCGTTGTCGTGGCATGGAAAGATCCGGTCAGGAATCGTGAGTGTTGGCCATTTAGCCAGAAGTGCCAGTATAAGTACAAAAGCCCGGGTGCGATGAAGTGCCGCAGGCTGAGCCTGCCGGACTGACCGGGCGTTTAACGCAGCGCCTCCAGCAATGCCTGTGTCGACCAGAACAGGCGGTCTGCCTCCGGCAATGCCGGGCGCTTGAGAATCAACACCGGCACCCCGCGCTCGCGCGCCACGTCCAGTTTGGGCTCGGTGGCGCTGCTGCCACTGTTCTTGCTGATCAGCACGTCGATCTGCCGACGCTCAAACAAGGCACGTTCGTCGTCGATGCAGAACGGCCCGCGTGCACCGATGATTTCGCAGCGCTCGTTGCCAAGGCAGCTCTCCAGTGCGCGCAGGGTCCAGAATTGCTGGGACGGTATCTCGTCCAGGTGCTGCAACGGCTCGCGGCCCAGGGTGAACAGCGGGCGCTGGAAGGGGGCCAGCGCCTGCATCAGTTCGCCCCAGTCGGCCACTTCACGCCAGTCATCTCCAGGTTGTGCTTGCCAGGCCGTGCGACGCAGTGCCCAGCACGGAATGCCCACCTGCTTGGCCGCGAGAACCGCGTTGTGGCTGATTTGTGCGGCGTACGGGTGTGTGGCGTCGATCAGCAGGCGGATGCCTTCTGCCTGTAGGTACGCCGCCAGACCTTGTGCGCCGCCGTACCCGCCAACGCGCACCTGGCAGGGCAGATCCTGTGGCACGCGCCCAACCCCCGCCAGGCTGTAGACGTGCTCGGGGCCCAGTTGACGCGCTATGGCCAAGGCTTCGGTGACGCCTCCGAGCAGCAGGATACGTGGGCTCATTGCACACCCGCCTGGCCGACAATGCCGCCTTGGCGGTCGATGGCGAAGACTTCCACCTGCACCTGGGGTGGGACGATGGTTTGCGCGAAGGCCCGGGCATGAGCGCAGACGGCATCGCCCAAGGCTACGCCCGCCGCGTGAGCCAGCGCTAGCGCCTGCTGGCTGGTGTTGGCCTGGATGATGGCCGCCTGTAGCTCGGCGTCGGCACCAATGGCAGCGGCCCACCCGGCCAACTGTGGCAGGTCGATACTGGAGTGGCGGCTGTGCAGGTCCATGTGCCCGGCGGCCAGCTTGCTGATCTTGCCGAACCCCCCGCAGATACTCAGCTTGTCCACAGGCACCTTGCGCAGGTGCTTGAGCACCGCACCGACGAAGTCGCCCATTTCGATCAGGGCGATTTCCGGCAAGTTGTAGTACTGGCGCATGGTGTCTTCACTGGCATTGCCGGTGCAGGCTGCGATGTGCAGGTAACCGTTGGTTCTGGCGACATCGATGCCTTGATGAATCGAGGCGATGTAGGCTGCGCAGGAAAACGGTCGGACGATGCCGCTGGTACCGAGAATCGACAGCCCGCCGAGAATCCCCAGGCGTGGGTTCATGGTTTTCAAGGCGAGGTTTTCGCCATCGCGGACATTCACAGTCACTTCAAACCCTCCGGCGTAGGCGGCTTCCTCTGCCAGCCGTTGCAGGTGTTCAGTCATCATCTTCCGAGGCACAGGATTGATGGCTGGCTCGCCCACCGCCAGCACCAGCCCGGGGCGGGTCACGGTGCCGACGCCGCTGCCCGCGACAAACCGTACGCCCGGCTGTGCTTGCAGGCGAACGCGGCTGTAGAGCAGCGCACCGTGGGTGACATCCGGGTCGTCACCGGCATCCTTGAGGGTTCCCGCTTCGGCGCCATCGTCGAGCAAACGGCAGAACTCCAGGCGCATCTGCACGACCTTGCCCTTGGGCAGGGTGATCTGCACCGCATCACTGGCTTGCCCCGTCAGCAACAGGCGAGCCGCCGCCAGGCTGGTGGCTGTGGCGCAGCTACCGGTGGTCAGGCCACTGCGCAGTGGCGCGGGTTGTTCGGCCGTTTCGTCACGCATCGAGGGGTTTGACCAGATCGAGCAGGGTAATGGGGAGCGCCTGGCGCCACGTGTCGAACTCACCCAGCGGCTGCGCCTGGGCGATGTGAATACGGGTCAGTTCGCCGCCGTGGCGCTCACGCCAGTCGGCCAGGGTGGCCTCACTTTGCAGGGTCACGGCGTTGGCGACCAGGCGGCCCCCGGGGCGCAACTGATTCCAGCAGTGCTGCAGCACACCCTCACGGGTGACACCGCCGCCGATGAAGATTGCATCGGGCTGCTCCAGGCCTGCCAGCGCGTGCGGTGCGCGCCCGCGGATCAGTTGCAGGCCGGGTACGCCGAGTGCATCGCGGTTGTGTTCAATCAGCTGTTGGCGGCCTTCGTCGGCCTCAATGGCCAGAGCCCGGCAACTGGGATGCGCGCGCATCCATTCGATGCCGATGGAGCCGCTGCCGGCGCCAACGTCCCAGAGCAGTTCGCCAGGTTGCGGGGCGAGCCGGGCGAGGGTGATGGCGCGTACATCGCGCTTGGTGATCTGGCCATCATGACGAAAGGCGGAATCCGGCAGGCCGGCCAAGGGCGACAGGCGCGGCGCGTCGGGGTCGGCCTGGCAGTCGATGGCAACGACATTCAGTGCTGCCACGTCCGGGTTGGACCAGGTATTGGCATGCCCTTCGTGTTGGCGCTCCAGCGGGCCACCCAAGTGCTCCAGCACCACCATGCGGCTGGCGCCAAAGCCTCGGGCACGCAGCAGTTCGGCCAGCGCTGCAGGGCTGCTGGCGTCGTTGCTCAGCACCAGCAGGCGCTGACCGGTATAGAGGTGAGCGGCCACCGCGGCGACCGGGCGAGCGACGACCGAGAGGGTGACAACGTCTTGCAGCGGCCAGCCGAGCCGGGCCGCCGCCAGCGAACAGGAAGACGGTGCCGGTAGCACGGTCATTTCACTGGCCGTGACCTGACGTGCCAGGCTAGCGCCCACGCCATACAGCATGGGGTCGCCACTGGCCAATACACACACCGCTTCACCGCGCAGCGCCAACAACGGCGTCAAGGAAAACGGGCTAGGCCAGGGCTCGCGTTCAGCGCCGATGCAGCGTGGCAGCAAGGCCAACTGCCGTGGGCTGCCAAACACCCGCGCAGCGCCGAGCAGCGCCCTGCGGGCTTGCTTGCCGAGGCCGTTGAAGCCGTCTTCGCCGATTCCTACCAGGGTGAGCCAGGGGGCCATGCCGCATCCTCTACACTGCCAATCCGACCAGCAGGCTTATCCTGCTGCCGGACAAAGCAGGCATAATACCGCGCCTTCCAACGACCAGCGCCTTTTGACGATTATCGGGTGATCTTTTGAACGAGCTACAGCCGTCCCCTGCGTTACGCCCCTCGGCCTGTCCGGGGTTGTGGCGCATCGTCCAGGCGCTGGATGGCGGTATTTCCCGGATCAAGCTCAATGGCGGCGAAATCAGTGCCGGCCAGGCTGATGCGGTGGCCGAGGCGGCCGAGCGTTTTGCCATCGGAGTGATCGAGCTGACCAACCGCAGCAACCTGCAGATTCGCGGCATCGGCACCGAGCGCGACGCGTTGATTGCCTGTTTGCTCGCGGCGGGCCTGGGGCCGACCCAGATGGCCGGTGATGATGTGCGCAACCTGATGCTCAGCCCAACGGCGGGCCTGGACCGCGCCATGCTGTTCGATACCCGGCCATTGGCCCGGCAGATTCTCGATTCGTTGCAAAGCAGCCCACGTTTTCAGCAACTCTCACCCAAGTTCGCCGTGCAGCTGGATGGCGGTGAAGCGATGGCCATGCTCCGTCACCCTCATGACCTGTGGCTATCGGCACTGAGCCTGGAAGGTCAGCCCTGGCTGGCATTCGGGCTGGCAGGGTGCCCGAGTGAGGACGGCGCATTGGGCGCGGTGCCGTTGGCACAAGGGCATGCGCTGGTGCTGGCGGTACTGAACACCTTTCTTGATCTGGCTTCGCCTGAGCAGGCGCGTATGCGCCAGTTGTTGGCGACAATGGACGTGGAGGCGTTCGTTGCCCGTTTGCCCCTGACGCTACGGCGCGATGTTGCCGTTCGCCAGTGGCGCAGGGGCGTGGGTGACCTTGCCCAGCCGCTGGGAGTCTACCCACAGCTTCAGCCTGATCATGCGGCCGTCTGTGCAGTGGCCCCATTGGGGCGGTTGAGTGTCGAGCAATTGCGTGGTGTTGCGCGGCTTGCGCGCGAGTGGGGTGACGGTAGCTTGCGCATGACGCCGTGGCAGGGTGTGCTGTTGCCGAACGTCGCCGTGGAGCAGGCCTCGGCGGCCTTGGCCGGTTTGAGCGCATTGGGGTTGCTGTGTGACGTGCGTGAACCCTTGGCCCGACTGGTCGCGTGCACCGGTTCGACGGGCTGCGCCAAGGCGCTGTCCGACACCAAGGGCGATGCCCAGCGGCTGGCCCCGCTGCTGTCCCGATCGGGAGCGCTTGGTGCTGTTCACCTCAGCGGCTGCCAGCGCTCCTGTGCCATGGCCCATGCCGCGCCAGCCACGCTGCTGGCCGTGGGCCCCGGTCATTACGACCTGTATTTTCACGACCCGGCGCAGCCGGGCCTGGGCGTCCTCAGCGGGCGCAATCTGACAATAGAAGAAGCGGGCGTTTATCTGGACACCCGCTTATGGAGCAACATCGATGATTGATTACATCCGCGACGGCCAGGAGATTTATCGCAACTCCTTCGCCATCATTCGCCAGGAAGCCCGTCTTGAGCGGATTCCGGCTGACCTGGAAAAGCTCGCGGTGCGGGTGATTCACGCGTGCGGCATGGTCGAGGTGGTTGATGCCCTGCGTTTCTCCCCGGGTGCGGGCAAGGCCGGGCGCGATGCGCTGGCGGCGGGTGCGCCGATTCTCTGTGATGCGCGGATGGTTGCCGAAGGCATTACCCGTGCGCGCCTGCCGGCTAACAACGAGGTGATCTGCACCCTCAAGGACGACAGCGTGCCGGACCTGGCCCGCGAGCTGGGCAACACCCGCTCGGCGGTGGCGCTGGAGCTGTGGCGCCCTTTCCTGGAAGGCAGTGTGGTGGTGATTGGCAATGCCCCCACCGCCTTGTTCTACCTGTTGGAAATGATTGATGCCGGGGCGCCCAAGCCCGCGCTGATCCTGGGGTTCCCGGTGGGCTTTGTCGGTGCTGCCGAGTCCAAGGCCATGCTCGCCGCTGATAGCCGTGGCGTGCCGTTTGTGATCGTCGAAGGCCGCCGTGGCGGCAGCGCCATGGCCGCAGCGGCGGTCAACGCCCTGGCCACGGAGGTGGAGTGATGCAGGCTCGTGGACGATTGCTTGGCCTGGGCGTCGGCCCGGGTGATCCGGAGCTGATCACCGTCAAGGCCTTGCGCCTGCTGCGCGAGGCGCCGGTGGTGGCGTACTTTGTTGCCAAGGGTAAGCGTGGCAACGCATTCGGCATTATCGAAGCGCATTTGCAGGATGCCCAGACCCTGTTGCCACTGGTCTATCCGGTGACCACCGAAGCACTGCCAGCGCCATTGTCCTATGAGCAGGTCATCAGCGATTTCTACGATCAGGCCAGCCTTGACGTGGCGGCGCACCTGGATGCCGGTCGCGATGTGGCGGTGATCTGCGAAGGCGATCCGTTCTTCTACGGCTCATACATGTACCTGCACGACCGCCTTGCCGAGCGTTACGACGCACAGGTGGTGCCGGGTGTCTGCTCGATGCTGGGCGGTGCTTCTGTGTTGGGCGCGCCGCTGGTGTATCGCAACCAGAGCCTGTCGGTTCTCTCGGGCGTGTTGCCACACGAAGAACTCAAGCGCCGCCTGGCCGATGCCGATGCGGCAGTGATCATGAAGCTGGGGCGCAACTTCCCCAAGGTCCGTCAGGTGCTGAGCGAACTGGGGCTGGCCGAGCGTGCGTTGTATGTCGAGCGGGCGACCATGGCCAATCAGAAGATCGTCGCGCTGGATGAGGTCGACCCGCAATCGTCACCTTATTTCTCGCTGATTATCGTGCCGGGTGAGAGGTGGCAAGGGTGATGGCGCGCAAGGCTCCGGCCATCGTGATTCTCGGCAAGGGCAGCCTGGCCACTGCCCGGAAAATCCAGCAGGTGTATCCCGACGCCCTTATCCATGGCCTCGCGGGCCGGGTCGAGGGTGCCGACCTGAGTTATCAGGCGTTCGGCCAGACCCTGCGCCAGCTGTATCAGCAGGACACGCCGATTATCGCCCTGTGCGCCGCTGGTATTGTCATCCGTACCTTGGCCGACCTGTTGCTGGAGAAGGGCGCTGAGCCTCCGGTGCTGGCCGTGGCCGAAGATGGTAGCGCCGTGGTGCCGTTGCTGGGGGGGCTGGGTGGCGTCAACGTAATGGCCCGTGAAATTGCCGCCGGCCTGGGCGTCGCGGCGGCGATCACCACCAGTGGAGAATTGCGCTTTGGCACCTGCCTGCTCAACCCGCCCAGTGGTTATGCCTTGGCTGATCTTGAGCTGGGTAAGCGCTTTGTCTCCGACCTGCTGGCTGGTGAGCCGGTGCGTATTGAAGGGGCTGCGCCTTGGTTGGCTCAAGCCCAACTGCCGCACGATGAACAGGCGCAGCGTTCGATCCATGTCAGCTGTGAAGCCCGTGAGCCTTCGCCCCATGAGCTGTTGATCCATCCGCGCTGCGTATTGGTGGCAATCAGCGCAACAGTGCCTGAACCGGCTCAGGCCGTGCGCGCTGCCCTGCAGGCGGCGAAGATTGCCGAGCCCGCGCTGGCCTGCCTGTTGGCGGCAGACAGCGAGATGAGCAGCCCGGCGCTGCGTGATGCCGCGGCTGAGTTGGGCGTTGCCTTGCGTTTCGCCCCGGCTGCTGACAGTGTTGTGGCACTGGCGGCACAGGCCCTGCCTCAACTGCTGCTGCCTCAGGCGATGGGTGACGGCATTGCGATTGCCGTGGCCAGTCAGCCTATCGACGTTCAGTCAATCGGCCGTGCCCGTGGTCGACTGGCGGTGATTGGCCTGGGGCCAGGTGCTGCGCAGTTCATGGTGCCGGCGGTCAAGGCCGAGTTGGCCCGCGCCAACGATGTGCTGGGGTACGAGACCTACGTGCGTATGGCTGGCCCGTTCCGCGACGATCAGGTGCTGCATTGCACCGATAACCGCGAAGAGATGCAGCGCGCGCGTCACGCGTTCGAGTTGGCGGTCCAGGGCCGTTCGGTGGTGGTGGTATCGTCGGGGGATCCCGGCGTGTTCGCCATGGCCTCAGCGGTACTGGAAGCCCTTCATGAGTCAGACGACCCGGCCTGGCATGCGGTTGACCTGGAGATCCTGCCGGGGGTTTCAGCCTCGCTGGCCTCCGCCGCTCAAGCGGGTGCGCCATTGGGCCATGACTTCTGTGTACTGTCGCTGTCGGACAACCTCAAACCGTGGTCGATTATCGAGAAACGCCTCGACCTGGCGGCTCAGGCAGACCTGGCGCTGGCTTTCTATAACCCGATTTCGCGTTCGCGGCCTTGGCAACTGGGGCGTGCCCTGGAAATCGTACGTCAGCACCGTACGGCGCAGACGCCTGTAGTCCTTGGCCGTGATATCGGTAGGCCGGGGCAAACATTGCGCGTCATCACCCTCGGGGAGCTGACCCCTGAGCAGGTGGACATGCGCACCATGGTGTTGGTCGGCTCGTCCACCACCTGCGTGTTCCCTCGTCCTGAGGGCGGCCAATGGGTGTACACGCCACG
Source organism: Pseudomonas sp. FFUP_PS_473 (assembly GCF_002858665.1). NCBI lineage: Bacteria > Pseudomonadati > Pseudomonadota > Gammaproteobacteria > Pseudomonadales > Pseudomonadaceae > Pseudomonas > Pseudomonas sp. FFUP_PS_473. Next base: position 138,267 of record NZ_PJQQ01000009.1, read on the forward strand.
CTGGTATGGCGACAAGCCAGCTAGCTGAGCGGGATCAGCCGGGAAGTGTTTCTGTCCTGAATGACCTGGATCGTTGTCTTAGTGTGGGCGCAGAGTCATCACTGGCTCTGTTACCACTAACGATCAAGGACGAATCAATCATGAACAACCCAATCTTGGACACCTCCAGCGATGTTGCAGAAGTAGCAAGTGGAGAAGTACTTTCGTTTGTCAAAGGCATGTCGCTGAGCAACCGCGAAGCAGCCAAGTACTGCCATCTGTTTGCAAGCCAGGCAGCCACCGCCGCTCATCACCCGAATGAGGAAGGGCAGAAGTGGTTTGAGGTTTACATTCAAACCATGCAGGCCTGCGGCTGGGTTTCGATCAAGTACACCTACAGCAAGGAGAAGTCCAGCAACCGCGAGTTCACCATGGATGGTCTTATGGTTCACGCTCTGGCGGGTGCTGTGAGCCTTCTGGGCTCCGGCGGTACCAGTGCTTCTGTTTTGCCGGTTGTTGCAGGCAATGCCCTGAAGGCACTGGACAAGGCTGACGAGGCTATCAGTGTGATTTCCCGTAATGCGGTGAGCAAGCAAGGTACCAGCCTGAGTGTGGCGTCTTGCATGGAGCAGCCTAACGGTGAGGTGATCATGACCGTTGGTGCCGTGCAGGTAAACCAAACGCCAGACAAGAAAACCGGCTTGCTGTTTTTCAGCTGGAGCGGCAGTAATGCCGAGACGTATACCGGTTCTGCTGCTTTCACTTTCCACCGCTCGCTGTATGAGCGTAACAAAGACGTGGTCGAGGGTGAGGTAGCTGACAACGCCCGGAAAACCCTGTTGAGCCTCAAGCTCAAGCGTTGATATCCGCCAAAGGAGGGGGGGACGTATTGCCCCCCTCCTTGTTAGCAGGGAGCGCTGACATGCAAATAGAGTACGAAGAGTTTCTCTGTGGTAGTACGTTGTTGCTGCTGTCCCACGCGTTGTCGAAGCAAGAACGCAGTGATGTGCTGGATACGCAGCTTTTTGCCCGGTTAAAGGCCGACAGCGAGTGCTCGATGTTTCTCGACTATGAAGGCTGGCTAGCGGTACATCGAGAGGCGCAATCAGCGTTAGGCTGGCTTGTATCAGCGCAGCGCTATCGCATCGAGAGGGATGTCTACTGCGGTGTATCCAAGCCTGTCGAGGACTTTACGGAGGCGCTGGTAGCGCTCGTTTCGACCTTATCAAGGTGCCGCGTCAGGGACGTGCTACAGCGCTTTATCGAGTTACCGACTCAACACCACGTCAAGCAGTCGCTAATCCGTTCAGGCAGTCAATCAACGAAGGGTTGCAGCCAGTTGGCGCTGGGCATTGTGGTTGTCGAACCTGGGCCTGTTCTGCTTGGAGGCAACTTGCTCCTGGAGAGTTCTCAAACCTTTCAAGACCTGTGTTTGGGGCTCTTGAAGGGCAGCATCCACACGTCGCTTTACACGGCTGAGCTTCACGAGAGCACCTTTGCAACGATCCGGGAAGACTTGGCCATGATGATGCGTTCGGAACGCGATAGCTCAATGACGTCGATAGACGTCTAACGGTACTTCACAAGGATGGGAGTATGAACATGCTGGACAAGCGAGAGGATAACGCCGTCGTGGTGGACGGAAGCGTAGCAACGTTTCTGCCAGGCGTTATGGGCGATGATCGGGAGGACGTCCTGCTGGCTAACTTGTATGCGCAGCGGGTGACTCGGGATCTTTTCAACAAAGGTCAGATCGAGGACTGGTTTGCCTATTACAAGAACACGCTCAAGTATCTCGGGTGGGACGCTACGCCCCCTGCAGATACCCCGCTGCCTGGCCCGGACCGTGAGCGAGTGGTGGACGCGGCGCTGGCCATGATCGGTCAGGATGGGCGCGAGCACTATGCACAGGCTTGCGATCTTGCAGTGAAGCGGCTTGCCAATGATGACAAGGCGCTTACCTTGTTCGAAAGCAGTGCCCGTTCCCGTGATGAGGTGCGCTTTCAACTGCTGCCCTGTATGCAGAGCAAAGCTGGGCAGGTCGACTTGGTGCTCTTTCATCAGGAAATCCGGGTGCCGCAAAAGCAGCAGGGGTTTCTCTTTCTGCAGCGTTCCAGCTTGGTCGAGGTTTTTCAACCGCGTGTCGAGTTGGTGCGGTTCAATACCCGCCTGTTCCGGCAGGAGCGACGCGCTGTTGTCGCTCGCAAAATGGCGGAAGCATCTCGGCAGTACATCATGCTTGTGCGCGGTCAGTCTCAGCCGGGTAACAGGTAGCCCTTTATCCCGGTAAAGATGATTTGCGCCGCCAGGGCGCAGACGAACAGCCCCATCAACCGGCTGACGATCTGCAGGCCCTGGTCGCCGAGCAGGCGTTCGATGCGGTTGGATAGGTAGAGCACCAGGCCGACCGTGAGGCTGGCTGCAGCGATACTGACGATTGCCAGCAGTTTGTCGTCCCAGTGCGGTTGACCAACCCCCATCACCAGCAGCGCACCGATGGTACCTGGGCCGACCGTCAGCGGTATGGTCAGTGGCACGATGGTGACGTCCTGCTGCACGCTGTCGGTCTGCACCGCAGACTTGCCCTGTGCCATGCCCAGTGCGGAAATGAACAGCACGCTGCCCGCACCAATGCGAAAGGCATCGGCGGTGATACCGAAGATGCCGAAGATTACCCGTCCGAACAGGTACAGCAGAACGCTGGAGACGAGCACGCCAATGGCGACTTTCCAGGCCAGGTGCTTGCGCTCCTTGCTGGAGTAGCCACGGGTCAGGCTGATGAAACAGGACAGAACAAAGAACGGGCTGTAGAGCACGAGCATTTTCAGGTAAACGCTGAACAACTCATGAAGCATGGCGTGGGCTCGCGGCAGATGGACTCAACGAAGTGTATCAGTGCCTGTCGCCTGGCTGGCCTCTTGTTCTCGGCGGGCCACCCATTGTTCGATCAGTTCACGCAGTTGTGACAGCTCAACGGGCTTGGCCATATGCCCGTCCATGCCCGACAGGCGTGCACGCTCCTTGTGCTCGGCAAGGATATGCGCGGTCAGGGCGACCACCGGCGTGCGTTTGCGTTGGGTGTTGGCTTCCCAGGCGCGCAACTGCTGGGTGGCGGAAAAACCGTCCAGCACGGGCATTTCGCAATCCATCAGGACCAGGTCGTAGCGCTGAGCTTTCATTGCCGCCAAAGCCTCTTCACCGTTGCTGGCCGTGTCGGGCTCCAGGTTGAGCTTGCCCAGCATGCCCCGAATGACCTTGGTCGAAATGCTGTTGTCTTCGGCAACCAGGATGCGAAAGTCGCTGGGCATCTTCAGTGGCTGATGGCTGAACGATGTGGCGTGTGGCAGGTGTGGCCCCTTGGCCCGCTGGCTGAGTTCCTCTGCCAGGGTCGTCTTGAGGGTATAGCCGGCCACAGGCTTGGCCAGGATCCGCTTGACCCCGGCGTTGCGCGCGATGATCTTGCTTGGCGCATTGCTGATGCCGGTGAGCATGATCAACAGAATGTCATGGTTCAGGCTTGGATCTTCCTTGATTTTGGCGGCAAGTTGCATCCCGGTCATGCCTGGCATGTTTTGGTCGAGCAGTACTGCATCGAAGTAGTCCCGCAGGTGGGCCTTGGTGCGCAGCAGGGCCAGCGCTTCCTTGCCTGATGGCACGGCACTGACGTTCATGCCCCAGGCACTGCACTGCTGTACCAGTACTTTTCGGCAGGTGTCGTTGTCATCCACCACCAGCACACGGGCGTCACGCAACGGGCCGTCCAGGTCGGCGGCGGGTTGCTCCAGGCGCTGCGGATCCAGCGGCAGGGTTATCCAGAGGGTGTTGCCCTGATTGGGGTTGGTCTTGATGCCGAACTCGCCGTGCATCAAGGTGATCAACTGCTTGGCGATGACCAGGCCCAGATGCCCGCCCAGCTTGCTTTCGGACAGGTAGTGCCGGCTGTTCAGCTCCGCTTGCAGCAAGGCATCGCGATCACTGTCGGCCATCGGCTGGCCGCTGTCCTGCACGGCGATGCGCAAGCGAGGGGTGTCAGTCCGTTGGTCCAGGGCGATCACCAGTAGAATTTCGCCCTGATCGACCGTCTTCAGTGCATTCTCCAGCAGGCCCAGCAGGGCCTGGCGCAGGCGTGTCGGGTCGCCACTGATAACCCGGGGAACTTGCGGCTGGGTGAAGCTGATCAACTCCACATTCTGCTGTTCGGCCTTGGCCCTGAAGATCCCCAGGCAATCTTCGATCAGGGCATTGAGGTCGAACTGCACGTCGTCGAGTTCGATCTGCCCGGACTCCAGCTTGGAGATGTCGAGGATTTCGTTGATCAGGGTAAGCAGTTCGTTGCCGGCGCTATGAATGGTTTGTACGTAGTCACGCTGCTTGACCGACAGCGGAGTGCCCAGCAGCAGTTCAGTCATGCCCAGCACACCGTTCATGGGCGTGCGGATTTCATGGCTGATCCTGGCGAGAAACTCGGCCTTGGCGTTGACCTCTGCATTGCTCGCGGCCAATGCGCGGCTGGCACTGAAGCGCGCTTCTCTGATGGTACGCAAGCGCTCACTGACGGCCATGTTCAGCAGCAAGCCACTGAGCGCGGTCAGCCCGAGCAGGATGAACAGTAACCATTGGGTCGGCGTACGTGTGAGCACCAGCAAGGCCGGGAGCACGACCAGGCAGCCGATGTTGAACACCAGCATGGCCAAGGTGAGCAGCCTGGCTGGCGCATACCCCTTGTAGCATTGATAGCTGGCCACCAACAGCATGCTCAGGCTGCCTAACGCCATCAGGGCGTAGGTCATCAGGTTCAGCGGCAGGGTATCGACAAACAGCAGCACCAGGCCGCAGAGGCTGATCAGGAGCAGGTCTGCCTGCAGCAGGCGAGTCAGGCGAGGCTGATCGAAGCCATTGAAAAAACGAGCGGTAAAGACCAGGCCGCACAGCGTTGCCAACAGCGCTGTCAGGTACGCCGCAGGGGTTTGGGCAGAATGCCAGAGGTTGATCCAGGGGCTGCCGAGGTTCAGCAGAATCAGTGCGCTGAACAGCATCAGGCCCTGATACGCGGCCAGTGCCAGGCTAGTGGTTGAGCGTGAATAGGCGAAACGGGCGAGGTTGTGCAGTATCAGCATGCCAATGCAACCGAACAGCAGGCCGAACATTACGGCTTCACGCTGGTCGGCGGCGGCTTCGGCAGCAGGTTGCAGGGTTATGTCGGGGCGCAACTGGTGTTCGGAAACCAGCCGTAGATAGACATCCAGTGGCTTTGCACTGTTGGGCAGTCGTAACAAGTGGTCACTGCTACGCAGCACGGGTTCGCTGGTGTCACCGACGCGGCCGTTGAGAGACTGCTTTAGCAGCACGTTGCCATCCAGCACATACAGATCAAGGCTGGACAAGTCCGGAGCGAAGACACGCAACAGTTGTTCGTTCTCGCCCGGGGGTAGCCGATAGTGCAACCACAGTGCGTGATTGGGGGCGGCAGCGTTGAGTCGGCTGATCTGGATAGGGCTGAACTGGTTTCGGTAGCGTTCGGAGCGTACATCGCTCAGTTGCAGGTTGGCTTGCTCGTCAAGCAAAACGGCCCAGCCACCGCTATGTTCGGCAGACGCCGGAAACAGGCAGAACAGGGTCAGCAGGCTGACGGTGAGGCCAATGGCAATCCTGAGCCAACGCACGACGAAATCCCTTCCTTAGCTGAATGCCGGGGTACCACTATGCGCGGCGGGCCGAGACGAAGGCAAGGCCCGCGCGGGGCCTTGTCGTCTGGTCGGGTACGCCAGGCGTACCCGTGGTCTCGTTTTACTGCTGATGTTCACCGCGCTCACGGGCAATGGCACGGTAGCCAATGTCGTTGCGGTAGAAGCTGCCTTCCCAGCTGATTTCACGGGCCAGGCGGTACGCTTGCTGCTGTGCGGCTTCAACGGTTTCGCCCAGTGCTGTGGCACAGAGTACACGACCGCCGGTGGCGACGATTGCGCCATCCTTGAGTGCGGTACCCGCGTGGAACACCTTGCCGGTCAGTTGGGCAGCAGCGTCCAGGCCGTGGATCGGTGCACCTTTGGTGTAGTCGCCCGGGTAGCCGCCAGCTGCCAAGACCACGCCCAGGCTTGGCTGCGGGTTCCACTGTGCTTCGACCTTGTCCAGCGCCTTGGCGAATGCGGCTTCGATCAGCAGCACCAGGCTCGACTCCAGGCGCAGCATGACGGGCTGGGTCTCCGGGTCGCCGAAACGGCAGTTGAACTCGATGACCTTCGGGTTGCCCGCTTTGTCGATCATCAGACCGGCATAGAGGAAGCCCGTGTAGACATTGCCTTCCTCGGCCATGCCGCGAACGGTCGGCCAGATCACCTGATCCATGACCCGCTGATGCACCTCGGCGGTTACGACCGGTGCTGGCGAGTAGGCACCCATGCCGCCGGTGTTCGGGCCGGTATCGCCGTCGCCGACGCGCTTGTGGTCCTGGCTGGTGGCCATCGGCAGCACATTATTGCCGTCGACCATGACGATGAAGCTGGCTTCTTCGCCATCGAGGAATTCCTCGATCACTACGCGCGAACCGGCTTCACCGAAGGCGTTGCCGGCGAGCATGTCGCGTACGGCGTCTTCGGCTTCTGCCAGGGTCATGGCAACGATCACGCCTTTGCCCGCGGCCAGGCCGTCGGCCTTGATCACGATCGGTGCGCCTTTTTCGCGCAGGTAGGCCAGTGCCGGTTCGATTTCAGTGAAGTTCTGGTAATCGGCGGTCGGAATCTTGTGGCGTGCCAGGAAGTCCTTGGTGAACGCCTTGGAGCCTTCCAGTTGGGCGGCACCCTTGGTTGGGCCGAAGCAGTCCAGACCACGGCTGCGGAACAGATCGACGACGCCAGCGACCAGCGGGCCTTCCGGGCCGACGATGGTCAGGGTGACGTTCTTCTCGGCGAAGTCAGCCAACTGCTCCAGCGCGGTGACGTCGATGGCGACGTTCTCGCACTTGGCTTCGGTAGCGGTACCGGCGTTGCCTGGGGCGACGAAGACTTTCTCGACGCGTGGGTCCTGGGCAACTTTCCAGGCCAGGGCGTGTTCACGACCGCCGCTGCCAATAATCAAAACCTTCATGTCAAAACCTCGATGACGCTAATTCTGGAAACTGCGGGAGCCAGCGTTGTGGCGATGGGCGCGTTGCAGTCCTGGGGACTGACGCGGCCTGTATCGCTGACAACGCCGGCGCCTGAGCGCTTAGTGGCGGAAGTGGCGCATGCCGGTGAAGACCATTGCAATGCCGGCTTCGTCAGCGGCAGCAATGACTTCTGCATCGCGCATCGAGCCGCCTGGCTGGATCACGGCAGTGATACCCACTTTAGCTGCATTATCGATGCCGTCACGGAACGGGAAGAACGCGTCCGAGGCCATGACCGCGCCCTGCACCTGCAGGCCGGCGTGCTCAGCTTTGATCGCAGCAATGCGCGCGGAGTTGACGCGGCTCATCTGGCCTGCGCCAACACCGATGGTCTGACGGTTCTTGGCGTAGACGATCGCGTTGGACTTGACGAACTTGGCGACTTTCCAGGCGAAGATCAGGTCGTTGATTTCCTGTTCGGTCGGCGCGCGCTTGGTCACGACTTTCAGGTCGTTGGCCGAGATCATGCCATTGTCGCGGCTCTGCACCAGCAGGCCGCCGTTGACGCGCTTGTAGTCCCAGGCGGCAGCACGCTCGGCAGGCCATTCGCCGCAGGTCAGCAGGCGCACGTTGGCTTTGGCTGCAACCACAGCGCGGGCTTCGTCGCTGACGCTTGGGGCGATGATCACTTCGACGAACTGACGCTCGACGATGGCTTTGGCGGTTTCGCCGTCCAGTTCGCGGTTGAAGGCGATGATGCCGCCGAAGGCCGACTCGGTGTCGGTGGCGTAGGCCAGCTCGTAGGCCTGGCGAATGCCGCCCTCAGGGCTGACAGCCACGCCGCATGGGTTGGCGTGCTTGACGATGACGCAGGCCGGCTTGACGAAGCTCTTCACGCACTCCAGCGCGGCGTCGGTGTCGGCCACGTTGTTGTACGACAGCTCTTTGCCTTGCAGCTGTACGGCCGTCGAGATGCTGGCTTCGGCTGGCTTGGCTTCAACGTAGAACGCCGCGCTCTGGTGCGGATTCTCGCCGTAGCGCATTTCCTGGGCTTTGACGAACTGGCTGTTGAAGGTGCGCGGGAATTCGCTGCGGCCTTCGGTGGTCAGGGTTTGCGCCGACTGGTTGATGGTGCCCATGTAGTTGGCAATCATGCCGTCGTAGGCTGCGGTGTGCTCGAAGGCCTTGAGCATCAGGTCGAAACGCTGAGCGTAGGTCAGGCCGCCGGCCTTGAGGTTTTCCAGGACGCTGGCGTAATCGCTGGCGTTAACCACGATGGCGACGTCTTTGTGGTTCTTGGCCGCCGAACGCACCATGGTCGGGCCGCCGATGTCGATGTTCTCGATAGCGGTCGGCAGGTCGCAGCCTGGCTTGGTGATGGTGGCTTCGAAGGGGTAGAGGTTGACCGCGACCAGATCGATCGGCTTGATCCCGTGCTGTTCCATGATCGCATCGTCGGTACCGCGACGACCGAGGATACCGCCGTGGATTTTCGGGTGCAGGGTCTTGACCCGGCCGTCCATCATTTCAGCGAAGCCGGTGTAGTCGGCGACTTCGACTGCAGCAACGCCGTTGTCCCGGAGCAGCTTGAAGGTGCCGCCGGTGGACAGGATCTCGACACCGAGTTGTTCCAGTTCGCGGGCGAATTCAAGGATCCCGGTCTTGTCGGAAACGCTGATCAAGGCGCGGCGGATCGGCAGGCGGGTGGTCTGGTCGGTCATTTCAGATTCCATAACGCGGTGGTTTCAGCAAAAAAGGCGACCTCATCGAATGGGAGCCGCCTTTTCTGGTTTGGATTCATGCTTAGAGCAGGTCGTACTGCTTGAGTTTCTTGCGCAGCGTGCCACGGTTGAGCCCGAGCAGTTCACTGGCTTTGGTCTGGTTGCCCTTGACGTAGTTCATCACGCTTTCGAGCAACGGCGCTTCGACTTCCGAGAGCACTAGGTTGTACACGTCCGTGACGGCAGCACCCTCGAGGTGCGCGAAGTAGTTGTGCAGCGCCTTCTCCACGCTCCCGCGAAGGGTCTGGCCCTCTTCGCTCGGGGTGTTGAGGTGCTGTTTCAGGTTGACGTTGTCGCTCACGGGCGTTGTTCCACTCACTAAAGTCTCGGTCATCATCGTCATGCGGCCACCCCTTGTCCGTCCTCTGTCTCAAGGCTTTGTTCACGTTCACGGAAAAAGGCGTGAACGTGGGCGCACTGCGCTTGCGTATCGTCCAAACGATTGAACTGGGCGCGAAACTCCTTGGCGCCCGGCAGCGTTGCCAGATACCAGCCGACATGCTTGCGGGCAATGCGTACGCCCATCACATCGCCATAGAAGGCGTGCAGCGCGGCCAGGTGCTCCAGCAGAATTCGTTCCACTTCATCCAACTGCGGTGCCGGCAAGGTTTCACCGGTGCGCAGGTAATGCTCGATCTCGCGAAAGATCCATGGCCGCCCTTGGGCTGCCCGGCCGATCAACAGGCCGTCGGCTCCAGTGGCGTTCAGCACCACACGGGCCTTCTCTGGCGAGGTGATATCGCCGTTGGCAAAAACCGGTATCGACACCGCCTGCTTGATCGCCGCGATGGTGTCGTATTCGGCTTCGCCGGTATACAGGTCGGCGCGGGTGCGTCCATGGACCGCCAGCGCCTGGATGCCGGCCTGCTCGGCGATTTTCGCCACGGTCAGGCCGTTCTTGTTTGCACGGTCCCAGCCCGTGCGGATCTTCAGGGTGACAGGTACGTCCACCGCGGCAACTACCGCATGGAGGATTTCACTGACCAAGGCTTCATCTTTCAATAAAGCAGAGCCTGCGGCTTTGTTGCAGACTTTTTTTGCCGGGCAACCCATATTGATATCAATGATCTGGGCGCCAAATTCCACGTTGGCCCGGGCCGCCGCCGCCAGCATCTGCGCATCACCACCGGCGATCTGTACCGAGCGTGGCTCGGGATCACCTTCGTGGATCATGCGCAGACGCGACTTGCGGCTGTTCCACAGGCTCATGTCGCTGCTGACCATTTCCGAGACAACAAGCCCCGCGCCCATGCGTCGGCAAAGCTGACGAAAAGGCTGGTCCGTCACCCCGGCCATCGGCGCGAGGATCAAGGCATTCTGCAGTGTGTAGGGGCCGATGCGTACCGCCGACATAGGAGTTCCCTGTTGTGGGGCCGGATCATTGGAGTTCGAAAAAGGGATCGCATGATACCCGCTCTCGATGACTGGATAAAGGTCGATTTGGATAAAATCTGAACAGCTATGAGCTTATTCCGACCGGTTACGAGGGCTCGGCAGGCGCCACGAATATGGCGCCGGAGCCCGGAATTACTCGGGCGAGCGGAAACTCAGGCTGTAATTGACGGCCTTTGGCCCCGGATCGAGGATGTCCAGTGCGATGTGAATAGGCGTCTGGCTGGGCATTTCCCCCTTGCCCGCCAATTCGCCACTGAGGTATTCGGCCGGCTTGAAGCGGCGACTGGCAATCAACTGGCCATTGAGGTCGGCGAAGCGCAGTTCCAGCAGGGGAAACGGCTGGGAGAAGGGAGCACGGTTGTAGATGATCGCGTCGACGATCAGTGCGCCAGTGAAATCCGGGTGGCTGCGGACCACCAGGTTGCTGCTCTTTATTCGAGCGATATCGACTTTTGACGGCACGTTGCAGCCCAATTGCGGGCACAGTTGCTGGAACCACGGGCGGTACTGATCCTGGCGAGCCAGTTCATCGAAGTGGTACGCAATGTACTGGGCGGCGAGGCCTGAGGCGGCCAGCAGGATCAACAGGCTCCAGAGCAGGCGACGGCCCCACGAGCTGCGTGGCTTTTGCCAATCGAGCTGCAAAGGGTCGTCTACCAGGTCAAGCAATGGCTCCTTGCGCGCGGGTCGACCGGACACTGCCCCCAACGCGGGTTCCTGACGTTCCTGTTCGACCGCTGGTGCTTCATCATCAGCATGCAGGGTGTCGTGTGCCGACAGACGGTCACCCGGCAGGTCGGGCTCATCGTCGTCGGCGCCATGCGCGCGGCGTGGCTCGTCATCGAAGTCGTTTGAGTCGAGCGACAGGGAGGGTTCTGTGCGTTCCCCCTGAGCCGGTTCGTGGTCTACCGGCTCATTGTCTATCACGGGGGGATGAGACGCTTCCTCCGCGGCTACGGGTGGCTCGTCTGCCGGGTTGCCGAACAGGTCGTCGGCCAGTGGCGGTTCATCACCGTCGCGGCTGGCGCTGAGGCCGGTATCACGTCGTGCTGGCCCCTTGAGCTCGGTGATGGGCTGGATTTCGCGCTGTTCCAGGCGCGCCAGCTCTTCATCGAGGTCAAGGTGGTCGAGGTCCAGTTCGGCCGCGCGCCATTCCCGTTGGCTGATCGCCGGGGCTGGCGGATTTGCCGCCGGCGCGCTGAGCGGCGCAGGTGGCTGCTCGGTTTCGGCGGCCTTGTTCGCAGCCTGCTGCTCAAGCAGTTGGCGGGCAGCGTTGAACACTTGCAGACAGTTGCCGCAGCGCACCACACCGCGCGCCACACTCAGTTGAGTGTGGCTGACGCGGAAACTGGTCTGGCAATGGGGGCACTGGGTGACGAAACTGTCGGTCATGCGGCGATCCGAATTGTGCAAGCGTCCATTCTAGGTGCTCTTAGCGACGGCGACCACTGATACGCACCCAGCCATCGCGTTCGACGATTGGGTCCAGCTCGAAGTCATTGGCATAGGCGGCTGCGACTTCTGCGCCTTGCTCGGCGAGAATGCCGGACAGTGCCAGCAAACCACCAGGGCGAACCAGGCTGGAGAGTTGCGGCGCCAGCGAAACCAGTGGGCCGGCGAGGATATTGGCGACCAGTACCTCGGCCTGCATGGCGGGCATCTGCTCTGGCAGGTAGAGCGGGAAGCGTTCATCGGCGATGCCGTTGCGCCCGGCGTTGTCGCGGGAGGCCTCGAGGGCCTGCACGTCGATATCGGTACCGACGGCCTGGCGCGCACCGAGCAACAGTGCGGCGATGGCGAGGATGCCCGAGCCGCAGCCGAAGTCGAGGACTTCACGGCCTTGCAGGTCCTGGCCGTCCAGCCATTCCAGGCACAGCGCGGTGGTCGGGTGGGTACCGGTGCCGAAGGCCAGGCCCGGGTCGAGCAGCAGGTTGACCGCTTCGGGCTCTGGTGCGGCATGCCAGCTTGGCACGATCCACAGGCGCTTGCCGAAGCGCATTGGCTGGAAGTTGTCCATCCAGCTACGTTCCCAGTCCTGATCCTCGATCACCTCGGCGTGGTGCTCCGGCAGCTCGGCGCCGGTCAGCAGGCGCAGGTGGGCAAACACCGCGTCGGGCTCGGCATCGGCTTCGAACAGGGCCAGCAGGTGGGTGTGCGACCACAGTGGGGTGGTGTTGAGGTCCGGTTCGAAAATTGGCTGGTCTTCGGCATCCATGAAGGTGACGGAGACGGCGCCGACTTCGAGCAGGGCGTCTTCATAGGTTTCGGCTTGTTCCGGGCTGATAGCCAGACGTACTTGCAGCCAGGGCATGGCGTTTACCTTTGGGAAATCTACAGGGGCAGCCAACGGCTGCGTCAAGCGCGCCAGTTTACATGAGTGCGAAGGGTTTGGCGTAGAGGGGATGCATCACCGGCAAGGCCGGTGCCTGCAGACGCGCAGGCACCGACATTGCTGGCGTGATTCAGCGTTTTGATGGCGAGACGATGATCTTCACGTTTTCCTCTTTATTGTTCACCAGCTCGTCAAAGCCGCGCCCGACGATCTGTTCCAGGTCGATGCGCCCTGTCACCAGCGGGGTAATGTCCAGCCGCCCGTCGGCGATGAACGCGATGACGTCAGCAAACTCACCGTTGTACGCCAGGGCGCCGAGGACCTGTTTCTCGGTCGAGACCAGCTCAAAGAAATTGAACTCGCTCGGTTCTTCGAAGATCCCCACCAGTACGCACTTGCCTGCCTTGCGGAGGGTGTCGATGGCCAGTTTGGCGGTGTGCTTGTTGCCGATGCACTCGAAGCTGACATCGGCACCCAAGCCGTTGGTCAGGGCACGGATCTCGGCCAGGGCATCGCATTCCTTCGGATCGAGCACCACGCTGGCGCCCACCTCCAGGGCCTTGGCCTTGCGTGCGGACGACATTTCCAGGGCAATCACCTTGGCTGCGCCTGCCGCTTTGGCACACATGATGGTGCACAGGCCGATGGTGCCGGCGCCAACCACGACGACAGTCTGGCCAAGCAGGTTGCCGGCTTTCTTGACCGCATGCATGCCCACCGCCAGGGGCTCGATCAGTGCGCCGGCCTCCCGAGGGAAACCGGCCGGTAGTTTGTACAGCAGGTTGGCCGGTACGTTGACGCGCTCGGCGAATGCACCGTTGTTCATCAGCCCGGTAAAGGCCAGGCGCTCGCAGATGTTGTACAGGCCGTGGGTGCAGTAGTAGCAGGTGCCACAGTGCTGGCAGGCATCGGCGGCGACCGGGTCGCCGACTGCATAGCCTTCGACGCCGTCGCCGAGCTTGAGGATTTCGCCACAGAACTCGTGGCCCAGGATGCATTGGCCCTGGATGCCGGTCAGTGGGTGCGGGGCTTCGACCGGAATGAATACCGGGCCGGCCACGTATTCGTGCAGGTCGGAACCGCAGATGCCGCACCAGTCCACTTTGATCTGAACCCAGCCCGGCGGTGGGTCGGCGGGCAGTGGTACGTCTTCGACGCGGATATCGTGGCGGCCATGCCAGACGGCGGCACGCATGCTAGCGGTGTTGGAAAGGTCGTTCATGACGTTATCTCCCTGATTGCTCGACGGCCTGAAGGAATGCCAGCAGGCACTGGTTGACCTCTTCGGCGGCTTCCATCTGCAGCATATGCCCCTGGCCGGGGAGAATCTTGATCTGTGCCGGTAGACCGTCCACATGGGTGGCCGGGATGATTGCGTCTTCGGCGCCCCAGAGCAGCAGGCTCGGCTGCTGCTCGACCACCGCACGCAGGTCATGCCGTTGTTGGCCGTTCTCGCAGATCATTTGGGCCAGTTGTCGCAGCGCGCTGTCTACGCCTTCAAGGCGCTTGAACTTGAGCATGTCTTCGAGCATTTGCCGGGTGACCAGCCCGGGGTCGGAGAACAACTGCACCAGTTGCGGTTTGAGTGCGTTGCGGTTGCTGGCCTCGACAAAGCCTTGCAGGTAATCAGCATTGATTTCCCGGCCCAGGCCTGCGCTGGCCAGCAGGCTCAACGAGTGCACCCGGGATGGCGCCAGGCGTGCCAGGTTCAGTGCTACCGCGCCGCCCATGGAGTGCCCGGCCAGATGCACCCGTTCGATGTCCAGATGGTCGAGCAGGGCCAGTACGGTTTGGCTCAACTCATCCAGATCGCCCCGTTGCAAGGTCTTGCCGGACTCGCCATGACCGGGCAGGTCGAGGGCAATGACGCGGCGTTCGGCGGCCAGGCTCGGGTGATTGAACAGCCAGTTGTTCAGGTCGCCGCCAAAGCCATGCACCAGCACCAGGGGCGTGCCACCCTGGCCGAGTTCGAAATAGCGCAGGGTGCGCCCGTCCAGATCGATTTTCTGCGGTGCCGGGCCGCTGTCCTGTTCGCTATCGCCGCCGGGGACGAACGCCTCCTGGAAGCGCTGCACAACCTGATCGATGTCTGCGTCGCTGGCCTCGCCTTCGACCACCACCGCGAGCAGGGCACCGACCGGCAAGGTTTCGTCGGGCCGGGCGATCTGTCGGCGCAACACCCCGCTGAACGGGGCTTCGACGCTGCTGGAGATCTTGTCGGTCTCGACATCCAGCACTTCGTCGCCCTTGTTGATTTGCGCGCCTTCTTCCACCAGCCAGGCATCGACCCGGCCTTCGGTCATCGACAGGCCCCATTTGGGCATGGTCAGGGTGTGGATCTGGCTCATGCCGCCTTCCTCCCGGCCATGACCTTGTGCACCGCGGCTTCGATCTTCGCGGCTGTCGGGATATAGAGGTCCTCAAGGGCATCGGAGAATGGCACCGGTGTATGTGGTGCGGTGACCATTTCAATCGGTCCTTTCAATGCGGCGAAGGCTTTTTGCGCGACCAGCGCGCTGATGTCGGTGGCCATGGAACAGCGCGGGTTGGCTTCGTCGATCACTACCAGGCGACCGGTTTTTTCCACGCTTTCCAGAATGCTGTCTTCGTCCAGCGGGCTGGTGGTGCGCAGGTCGAGTACTTCGCAATCGATGCCCTGGCGGGCCAGGCTGGCGGCGGCATCCATGGCCAGATGAACCATGCGCCCGTAGGTCACCAGGGTGATGTCGTCGCCGTCACGCAGGTAGTTGGCCTCACCGAACGGGATGGTGTAGAGCTCTTCCGGCACCTCGCCCTGCATGCTGTAGAGCAGTTTGTGTTCACAGAAGATCACCGGATCGTTGTCGCGGATCGCCTGGATCAGCAGGCCCTTGGCGTCATAGGGCGACGATGGGCAGACCACTTTAAGGCCGGGGATATGTGTCCACAGCGAGGTGAGCATTTGCGAGTGCTGGGCGGCTGCGCGCAGGCCCGCACCCACCATGGTTCGCATGACCAGCGGGGTGACCGCCTTGCCACCGAACATGTAGCGGAACTTGGCCGCCTGGTTGAGGATCTGGTCGAGGCAGCAGCCGGCAAAATCGACGAACATCAACTCGCACACCGGGCGCAGGCCTTGGGTGGCAGCCCCGACAGCGGCGCCGACATAGCCGATCTCCGACAGCGGGGCGTCCAGCACGCGCCCCGGAAATTGCGGGTACAGGCCTTTGGTTACGCCCAGTACGCCACCCCAGGCATCCTCGGCGCCGGGTGCGCCGGCACCGCCTGCGACGTCTTCGCCAATGATGAAAACGCTGGTGTCGCGACGCATTTCCTGGGCCAGTGCTTCATTGATGGCCTGCTGGTAAGTGATCTTTCTCGCCATGATGATTCTCCACGTATTTTTGTTGTTGGGGTGGCTCAGGGGTAGGACACGTACACGTCGCTGAGCAGGTCGGCGGCTTCGGGTTTGGGGTCGGACTTGGCGCGGCGTACCGAGTCTTCGATCAGGTCCTCGACCTGGCCATCGATCTGGTCCAGTTGCTCGGTGCTGAGCAGGCCGGCGCGCACGGTGCGTTCACGGAATTGCATGAGGCAGTCGCGGGTTTCTCGCAGGTTTTTCACCTCGTCCGGGGCCCGGTAGGTCTGGGCGTCACCTTCGAAGTGGCCGTAGTAGCGGGTCAGCTTGACCTCTACCAGTGAGGGGCCTTGCCCGGCGCGGGCGCGGGCAATGGCGGCACCGGCAGCTTCATGTACGGCAAAGAAGTCGTAGCCATCGATGGTCACCCCCGGCATGCCGAAACCGGCAGCGCGGTCGGCGATGTGATCGCAGGCCACCGACCAGTTCGACGCAGTGGCTTCGGCATAACCGTTGTTCTCGGCGACGAAGATGCAGGGCAGGTTCATGATCGACGCCAGGTTCATGGCCTCGAACACTGCGCCTTCGTTGGAGCCGCCATCGCCGAAGAACACCACGGCAACGTCATCGGTGCCCTTGAGTTTGGCCGCCAGTGCCGCGCCTGCTACCAGCGGCGCACCTGCACCGACGATACCGTTTGCTCCGAGCATGCCTTTCTCCAGGTCGGCGATGTGCATCGAGCCGCCCTTGCCGCCGCAGACGCCGGTTTTCTTGCCGTAGATCTCGGCCATCATCCCGTACACATCGACGCCCTTGGCAATGCAGTGGCCGTGACCACGGTGGTTGGAGGCGATGCAGTCGCTGTCGCGCAGGTGCGCCATCACTCCGGCAGCGGATGCTTCCTCGCCGGCATACAAGTGGACGAAACCGGGAATCTCGCCGGTGGCGAACTCCACGTGCAGGCGTTCTTCAAAGGCGCGGATGGTGCGCATGACCTGATAGGCATGCAGCAGTTGTTCGGTGGACAGGTGAGTGGACATCTTGTTGTTCTCCAGGGTTGTCTCAGCACGGTTGATTCGCAGGGTGTTGCGGGTGTTCACGGCCAACGGCCAACAGGCGATGGCGGGCGGCGTAGGCGAGCACCGCTTCGACATCGATGCTCAACGGGCCATGGCCGTCGAGGGTGATGGTGGGGCGGTCCTGCTCGCTGAACTCGATTTCGCGTTCACCGTCCAGGGCCAGGGTGCCGCTGGCAAGGCTCAGTGAATGGGCCACGCCAGGTGTCAGGGTGCCGGCGGCGGTGACTCCGCAGCCCAGCAGCAGGCCGGGTGCCAGCGGTGCCAGCAGGGCCTGGTCGGCGTGGGGGTGCAGGCGTACCCAGGCGCCCTCGGGGGCATTTCGAGGTACCGGACACCACAGCCCGCACAGTGCCGAGAGGCCGATGGCATGAGGTTCGGCGAAGGTCACGAAGACTTCCGCAAGGTCTTCCGTGCGGCTGATGGCGCGGGCACCGACAAAACGTTGTGGCGACACCGCGACGTCCACCAGCGCCCATTCACAGATACCTCGGTTGGGTTCGCGCACCAGCAGGCGTTTGTTGCGCCGCAGGCTGACCGGTGCTGGCACCCGGCCACTGGCATAGAGGCCACCGGCCAGGCCTGCGCTGGTGGCTTCGCGCAGTTCAGGAAAAGCATTGTTGGTGCCGGTGGAGAGCGTCAGCAGTGGGATGTCACCTACCTCGGCAGCCACTGCCTTGTGGGTACCGTCGCCACCCAGCACTGCAATGAGTGTGGCGCCCTGCTCGACCATCAGGCGGGCGGCCAGGCGGGTATCCTCGACGGTCTGGCGCAGCGGCATGTCGAGGATGCGCAGCTGTGGCCAACGCTGCTGGGCAGCCTGTGGCCCGAGGCCCGCCTTGAGTACGGCAGCGGCGATGCCGGTCATGTCCGGCGGCAGCAGCACCTGGTCAACCCCTGTCGCGGCAAAGGCCGCCAACAGGCGTTGCACGGCCGAGGCCTTGTCGGTGCTGGAATAGAGCCCAGCGTTGGCGGTCAGTCGGCGCAGATCGCGACCCGAAGCCGGGTTGGCGATGATGCCTACGGTGAGAACGGGATGGCTCATGGGCACACCTTTGGTTTTGTTTGTCAGGGCTAGAGCAAGCGCGGTGCCAAGGTGCCTTGAGCGATGCGCAAAGGGCCGTTCCAGAGCGGTTTTGTAGTGAGGTTGGGCGCGCGCGTGGCACGGTGCGGCAAGACGCTGGGTGTCAGTCGCAGGGGCTGTTTGCTGAGACGACGAGACGCTGCGTCTCACAGAGGCCATGGCGCAGGCAGTGCTTGTCGAGGGCCGGCAATGGGCGCTTAATGGGCCGCATAACGACAAGAACACGAGAACCGGAGGCCCCATGCTTGCCGCGAACTCCAAGGCCCACGTCGATTGCGTCAGCCGTGTGCTGAAGAACGCCGATCGTCTGCCTCAAGCGCCGGTCCCGGCGCCTATCCTCGACTCCTGGCGCCGCTCCATGGAGCAGCACCGTCTTGACCCGGCCTCGCTGCAAGGGCCACGTATCCTCTCGCAAAGCTCGCTGAATGAATGCCGCGAGCGCGCCGAGCTGTTCCTGCGCATCGCCAGTGATGCTGTGGCACGCCTGCACGGTCGGGTGCGTGATGCCGACTACTGTGTGCTGTTGACCGATGCCCAGGGGCGCACCATCGACTACCGCGTCGAGTCGACGATTCGCAACGACTGCCGCAAGGCGGGCCTGTACCTGGGTACCTGTTGGTCGGAAGGCGAGGAGGGCACCTGTGGCGTGGCTGGGGTACTGACCAGTCATGCACCGGTCACTGTGCACAAGCGCGATCACTTTCGAGCAGCCTTCATCGGCCTGACCTGCTCGGCTGCCCCGGTATTTGACCCTCAGGGCGCCCTGTTGGGCGTGCTCGATGTCTCGGCGCTGCAATCGCCGGACGACCGTCGCAGCCAGCACTTGATCCGGCAGATGGTCGTCCAGAGTGCGCGTGAGATCGAGAACGCCTTTTTCATGCACAACGCCGAACAGCATTGGGTGTTGCGCGCTCACAGTGCGCCTGGCTACGTCGACAGCCAGCCAGATTTTCTCCTGGCCTGGGATGCCGACGGGCGCTTGCAGGCGCTCAACAGTGTGGCCCGGCGGGTGGTGCTTGAGCAGTGCGGGCAGGTGCCGGAGCACATTGGCCAGTTGTTCGACCTGGAGACCCTGCGGGCCGCGACCGACGAGGCGGCCCAGCGTTTGAACTGGACTGCCGCCGGTGGCGAAGTACACGCCCGGGTCAGTTCGCCACGACGCCAGCCAGTGCGGCGGGCGACCCGAATTGGACAGCTTGCGGTCGATCCGCGAGTGACGGAAGCCTTGCGCCTGGCGACGCGGGTCAAGGACTGCAACCTGGCGGTGCTGGTCCAGGGTGAGACAGGCTCGGGCAAGGAGGTTTTTGCCCGCCAGTTGCATCAGCGCAGTGCGCGAGCGGAAGGGCCTTTTGTGGCGCTCAACTGTGCGGCAATCCCCGAGAGCCTGATCGAGAGTGAGTTGTTCGGCTACGTCGCCGGAGCCTTCACGGGGGCCTCGACCAAAGGGATGCGTGGGCTGCTGCAGCAGGCTGATGGCGGTACGCTGTTTCTCGACGAGATCGGTGACATGCCGCTAGGTCTGCAAACGCGTTTGCTGCGGGTGCTGGCTGAGGGTGAAGTGGCCCCTCTTGGGGCTTCACGGCGTGAGCGGGTGGATATTCAGGTGATCTGCGCCACGCACCGCGACCTGGTTGCAATGGTGGCTGCGGGCAGTTTTCGAGAGGACCTGTACTATCGGTTGGCCAACGCCCGTTTTGAACTGCCGCCGTTGCGCGAGCGTAGTGACTTGTTGGTATTGATCAATCAGGTGCTGGAAGAAGAGGCGAAAGCCTGTGGTGTGCAGGTGGGGCTTGGGGCGGCGGCGCTGGAGTGCCTGTTGAGCTACCGCTGGCCGGGTAATCTGCGTCAACTGCGGCAGGTGTTGCGGTATGCCTGTGCCGTATGCAGTGCCGGCACCTTGCAGGTGGAGGACCTGCCGCTGGACGTGCGCGGTGCGCAGTGCCCGGCACCCGAGCAGCAGCGGGTCAGCCCGCAGCGGCAAGTGCTGCTTGACGCGCTGGTGCGTCATCGTTGGAAACCGGGTGATGCTGCGCGCGCGCTGGGAATCTCGCGGGCGACGTTGTACCGACGGGTGCATGAACATGGCATTGAAATGCCAAGGATGCAGGCGCCGCGTACGTGAGTCCCCTATAAATCGAGTAGGAGGCGAGTTCACACCCGCCGTCCTCTCACACCACCGTGCGTACGGTTCCGTACACGGCGGTTCAG